>JACUUS010000187.1 GCA_014859215.1 Dehalococcoidia bacterium | reverse complement strand
TCGGGCCGACCAGGAGCACCCCTTTGGGAATACGCGCGCCGATCATCTGGTACTTCGCCGTGTGCTTGAGAAAGTCAACGACTTCCAGCAGATCCTGTTTGGCTTCAGGAATCCCGGCGACATCGGAGAAAGTGACTCCAGGCGTACTGCCGGATATGAGCTTTGCCTTGCTCCGTCCAAAATCGGTCTGCCCCGGCTGGCTTCTTGACATACCGAAGCCGCGAAACAGCAGGAATACCAGCAGGACAAGGAACAGCAGGGGCAGAAAGGCCAGCAGTGAGCTGCCTCCGGAATCGCCCGCGGCCCCCCTGCTTACGGAGAAATCGTCGGGGAACACGAACCCCATCTCCTGAAGATCGGCCGTATTCATGCCGCCGATAAACGCGAACCATTCCTGGCCTTCCGTGCCCGTCATTACCATCCAGCCCTTGTCCATCTCTACACTGACCCGCTCGAGGTCCTCGTTCCGGGACAACGATATTGCCTGGCCAAGGCTGATCTCTTCGGCGCCGGGCGGCCGCGCCGGTTCACACCCGGGCAGAATCACAAGCGCCAGTAAAGTTACCGCGACCAGGAGGCCGATAATATATCTCATAATGACCGCGAATTCCGGGCTTCCTGGCCCGCTAAAGCGCATCGGCTCAAGCGCACGAGCACCTCACCGGCCATGAAGACCTCTCATAGTAATTGTTTGATTTCGGTGGATAGAAGTCTATCAGTGAAGCTACGTAATTCTAAAGATCGTGCGATATGAGATCGGGTTGTGGCTGGCAAGATAGACAGGTTGGGCCGGACGGCCTGGCAATCGCGGGAAACAAGGTCCCGCAGCAGGACGGGAGCTTGAAATGGACCTCCTGATTCCACATTTCCATCACTCAGCAATCTGTGCAGTGTTTGCCTTGACAACGGCCGGTAACGATGATATAGACAGTTTGCCGTGACGTCCCGTTTGTCGGGCGTCACCATGGACGGTTTCGGGAGGTGCGAAATGCCGGCAGGTAACTGTAATCTCGGCGGCAAGGTTGCCTTGATTACCGGCGGCAGTCGCGGCATAGGGAGGGCCACCGCGCTTGCTTTCGCCAGGGCCGGCGCCGACGTAGCCGTCGCCAGCCGCAAGCTTCCCGATCTCGAGGCTGTAGCTGAAGAAATACGGGGGCTGGGAAGAAGGTCGCTGGCGGCCGCAGCGCACATCGGAAAGATGGACGACGTGCGCAGCCTGGTCGATGCGGTCCGGAACGAGTTCGGCAGAATTGACATTCTGGTCAACAATGCTGGCGCCAATCCTACCATGGCACCTGCTCTCGACGTGGAGGAGCGCGCTTGGGACACGATCATGAGCTTGAACCTTAAAGGGCTTTTCTTCCTCAGCCAGGCAGTGGCAAAGCTGATGAAAGCGCAGGGCGGCGGCTGCATAATAAATGTTGCATCAGTGTGGGGCTTCATACCGGGTAATGTTCCCGTATACTCTATCAGCAAGTCCGGCGTGATCATGGCCACAAAGGTGATGGCCAAAGAATGGGCCGCCTACAACATTAGGGTCAACGCTGTTGCCCCCGGCCTCCTGAGGACCCGTTTCAGCGAAGCCCTCTGGAACACCCCGGAAATCGAGCAAGGCGCGGCGAGCATGATTCCAATGAAGCGCATCGGCGAGCCGCAAGACGTGGTCGGGGCGATGCTCTATCTGGCCTCGGATGCCTCCGCGTACGTTACCGGCACTGTACTCACCGCCGATGGGGGCCAGTCTCTCTAACGGCAGGCCCACAAGACCGTATCTCGCCTTTCACAGCCCGGCGAATTCAGCTCTATCTTGAATTGGAGGGAGTAAGAAGAATGGCCGTCAAGACTTTCGACGAATACTACAACCGGCTGACCAGGATGAAGCCAAACCTGTATATGAAGGGCGCGAAGGTGGGCAGGACGGACGAGAGGCTCGCCGGGCAGCTTCGCGTTATCAGGGAAACGTATGACAGGGCGAATGATCCCGCATGGGAATCCCTCTGCACAGCGACATCGCACCTCACGGGGGAGAAGATAAACCGGTTCACGCACATCCATCAGAGCGTCGATGACCTCCTGAAGAAACAACAGATGACAAAGCTCCTGTGTCACCGCACCGGCGGCTGTATCATGCGCTGCATGGGAATTGACGTCATGAACGCGCTGTCTGTGATCACTTACGAGATGGACGCAGTCCTGGGCACGGACTCAAACCGCAATTTCATCAGTTATCTCAAATACTGGCAGGAAAACGATATTTGCGCCAACTGCGCCCAGACGGACACCAAGGGCGACAGGTTGAAGAGGCCCCACGAGCAGGCCGACCCCGACCTGTACGTGCGCATAGTGGAAAGCAGGCCCGACGGCATTGTGGTGCGCGGAGCCAAGGTGGACAACACCACCGCCCCGGTCAGCGACGAAATAATCGTGATCCCCACCAGGTTCATGGGAGAAAAGGACGTGGACTATGTCGTGGCCTTCGCAATTCCTGCGGACTGGGACGGTGTCAAAATGCTCGTGAGGCCCGCGATGCAGCATCACAGGGGACATTTGCAGGCTCCCGGCGCTGAAATGGGTGACGCCGAGGCGTTTACCATCTTTGACGATGTCTTCGTCCCGCGCGAAAGGGTATTTCTCGATGGCAAAGGCGATCCCCGGCACCTCCCGTTTGCCGGCTACCTGGCGCTCCTGTTTGCCCATTACCACCGTCATTCCTATACCGGGTGCAAACCCGCCGTTTCAGAGGTGCTCGCGAGCGCGGCGGCGCTGGTCGCGGAATACAACGGCATAGAAAAACAGTCTCACGTCAGGGAGAAGATTTCCCACATAATCGGCACCGCCGAGCTCGTCTACGCAGCCGGACAGATGAGCGCCCACCGGGCTGAGCCTTCAATTTCCGGGACCTGGGTACCGGATGAGATCCTGACCAATGCGGGCAGGAGGCTGGCAGGCGAGGAGATATACAATGAGTACAAGATAGTAGCCGACCTGGCCGGAGGGCTGTGCGCGACCATGCCGTTTGAGGAGGAGTTCTTCGCCGAGGAAACAGCGGCACTGGCGAACAAGTACATGATGAGGAACCCCAACGTGTCCCCGGAGAATGAGCACAGGTGTTTCCGCGGTATCGAGACCCTCATTGTGTCTGAGATGGCGGGGGTCATGCAGCTTGCCGGACTGCACGGCGGAGGTTCGCCCCAGATGGAGACCATCACGATGATGGCCCGCTATGATCTGGAGAGCCTGAAGGGCATCGCCAAGTATCTGTTCGGGATCAATCCCGAGCTTCCGCCCTATCAAAGGCCTACCGTGACGCCCAGGAAGATGCTGGAAAGGTTCGGGCTGAGCGCCAGATAGACGGGCCTCGTTATCGGCGGCATTCCCGCCCGAGCCGGCCCCGTCAGAAAGCCTGTTCAGGCTTCCAGACCGTCCAGACTTTGCCGACCAGGCCCGGTCCCGGCTTCAATGCGGGCCTGCCCGGTTGCCATCCGGACGGCGTCGCCTCACCTGTTTCGCGTACATGCTGGAAGGCTTTGACCTGCCTGATTAACTCGGCGACGTTCCTGCCTACCGAAGGCGTCAGGACCTCCATTGCCTGTATCACTCCGTCCGGGTCGATCAGGAACCTCCCTCGTATATCAACGCCGGCGTCCACATCATATACGCCGTAAACGCTCCCGATGCGGCCGCCCGGGTCCGTCAGCATCGGGAACGGAATCCCGCCCGGCACCATCTTGGAAAGCTCCTCCTCCTGCCATATCTTATGCGTGAAGCGGCTGTCGACGCTCATCGACAAAACCTGTACGCCGAGAGCTTTGAGCTCGTCATGCTTGGCGGCAACTGCCGCCAGCTCGGTCGGTCAGACAAATGTGAAATCTCCGGGGTAGAAGCACAGCGCAACCCACTTACCCTTGAACTCCGACAGCGTGACGTTCTTGAAGCCGCCGTTTACGAACGCGGCCGCTTCGAAATCCGGGGCCTGTTTGCCAACCTGAGCTACCATTTTTGCCTCCTTGGTTTCGACGTCGGCTTGTAGAACCGATCTGGAACCTGCTTTAGAAGCACCAATCGGTCCTCTGGAGGGTTTGACGCACGAGTCGCTTGGCTCGGCCATGCTGCGGTCCTCA
>JACUUS010000186.1 GCA_014859215.1 Dehalococcoidia bacterium | reverse complement strand
TTGTTTCTGGTTTAGACGAACAAGATCCGCCCGGGGTATTGTGGGAGAAGGTTAGTACCTTCTCTGTCTACCTCCGCCAGGACCACCGCCTCTGCGCTCCCGTGTAACAGGCCCCCTGCTTTCAGTACGAGGCCTGGCCGGATTAATCGTAAGGGTCCGCTCTCGCAGGGTCTTGCCGTTAAGGCCGTCTATAGCGGCCTGGCCCTCGGATATCGAAGGCATCTCCACAAAAGCGAAACCTTTTGATCTCCCGCTGTACTTGTCTGTAATAATCTCTACAGACGCCACCTTGCCAAAAGCCTCGAATTGCTCCCGCAACTCCTGTTCGTTCGCATCGAATGGTAGGTTGCCGACATAGATCTTCATCTGGCGCTCCTTAGTATTCATTCCCAGCTATCGCGCTGATCGGAGTCCCCGACCGCTTCATCTACCCCATGATTCTCTCACCAGCCTTTCGAGTTCGCCTTCCGATATCAAATGAGTCAAAGTTTGATCCCTGATCCCCTGATCTGAAATAGGGCTCGAGACTGGCGTCACGCCCCGGAAGGACGGAAGTTATCCACTGCAGACTTGCTCTTCGGGTTCGATAATTGGCTCTGGCCGCGTGGAGTCGGCCGCTCAACGCCGGGAGGCAATCAGGCCAGACCTCCCGTATGCCCAGTATAAGTCAAATAAATGGACTTTGCAAAACTGGTACCCCTGAATACGGACTGTTCCCTCCACGCAGTAGCGGACCCAGGCAGGTTGCAGGATCTGTCAAAATGCGCTATTCTCAGGCTTCTGGATGCTGCCTGAACAGGTAAGAGGAGAGAACTCGATGTGGAAGTGCACCAACTGCAATCACCTGGACTTCGCCCCCGCCAAACCTGAGCATTGCCCGGTCTGTGGCGTAGACGCGGAGAGACTTGTCGAGCACAGTATACCGGCGATAAAGGGGACAATAACCCCGGAAAACCTCAAAGCCGGCTTCATTGCTGAGTCCCAGGCCCACCAGAGGAACCTTGCCTTTGCGCTGAAGGCTGAACAGGAAGGCTACGCAGCGATAGCAAAGCTTTTTCGAGCTATTGCGGAAGCTGAGGCGGTCCATGCTTTTCACCATCTGCGGCTTCTGGGCGGAGTCTCGGATACCCAGAGTAACCTGGAGTCCGCATTCGAAAGAGAAAACCTGGCGGCTCGCACCTATCCCCGGTTCATCAAGGACGCCAATGAGGAAGGCAATGCAAGTGTGGCCCGGATCTTCACTTACTCTCGGGATGTTGAAGCCGGCCATGCGAAGCTCTACAAGAAAGCTCTTGAACACATGGTGCGGGAAACGGACACCGATTACTATGTCTGCAGTATCTGCGGCTATGTCTCGGACGGCGATCTTCCCGAAGAATGCCCGATCTGCAAGGCCTCTAAGGAGAAGTTCAAGAGAATAGCCTGAGGCACCAGTAGGAGCCTACGCCGGATCGGTGGGCTTATGGCTTCTCCTGAAGTAGATACCGAGTGCGACCAGTGACGTGGCGGCAATGACGGCGCCAATGAGAGACCAGGCAAGACCAGCCTGCGCGCGCCCGGACACATCGAATCTGCCGGTCAGCCCGCCAAGCTCTACCTCATAGCTGCCCGGGGAGTCTCTGCTGATGCTAAATACGACCATCGTCGATGACCTGCCGGCAACAGTGACTTGCTTCGTTGCTTCTATCACACCGTTCACTTTGAGCTCAGCGAGGTAAGTCCCCACCAGGTAGCCCGAATTTATGACCTCGAAAGAGACCCTCAGTGGATCGCCCGCAATGACTTCTCCGGGGACCTTGAGATTGCGGACCGAGAAGGATGCCGGTGGATACCGGGCCATGACTGCAGCCAGGCTGAAATGGCCTGTCTCTGCAATGACGGTGTCTTTTCCTGTGTCTACGGCGCTCTCCAAGTCGATCCACTGACCCGTTTCAGTATCGTGCACCGCGATGAACAGAAATTCCTCGAACATCCTGTCGGGCAGTGAATCTGGACTGTAACGCAGGGAGATACCTATGGGCGGATGGAATGTGGCCCCGTCGGGGCCGAAAACATAAGCGGGCCCAACCTCAACAAAATCTGCAGGAGAGTCCGGCACTTCTTCTGTGGGCATGACTCTAATTTCCCCCAGCGGCCGCCTTTCCGGGGACAGCGCCCTGGTCCCACCCAACAGGTGAAGTCCCGCTGATCCATCAGGTAATACAAGGTTCAGTTCCTCCAGGATAAAGCCGATCGTGCATATATAGCCATCCAGGCTGAATACCGTTTCACCGGGCTTCGGCGGTGGAGCAGGGGTAATGGAAGGAGTGGGTGAAGGTCCATTTGCAGGCGTCGGAGAAGGCGCCGGGACCTGGGTTACAGTACCATCCAATGCGGTCGCAGGCGTGACCTCTCCGTTCGCGTTTACAAGGACCACTATACTAGCGCTGAGGGAGCTTGAGCCGACTCCCAGGCACCTGTATTCGATATTCGCAACCTTAATAGCGCCGACCGGCCCTGGCTTCGCGCTGCTTGCCTGGGTTATGAAAACATGATCCCGGCCAATCTCATATTCCAGGGCGTCAAACGGGGCTTCGCCGGGTGACACGCCCGTTACCCGCAGCAGGGACCGGTCGAAATCGATCCTCAGGGCGTAGCTGCCCAGACCAATCAGGTCATCGGGATAAATTACCCAGACTCCGGCTGAAGTCCTCTCTCCAACAGTCAAGACTTTGTCCTCTATTCTCACAACAGCCGGCGCAACGCCTGTACTCAGGTCAAGCCGAATCCTGCCTCCTGCCTCCAAAACGACCGTCTGTTCCGCCTTGCGATCGCCAATCCTGAAGGTTGCCAGGGCGCCCTCGAAGTCTCCCGATATCGAGAGCATATACGTCGAGGCGCCGTAAGGTGAAGGTGTCGTGGTCGTAAAGGTGTCACCCTTGATAATCGCCGTAATTACAGTGCCGTCGGGTGCATCCGAACCGTCTACCTGGACTTTGCCGTACAGGTGGAAGGCGAAAATATTCTGTGACCGTGCCTGGTCCGGCTTTTCCTCGTCCGCTTCCCGCAGGTACAGCATTTCGGCTTGTGCCGCGAATATTCCGTCATAGAGTGTGAGGGAACTGTCTGGCCCGGTCGCCATTTCATGGTCGGCAGGAAGCGCAACTGCGCCAGCCGGGACAGAGGCAAGCAGCACCAGGCTTAACAAGAAAACGGACAGACCGAGAATTCGGGGGATGCGATTGCGCTTCATCTTCAACCCCTCCACCCGGTTGCGCCAGCGGCGGCCTGGTGGCACATGCTCCCAGAAAAGGTGGTCAGTGTTCGAATCAGGGCCAGGCATTAACACCTTAGCGAGCCCCTTACAGGGTGTCAATATTAGTCTTCAAAATTAGACTCGGGAAGCAGAGCGCGGGAACAGCGCAGACCAGTAGACAGGCAGACGGCAGACAGGTTGACCCCGAAAGGAGCTCGAAAGTCACCTGATAGAGAGATGATTCAACACGCTTCGTGCTGCAGCATTTATCTCGGAGGCTTTCCAGGCGAGAATACAGGCGATGCCCCGTCCAACTGACTGTCACGACACAAGAGGGTTCCCATAAGAGCCTGCTTTTCTCACCATGAGCAGTAGAGGGCCTAGAGTACGTCTCCTATGTTCTAACGTGTGATTGCCTGAGCACCGACTTCATATTGTCTATCGCCAGGATGTTGCCTTCCGTATCCTTGAACCAGGCGGACTTGACCGGCCCCACGGTTGCTATTCCGTTTACCGTCTTGAGATCAGGCGTCTGGTACTCCTCAAACCTGACGCCCTTTGCCCTCAGGCCATCCACCGTGGCTTCCACGTCATCAACAGAGAATCCGGCCAGGGTATGCGGAGCTTTGCCGGCGTTGGGAGTCTGGTACAGATAAAGCAGGGAGCCATCGCCACCCTCAAAAGTGACGCCCGGCCACGGGTCTTCGGCGATAGCTTTAAGCCCGAGGTTTTCATAAAATTTGCGCGCACGGGATAGGTCTGCTGCTGGAACAATCGCATAAATCAGATTCGTTTGCATTGCATCCTCCTTCTCAACCATGTACTGTGTAACGTTACCATAAGGAAATGCTCTCAGGAATATGTAACCTTACCTAGAATCAGCCATCAATCAGTCTAATTCTCGGCGTTATACCTAGATACCGACCTTTGGGCTGTCTTGATCGGAATACGCACGCCATCAAGGTGA
>JACUUS010000014.1 GCA_014859215.1 Dehalococcoidia bacterium | reverse complement strand
TTTACCTGGATGCTCGCAACCGCGAGCTTATCGCTGGACAGGAACTGGTGATGCAGGACCGCTACAACGCCGTCATAGGGACCTCGGTCGTCGCATCCTCATCGCGCCGTCTTCTCTCACTCATGTCGAGCTTTGACCTTACGGTCACGGTTGAGGGGGGAAGAGAAGTCACGGAGAAGTTCAGGGTCAAAGGCATAGCCAGGGACCCGCAACCGGGCGTGGGCATGGGCATCATATACATCCCGATTAGAACGCTGAACGCCATGCTCGGCAGTGAAGGTCACACAGATATAACCCTCCTCGCCTCTGATGCCCGGTACATTGGGATTGTCGAGCAGGAAGCGCGCGATATGCTGGACAGGCTCCTCAAAGTCCCTCCGAAGCGTGAACTCGAGGCTACGGAGGAAGAGCAGGCACTTTTCGGGATCATACCCGCCATGCCCGGCAAAGGGGACCAGGTCTACAGTATCACAACCGAATCGGATATCCTGGGTATTTCGGATAACATCACCGCCATGATCCAGCTCGCCCTTGTTGCTATCGCCGGCATCTCACTGCTGGTGGGGGGAATCGGGATCGCCAATGTTATGCTCGTCACCGTAGCGGAACGGACACGCGAGATCGGCGTAATGAAGGCCGTGGGCGCGAAGAACCGCCATATTCTGACGGCGTTCCTTTTCGAGGCATGCGTGATCGGCCTTCTTGGAGGTGTCCTGGGCCTGGTCATAGCGACGATTGCGGCCTATACCTCGGTGCCCATGCTTTTTAAGGTGCCCGGCGCTCTGCCCCTCCAGTGGGCGGCGATTGCGATCGGCATATGCCTGGCAATTAGCCTGCTTTCAGGCCTGTATCCCGCAATACGCGCCTCGCGCATGGATCCTGTTGAAGCCCTCCGCAGCGAGTAGGAAAAGCGTGTACGAAGAAGGGGGGCCTTATGTCAAGCGCAGCCAGCGTCCAGTACGGCCTGATCAGCAGGCTGCTCAGGGATCCGGGCTCAGTCTGCCGGTCCTCTTTCCGTATTCTTCGGTCTTTTCTTCGGAAAGGGTGGAGCTCAGGTAACGGCGTCCTGCGGTAACAGCCCGCACGGCCTGGACCAGCTCATCTATGCCGGAGCCTTTCAGGACATAAGCTCCGGCGCCGGCGTTCAGGGCTTCGAAAACATAGCTGACGTTGTCATACATGGACAGGATAATGATGCCTGTTTGCGGTGAGGATGCCCTGACTCTCCGTGTCACCTCAATCCCATTCATGCCGTTCATGGCAAGGTCTGTGATCAGGATATCAGGCTTCAGTTCCTCTGCAAGTGTTACTGCTTCAGTCCCGTCTCGAGCTTCGCCGATCACCTCGAACCCTGGTTCAAGGCCGAGCAGCAGGCCTATGCCCTGCCTGACTACCTTGTGGTCATCAGCCAGTACAATCTCTACTTTGCCATCATTCATTGTTTTCCTCACGGTTATGGAGAGGTAATTCAGCAGCGACCCGTGTCCCGGCTCCCGGCGCCGATTCAACCGTCAGCTTGCCATCCACCGCCCTGGCCCGTTCGCGCATGCCGCTCAACCCGGCGCTGACCTTAACTGAATCAGGGCTGAAGCCGGTTCCCCGATCTGCTACTGCAAGGTGCAATCTGTCATCTTCGATGGAAATGAAAACGTCTACTTCGTCGACCCCGGCGTGTCGCGCCACGTTGGTCAATGCTTCCTGTATGATGCGGTAAGCGGCTGTGCTTACATCGAGCCGCAGTTTCTCCTCCATGTCGGGGCAGTGGAAGTTCACCCTGATGCCCGCATCCGACATGTACTGCTGGAAAAGCCAGTTCAGGGCCACAACCAACCCCAGATCGTCGAGCATGGCAGGGCGCAGTCTGAGGGAAAGGTTGCGGATCTGCGACATCAATTCGTTGATCATGGTCTTGGCCTCACCAAGGACCGCGCCTATGCGTTCGGGAGGGACTCGCGCCGCCCTGTCTACCAGAAGGCTGAGGTAGGTGAGCGATTGCCCGGTCTGGTCGTGCAGTTCGCGCGCCACGAAGCGCCTCTCGTTTTCCTGTACCTCGACAAGGCGCCGGGTGAGGGTTCGGAGTTCATGCTCAAGCCTTTTTGTTCCTGTCATATCGACCATTGTGCCGGCAAGCCTCATTCTGCCGTCCAGCTCATGCAAGAGCTGCGCCCGAAGACGGACTGTATTCACGGACCCGTCGGGGGTGACGATCCTGTGTTCGATGTCCAGAGGCCCTTTGCCCTCCGCCGCATCGTCAATCGCTTCATCGACGCGCATCCGGTCCTCCGGGTGCACCAGGTCAAGAGCAGCCTCGCATGTCCCTCCGAACTCCGACGGCTCAACTCCGCAAATTCGCAATATCTCGTCAGATCCGGTTATGCGCCGGGTAGACAAATCCATTTCCCAGCCGCCGACCTGGGCGATGTGCTGTGCCTCAATAAGCCTGGCCTCGCTCCGACGCAGCCTTCGTTCCCTCAAGACTCGCTCTGTAATGTCCTTGATGAACACTGATACTCCGTATTCGGCTGGATAAACACTCGTCTCAAGGAAGTGGTCCCGGAAAGGGATAACCGCGTAGACCGGCTCCCTGGTCGAAATCACCTGGCGGAACATTCTCTCATAGTAGCGGTCCTCCCCTTCTTGGTCGGGGGCCACTTCAAGCAGGCTCTTGCCCAGAGCATCCTCCGCCCGGATCCCTGTCAGCTTCTCGCTTGCCCTGTTCCAGTATATATACCTGAGATCTTCATCCAGGGCGAAGAACACATCGCTGATGCTATCGGCCAGGTCCTTGTACCTTCTCTCGCTCGCGTAAAGGGCCTTCTCAGCTCTGTCACGCTGGGCCTGCGTCCGGAGCACCGCAACACCGTACGAGATTTCCGCACCCAGCCTGGTCAACAATCTGAACTCATCCTCTTTGAATGCATCCGGTTCAGCGCAGATGTTCAGCACGCCATATGCGCGTTCCTCGATGACCAGGGGGAGCGCCAGACACGATGCAGAGCCACTGACGTTCTCCGGGGGCAGGCTTTCACCTTCCGGCGGGAAGTTTCTTGCCAGGTACGGCCTTCCTGTTTGCAGGGCTATGCTGGCCGGGTCCCGTCTCTTCTCCCACAAGCCAGCCCGCAGCACTTTGAGGCAGCCATCACCATCATGCGCCCATGGCAGAGAATCACGATCCTCATCGAGGACAATACCGACCCAGCAGCTGGAATACCCGCTCTCATCGGTCACAATCCGGCAGATTTCTTGCAGGTATTCCGGTTCGCTACTCGCGCGCAACAGGGCTTCGCTGCATTTCATTATGGTCCCGAGAGCGCGCCTGAGCCTGTCCTGCTCCCACTCAATGCCCTTGTTCCAGGCAAGCTGCAACTCAAGCTCAGTGTTCGTCTTGATCAGTTGAGAGGTGCGGTCCTTGACAAGCCTGTCAAGATGGTCGGAGTGCGCATTGAGGTGTTCATCGGCCTCCTTGGCGCGCAGGAGAAGGACATGTTCAGCCCCTACAACAGCGTCCACATCCTCTCTGCGCAGGGCCTCGACAGCGTTCTCGAGCTCAGCGAGCTTCGCTTCCATGTCCTCGGGACCCAGTCTACAACCGTTCGTACTCATCCTTCAGGCGCAGCGCAGCCGCTACTTTCTCCGTATCATTCAGGCTGCCGAGTATCATCCAAGCACTTCCCCGAGGACGTCGTCCAGACCGGGGATCACCGTCGGTATCTTTTGCAGTGCTCTTCTTCCATTGTGGCTCATGTGGCCTCCCGGCGAAATTACGAGAAGATAGCGACTACTGTATTCCTCGTTGTCCTTATATCGGCTCGTTAGCGATATGCTTATGAAACCCTTGGGAATTGTGATTTTAGACCACGTGGAGATAATGTCAAGTTCAGTATAGGATAGTAAGGTAAGACGGGAGCAGGCAGCGGCAAGCGGGCTTCACCTTCGGATTCAAGTTTTGTCAGGACCGCGGGAAGGGCCGGGGAAGCAGAAAAAAATACCCGTTTGGCCAGTAAGTACCTATTTATCCGCAGCAGTACCTATTTTATGCCTGGACACAAGCCTTTGCCCCGCAGAGTAACGCCGGCGCAGGACCGGGCACAGCAGGTCCACCACGCAGTTGTGGAATACCGTCCAGGCACCCTCTAAGCACCTCATAGTCCGTGAAGCCCCGGTACTCTTCGTAGACTATGTACTCGTCATGCTGCTTGCAGTTAATCACGATGACAGTAGGTATTCTCCTGACATTGAAGGTCAACACCACGTCCGATTCGGATGCGTAGTTGACATCCAGAAAAGTGACTTTGGCGCCGAGGTCCTGCTTCAATTGCGCGATAACGGGCTTCTGTTCTTTGCACAGACTGCATTCGTCAAGATAGAAGACGAGTACGACCGGGATACTGCGCCGAAGCGACTCATCCATCCGCTGAAAGATAGGGCTCTCTTCACTTCTGGCAAGCGGAAGGCCCACTCCGATCACAAGAACAGCCAGCAGGGCGAACTTCGTCCCCATATCGAACATCCGGCAGAAGTCCGCGCGGCAGGCAAGGCCGATACATGAGATGCGCTTTCCAAGGCTCAGAAACGCAGCCTTATCCCTGTGGAGTATAAGCAGTAGGGCTGCACCAAGCATGAAGATATCGACCGCCAGCGCAACCGGATAGCTCATGGGCAGCATTTCCCCGAAGCACCCGCAGCTGTCGCCACCCGGCCCGGCCAGAGCATATATGTTCGCTACCCCGAAACTCACGGCAGCGGAGAACCCCAGGGCGGCGGCAAGCGTGGTGAAGACCCCGAGAACAAGACAGCAGCCGATAAAAAGCTCTGCCCAGGGAAGAGCCAGACCGTAGGCATTGGCAAGGCTCTGGGGGAGGATACCGTAGCCCGTGACGGCATTGATGAATCCGGCCTGGTCCTGGAGCTTGCCGATGCTCGCCCCGATGAAAATGCCGCCAAGGACCAGCCGCAAAAGGAGTATCGGCCACCGCCCAACCACCGCGCGCTCAAGCATGGTGCAACTCTCTTGCGACCCTCTCGATATAATCTAGACCATCCAGCGGGGCTTTTCAATGCCCTCCGGGCCGATTTGGACACGTGTTATATATTTGTTATTCTTCAGTAAACTGATCGGAGTACTAATCGAGGCTCGAGCGGGAGATTCCGCTGATTGCCGTTGACCTGGAGACTATTCAGGAGTAGCATATAGGCATTCCTGATTCCCGGTTACACAGCGCATGACAGAGCGATTGAGAATCCATCCCCTCATGGGCCTTTTTCGCAAGCCCAGCTTCTGGCTGATCGTAATCTCGCTTGCCCTCATCAGCATACCTCATTACGTGACCGCACTGGAGCATCCTGACTTCATATCGCGCCTTTACAGCGCTCTGGGTCTCGATCGAGATTCGTTCGAGCGGATCCTGTTCCTTGCTCCGATTGTCTGGGGAGGCCTGTTCTTCGGCCGTACGGGAGCGATAACAACCTCGCTGGTAGCGGTCGGCCTCATGCTTCCTCATGCCGCCGCTTCGACGGCGCCCCTGGGCAATTCCCTGGAGGTCGCCGCGGTCTACGTAGTCGGCAACGTCCTTGCCCTGACATTCGCTGCCTTGCGCTCGGAACGAGAACGGCGGACCCAGCTTGAGGCCACGCAGGGAAAACTCAGGCAGTCGGAGGAGAGGTACCGCAGCATATACGAGAATGCTCTTGACGCTATATGGCTTCATGATCTGGACGGCAATATTACGGCGGCCAACCTGTCTTCGGAGAAGCTCACCGGTTACAGCGTGAAGGAGCTCCCACGTATGAATGTGCGGACCTTCCTTTCCGAGGAAAGTCTCCACATGGCAAGCCAGGTACGGGCAAAGCTGCTTGCGCGCGAGCCGGTCGAACAGCCGTATGAACAGCAGTTAACCAGGAAGGATGGCAGCGTAGCGATCATCCAGCTCGTGACCAGTCTCGTATTCGAAAGCGGCCGGCCCGTCGCCTTCCAGCACATAGCCAGGGATGTGACGGAGCAGAAAAGGCTGCAGGACAACCTCCGTTTCTATACGCAGCAGGCTACCCGCGCGCAGGAAGAGGAACGGAAACGCATCTCCAGGGAACTCCACGACGACACCATCCAGGCGCTGGTCGTGATCTCCCGCCAGCTGGATATACTCGCCTCCAGCGGCAAGG
Source organism: Dehalococcoidia bacterium (assembly GCA_014859215.1). GTDB lineage: Bacteria > Chloroflexota > Dehalococcoidia > SZUA-161 > SZUA-161 > Kmv37. The sequence goes on along the minus strand of JACUUS010000014.1, from coordinate 18,137 downwards.
ACCTTACGGGTGAAAGCCGTGAGCGACTGAAACAGATATGGGAGCAGACCAACTCCATTATGGACGAGATGCGCCGACTGGGCCGGGACCTTCGTCCCACTTCCCTGGACCATCTAGGATTGCTGCCCGCCCTTGAATGGCTGGCTTCCGATCTGTCGGACAGCTCGCAGATAATGACCACCGTCAACCTCGTGGGAAAGCCCCGCAGGCTTTCGGAAGAGGCGGAGCTGGTGCTCTATCGCATCGCCGAGGAAGCGCTGAGGAATGTTCAGCGGCATTCTCAGGCTGTGGAGGCCGAAATAAAGGTCGAGTTCGATGCCGGCGTGACGCGGGTAACAGTCAGCGATAACGGGAAGGGGTCCAATCTCCCAGGGACAATCAGCGACCTGGTAAGAGACGGCAAGCTGGGACTGGTAGCGATGCAGGAACGGGCGCTCTCTGTAGGAGGAACACTCACTATCAAGTCGCAGCCCGGCAGCGGAACGAGCATAACCATAGAGCTGCCAGGATAAGTCCAGCCACCGGACCTCATTCTCACTCTCATCCTCCGTTCCAGGAAATAGGGGGAAATTCGTACATCAATATCTGTGCATACGTATTCAACGGCATTCCCCGTTGCAGTACGATAACAAGTACGTTTTGAGCACGTTTGCGCGTGTGGGCTCGGCGGTTCTGGCGAGGCGGACCCACCCGTTCCCATCCCGAACACGGAAGTGAAACGCCTCAGCGCCGACGATACTGAAGGGGCAACTCTTTGGGAAAATAGGTCACCGCCGGGCCCTGTTCGTACCCACAACCAACCGGGAGGTCGGGTTTCCAGAGCTTAGTCGCAAAACTGAGCACTCCGCAGCTGGCACGGACAACACTCCAGCTTCAGACGAAGGATTTATGAGACAGACTCTTCCAACCCGACCTGTTCACGTTTGGCAGGTTGGGGAACCTGTCCTGTGCGTGGCCCGGCTCCGGCCCCTGCGGCGGCCCGCCGCACATTTGCCCCACCCGGCCCGGCCCCAGACGGCCAACCCCCCAACACCCCCGCATTAATCTGAGTCTGAATCTGAATCTCAGTCCTCACTCTCCCACACGATGTCATAATTTCTTAATGTTTTCCCCTCTTCTTTTATGACTTTTCAACTCCGACATTGTTATACTTTTGTGCGTTTCAGGATTACATCGAGCCGTTCCGGTACGCTCGTGACGGGAAATGAGAGCCGGAACCAGAGAAAGGAGGAGAAGACCATGACACTGGAGAGATGGAGACCACGTGGTATGAGGCGCTGGAGGCCGCTATCAGAAGAACTGGACCGCCTCTTCGAGGAGCTTGGCGCGCCCTGGCGGCGCTTACCTTCGGTCGAAGCGGGCTGGGTGCCGCCGATGGATATTTATGAGAAAGACGGCGCCTTTGTAGTGCGCGCCGAGCTGCCAGGTGTGAACAAGGAAGACATAGATGTCTCCGTAACCGGCGATACCCTGACAATCCGGGGTTCGCGCAAGGCCAAAGAAGAAGTGAAGGAGGAGAACTACTATTGCTCGGAATCATTCTATGGCAGCTTCTCACGCTCCATAACCCTGCCGGCGACGGTGGAGGCTGACAAGGCGGAAGCTGTTTACGAGAACGGGGTGCTTGAATTGCAGGTACCCAAAGCCAAAGAGGCTATGCCGAGCAGAATCGAGATCAAACCAAAGTGATGCAGCCGGACGCGCGTTCCTCCCTATCTGGTTCGAGACCAGTCAGGAGGATGCGGGATTCCTGGCGAGAGCATCAGCGATATCGTCAGTCAAGACCGGGGGTGCAGACATGGCCATTGTAGAAGTCAACATCGTTCCAATAGGCACGGGATCTTCATCAATACGCAAGCCCGTTTCAGATGCGGTGAAAGTTTTGGAAAAAGAGAGGGATGTGGCCTACCAGGTGACCTCGGCGGGTACGGTCCTTGAAGGTGAACTCGACAAACTGATGAACGTCGTCAGAAGAATGCACGAGAGCGGTTTTGCCGAGGGCGCAAAACGGGTGCAGAGCACAATAATCATAGACGACCGCAGGGACAAACCTCAGAAAGTGTCCGAACCGCTCTAAATGGTCCCGAAGCCAGCAAGTTTGCAGTGCTCCCCGGCTAACGCGTTGTGCGCATCGCGGGCCGAACGGCCGCGCGACGCGCATTCCTGCTCTTGCAGCCGCACCACCAGGCCAGATTCCGACCCTGAAAAAGCAACATATCGCACACGATCCAGAGAGCATGTCGCACGTTCAACTTTTCCTGGAAAATCGCGCATGACCTGTAGCTGATGTAAGATTGACAAGCATTGTCGGGAATAGTAGGCTGAAAGTTCCAGGGTACAGCCATCCCTCTGCGGGCACAGAGGGTGGCCCCGGGATACACTGTGCAGCAGCCGCCGGTGCCCAGCCCTTCCTTTCACAGAATTTGCGCCCATACCGTTTGACAGGTGAGAGGCGATGGCGATAGCAGCAAAGCATAGCGGAAGAACAGAAGCCAGAGACCCCGACCTGAGAATGAGAACACCCGGACCCCATCGGGTGTCAGGAACGAAGACTTCCCGGTCGTCAAAACCCTGTCGTGCACCGAGGCCGGACGCGGCGATTGCCGGAGCGGAACCCCGGGACTTTGCCGTGCGGATCGGCCACAGCAGGCGGTCTCAGGTTTTGGAACACTCGCCTCAGCCAGCTAACTATATCTCGCCGGAGGCAAGCCGGTGAGAAAGCTGACCTATTCACGGCCCCGGAAAAACCGAACCGCCTGCGATCGAGCTTCTGGAATTCCGGCTGCGAATCCGAATGTCGAGGGAAGTGCCGGCTCCTCTGTGCGGGGTCACGTATTGAACAAGGCTGAACTGGAAATTGCGGATGAAGCACTCCGGTGCGTCTATCTCGAGTTGGAAGCATCACGCGACAGGTACGTCAATCTGTATGATTTCGCGCCGGTAGGTTACTTCACCCTTGGCAAAGGCGATGTCATCCTCGATGTCAACCTGACCGGCAGCTCCATGCTCGGAGTTCCTCGCCGCAAGCTCATCGGCAGCAAGTTCACCGACTTTTTGGTTCCCGAGTTCCAGGGACTGTTTCACGCCCATAAAACGGAAGTCCTGGAGACTTCCAGCACCAGGACCTGCGAAATCCAGATGGTGAATAGAGATGGAGCGCGCTTTTTCGCCAGCCTGCTCAGCCTGTCGTTCGATAAAAGCACAGTCCAGTGGCGGACTGCTCTAGTCGATATCTCGGTGCGCAAGCAGGCTGAACTGGCCGCCGAGGAATCGCGCCAGTTCGCCGAGAGCATTGTCGAGACCATGCATGAGCCGCTCGTGGTGCTGGATGACGAACTGACGGTGGTCTTAGCCAACCGCGCATTCTGCTCCACTTTTGAAATCTCCAGGGGCGAGGCGGAAGGGCAGACAATATTCGATCTCCAGGACAAAGGCTGGGATATCCCGACTTTAAGGCAGCTGCTGTGGGATGTTCTATTCAAGAACACTTCAACTGAAAACCTGGAGGTCGAGCACCGGTTCCTCTCCGGACCCCGTTCATTGCTTCTCAATGCCCGGCAGCTGTTTCGCGATGGCGACAAGCGGAGGCTGATCCTGCTGGCGATAGAGGACATTACGAAGAGAAAAAGGGCTGAACAGGAACTCCGGGATTCCGAGCAGCACTATGCCGCGCTGGTCAGAAACCTTCCCCACGCCGTATTCAAACTCAGGGACGGAGTGATCACCTGGTGCAACGATATCGTGCGGTCGATGTACGGGTACTCTCCGAAAGAGTTGACAGGAAAAGACATAACGTTCTTCTACGACCGGCCTGAAGACACCGCCAAATTCTTGCGCCTTTTTGCGGCGAGCATGGCTGGTGAAGGCGTCTTCCAGGGCACATACTCCTTTCGAAAAAGCGACAGTACTTTGATAGACATAAGCTACTCCATCGCCAGGATTCCGAACAGCGCCCCGCCCGAACTGATATGTCTTGCTTACGACGTTACGGAGCGAAAGCAGATGGAGGTAGCTCGCCAGCGCCTGTTACAGGAGGTTGACAGGCAGCGTAAACAGGCCGAGAAACTTGCTCTGAATTTAAGAGCTGAGAAAGATTTCCTTGAAACGATCATGGAGAACACCTGGACGAAGCTTGCGCTCCTCGATACCAGGTTCAGATTCATCCGGGCGAACTCGGCATACGCAGCTTCGACCAGCCATACCCGCGAGGAACTCATTGGCCGGAACCTCTTCGACGTATTTGACAACGATGAAAACCGGCCCATGTTCGAGCGGGTTAGAGACGAGGGTCAGGCTGTCGAATTTCATGCCGCTCCTTTCCAATGCAGGGACAAGCCGTGGAAAGAGCCCGGTTACTGGGACTGGACACTCATACCCGTTAAAGGCGATGAAGGCCAGGTGGAAGCGCTGGTACTCTCAGTCCTCGATGTGACCGACCGCGTGAATTCCGCCGAAGAGATCAAGCAGCTAAATGCGGAGCTTGTTAGGAAGAACCAGGAACTGGAGCAGGTAATATATGTTGCCTCTCACGATCTCCGCTCACCCCTTGTCAATGTGCGAGGATTCGCCAGGGAACTCGAGTATTCTACCAGCGACCTGCTCGGCGTTCTGCAGGAATGTGGACTCAGTCCCGAGGCCAAGGAAAAGCTGGCTCCTATTCTGACCGAACATTTCCCAGAAGCGCTGACCCATATCGATTCAAGCGTGACCAAGATGGACTCCCTGCTCTCGGCTCTGCTGAGGGTCTCCCGCGCCGGAAAGTCGGTCCCGAATATCAATGTTCTCGATATGAATGACCTGATCTCAGAAGTGAGAAAGGGGTTTGAATACAGCATAAGCGAAGCGGGGGCTGCCGTTGTTATTGAGGACCTCCCTCCATGCCGCGGGGACCACGATCAAGTGTTCCAGATCTTCTCAAATCTGCTGGACAATGCGCTCAAGTACCGGGACCCCGGCAGACCCGCCCGGATTACCATAAATGGAAGCACCGGCGGCGGACATTCCACGTACTGCGTAGAGGACAATGGGGTCGGCATCAGTGAGCAGAATAGGCCGAAATTGTTCCAGATGTTTCAGCGTTTTGATCCCGATGCGGCTCAGGGGGAAGGCCTGGGCCTGGTAATCGTTAGCAAGTTTGCCGCCTTGCATGCGGGGAGAGTATGGGTCGAATCATGCAGGGGGACTGGAAGCAGGTTCTATGTCTCCCTTCCCACATAATTGAAGGAGCACGGTATAATGCACCAGGACGTGGTCATACTAGTTGCGGACGATGACGAAGGACATGCCGCTCTCACATGCAAAAGCATGAAAAGGGCAGGCATCAATAACCCGACAATGGTCTTCAGGGACGGTGAGCAACTCCTCGATTTTCTGTTCGAGCGAGAACCTCGCTCCAGGTTGGAGGAGGATACTCCTTACCTGGTGCTGCTGGACCTCATGATGCCCAGGGTCAACGGTATCGAGGTACTCAGGCAAATCAAGAGCCACCCCGACTTGAAACGAGTTCCGGTAGTCATGCTGTCCTCAACGGATGACCCGGAAGTAATTGATCTTTGTTATAATCTCGGATGTAGCTCGTACATGGTAAAACCCGTGGATCCAAAACACTATGGAGAGGCGGTCCGCAAGATCGGACTCTACCTGACCGCGGCGGAGATTCCGCCGGTGAGAAGAAGGCGTACGAATGGTCGGTAACAAGAATATTATAGTGGTAGAAGACGACCCCGGTCTTCTCCAACTCATCAGCAGAAACCTGGAAAGGTCAGGCTTCCAGCCCAGGTGCGTCTTGCTCGGTTCACAAGCTATACTGGAGGCAAAGAAGGACCCCGACTGCCTCCTGCTGCTGGACTACAAGCTGCCCGATATGACAGCACAGGATGTCATGGAGACTCTTAGCAAAGGTGGCCGCCCTGTTCCGTTCATCATAATGACCGGACACGGCGACGAGAAAATTGCGGTGCAGATGATGAAACTCGGGGCGATGGACTACGTGGTGAAGGACTCGCGTTTTCTCGAGGTTCTTCCCCAGGTCGTGGGCCGCGCCTGCCGGGAGCTCAACAGCGAGAGGGTGCTCGCCGAGACAGAAGCCCGTTTGCAGGAATTTCGGCGGGTCCTGTTCACACTCATGAGTCACCTTCCAGGTATGGCTTATCGCGGCGATAATGACCCAGACAGGACCATGAATTTCGTAAGCGGCGGAGCCCAGGATTTGACCGGCTACAGGCCGGTCGACCTGACAGGCGGGAACCGGACTGCGTTTATGTCCCTGGTGCATGAGGATGACCGGGAGCTGGTCTACAACAGTATACAGACAGCCCTGGTTGAGAAACGTCCATTTGAGGTCGAGTACCGGATACGCTGTGCGCACGGCGACGATAAGTGGGTCTGGGATAAGGGATCGGGCGTCTTTTCCTCCGACGGCGAACTCCAGGGCATTGAAGGATTCATCACGGACATCACCGAACGGAAGAAAGCAGAAGAGGCTCTCGCTGAAAGCGAGGAGAAGTACAGGCGGATCATTGAGACGGCAAACGAAGGAGTGATCATCGCTGACATCGCCCGCGGTGCGATCACTTTCGCCAACAGGAAGATGTCCCAGATCTCAGGTTACTCCCGGGATGAGTTGACCGGCCGTCGGGTACTTGAGCTGATCCCCGGGGAGATCGGACGAGTTCGGTCCAGGCTGGAAGAACGAAAGAGAGGGCTGAGCGGTCAATACGAGCTCAGTTATCTACGCCCGGATGGTTCCCAGGGGTGGGCGATTATCAACGCCAGCCCCGTTCTGGACCGTGACGGCAATCATATCTCGAGCCTGGTCATGGTTACCGATATAACGCTCCGCAAGAACGCGGAAATAGAGTTGACCAGAGCGAGGGATGAGCTTGAAGAAAGAGTCAGGGAGCGTACCCTGGACCTGGAAAGAACCAACCAGGAACTGGCCAGAGAGATACTCGACCACAAGCAGGCCCAGGAAGCCCTGCGACGCAGCGAATCGGCCCTGAGACTCCTTCTCGATCAGATGCCGTGTATCCTGTGGACTACTGACCGAGAGCTGAAGGTAACATCCGTCCTGGGTACCGGTCTTGCTGCGCTGAACCAGGCGCCCAACAGGCTAGTAGGAATGGACCTCCTGGACTACGGGCTGAAGCGTGAACCGGCATATCCCATGGTCACCGCCCACAAACAGGGCCTGTCAGGGAAAGCCATATCTATCGAATCAGACATGGCCGGGAGGACGTTCCACTGCCACATCGAGCCGCTGCGCGATATAAAGGGAGAAATAATCGGCGTAATCGGTGCCGGCCTGGATATAACCGAACGCAAACAGGCTGAAAGCGAACTACGCGCGCTTTCAAATCGGGTAGTAGATGCGCAGGAGACGGAACGCCGGTCCATAGCCCATGAACTCCACGATCAGATAGGACAATCACTGACCGCGCTCAAGCTTTCCCTGGAGAGATCGCTCTACGGAAGCGGCGAGGATATACAGAGCGCCTCCATAAACGCCCTGGCGGTAGTTAATGAGTTGATGAAGCGCGTAAGGGACCTTTCCCTGGACCTGCGTCCCAGTATGCTTGATGACCTGGGCCTGCTTCCTGCCCTGTTGTGGCTGTTTGAGCGGTACACAGACCAGACCCAGGTGCGTGTGGAGTTCGAGCATGCAGGACTCAACATGGTTTTTCCCCCGGACATCAGCACTGCCGCTTACCGGATAGTGCAGGAAGCGTTGACCAATGTCGCTCGCTATGCCCATGTCGATGAAGTCATGGTGCGTGCCTGGAGCGATCAGGAGGTCCTTGCCGTAGTAGTCGAAGACAAAGGTATAGGATTCGATGTTCGAGAGGCGCTGTCGGGCAGGTCTCTGGGCCTCAGCGGGATGCGCGAGCGGGCATTCCAGACTGGAGGTAAACTCACCATAGACTCTTCTCCCGGTAAGGGAGTCCGCCTCGTCGCGGAGTTGCCGCTGTGCAGAATTTGTGAAGAAGGTATGAGGATAGACCATGATATCCATAGTCTTGGCAGATGACCACCATGTCGTAAGGCAGGGACTGCGTGCTTTGCTCGAAGCACAGGCAGACCTCCGGATCATCGGCGAAGCCGCCGACGGGCTGGAGGCAGCCCGCATCACCGAGAACTTGCAGCCGGACGTACTGGTCCTTGACCTCATGATGGACGGCATGAACGGCCTCGAGGTTACGCGCCAGGTGACAAAGCGCGCCCCGTCCACCAGTGTCGTGATCCTGTCGATGCACGGCAACGAGGCATACGTACTTGAAGCTCTCAGAGCCGGGGCAAAGGCATATGTCCTCAAGGACTCGACTTCCTCCGACCTTGTGAATGCAATACATTCCGCTGTGACGGGACATCATTACCTGAGTTCGCCCCTCTCAGAACGCGCGATAGAATCGTACCTTCAGCGGACAGAGTCGGCCGAGATTGATCCTTACGATACGCTGACGACCAGGGAGCGCGAAGTCCTCCACCTCGCCGCCCAGGGCTCGACCAGCACCGAAATTGCCTCGCGTTTGCAGGTAAGCCCGAGAACCATCGAGACTCACCGGGCAAACATGATGCACAAGCTCGGGCTCCGGACACAGAACCAGTTGCTCCGTTATGCCATACGCCGCGGCATCCTCCCCGCTGAAGATTAGCCAGGCACCCTCAATCCCCGCATTTCGGGCGGACGAATTTCCGCCTTCTTTCCTACCGTCAATTACGTACTTTTTGAAGACTAATTACGTGGTTTTACTGATAGCCTCACTTCAGACCAACCTGCCATAATAGCCCTACTAAACCTCAAGGGGAGACAGCACCAAGGAGGTGACCACATGGTGAAGGTGGGAGATATCATGAGCAGGGAGTTTGCTTCAGTCGCCCCCTCCGCACCTGTCATTGAAGTGGCGCAGAAGATGGCAAACTGCAAGGACGGGGTTATCGCCGTCTGCAATAATGGCAAGTTCATGGGAATCATTACCGAGAGAGACATCATTACGGGCACGGTGGCCAATGCTCTCAATCCGAAGCGAGAACATGCCAGGAACCTCATGTCCAATCACCAGCCGGTAATCTCACCGGATGACGAAATCCTCGATGCCGCCCGAACCATGGTGAATAGCGGGCTCAGAGTCTTGCCGGTCGTCCAGAGGGCAAAACTGGTCGGACTCTTCACAGTAGACGACCTCGCTCAGGAGAGCCTTCCCCTGGCCTCCCTCGTTTTCACCAGAACAATCAAGCCAAAATCTCCAGAACCAGCCATGGCGTGAGCGAGCAGCTCACTGAGGTGAAATTCCCCGGTTAACGGGAAGATAGTACTGCGCATCACCAGAGTAGAGGCGATATATATTTACCGGCGGGGCACCGGGAGGGTCTCAGGAAATGACAACGATCGTCGTAGATCCCGAAACAAAGGTAATTCGGATTAAGTCCGATTCGGGAGAGATGACTGTAACTGAGCCCGGGCTGGAAGAGGACGACTTCCAGGAGATACTGATCTCGCAGCCGGAGCGTGAGGCCCGGTTCCTCCAGACCTTGAGCCGCGAGCTTGAGAACGAAAATGAGATACTCTTCACGATGCTGGATAACGCCGCAGCAGGCCTGGTCTATCTTGATGCCAGCTTCCGTTTTGTCAGAGTCAACACCGCGTTTGAGAAGATCTCGAGATATTCGAGCGAGGAACTGAGCGGCCGCAGCTACTTTGAACTCTTTCCCGATAAATCGGGCAGGGCACTCCTTGAAAATGCAAGAGACAAGGGCGAACCTGCTGAATTCCGATCCAGGCCGTATACGTTAAGAGACCAGCCCTGGCGGGGCGAGGTCTGCTGGGATTGGACGGTCACTCCGGCCAAAACCCGATCAGGTCGGGCCAGAGGCCTGGTGCTTTCAGTCAGGGATGTAACCGAATCCAAGAGGACAGACCAGTTCAAGGACGAGTTCATCGGGCTGGTTGCCCATGAGCTGCGTACGCCGTTGACTGTGATCATGGGCGCTGTCAATACCGCGCTCGTTGAACAGGAACATCTTTCAGGAGAAGAGATGCACCAGCTCCTGCAGGATGCCGCGTCGGAAGCGGAAGGACTGTCCAATCTCCTGGGGAATTTCCTGGAGCTTTCCCGGGCTCAGGCAAACCATCTGGAACTGAGCCTTGAGCCCGTCTGCCTTCAAACGATGGTGCAGAACGCGATCGATAAAGTGAAGTGGCAGTCATCATCGCACAGATTCGTTACACAGCTCCCGGAGAAGCCTGTGGGGGTTGCCGCTGATGAACTGCGCGTCGAGAGGATTCTGTGCAACCTGCTCGAGAACGCGATTAAGTACTCGCCGGACGGCGGGGAGATTCGCATCGCAGCTGAGATCAAGCAAGAACATGTAGTGGTGAGCGTAAGAGACCAGGGCATCGGGATTGCTTTCGAAGATCAGGCGAAGCTGTTCGAGCCTTTTGGACGCCTGCAAGACCCCTGCACGGGAAGTATTCACGGCTTCGGGCTTGGGCTCCTTGTTTGTCGCAGGCTGGTAGAAGCTCATGGAGGTCAGATCTGGGTTGAGTCTGAACCGGGCAAGGGCGCGACATTCTCCTTTACATTGCAGTCATAGAGCTAACCCTGTTCAAATTCCAGCGGTCCGCAAGGTTAAAGACAGCTCTCCGGATGCCCCGGTGATGAGGCTGCGGTTTGGTCAAGCCTCATCGAATTGTGTATGGAAGAGGCTTCCTGCTGCTTCGGGCCCCGCACTCCCGAATGCCTGTCCGGTGCAGTTGCGACCAAAATGTGGAGGCCAGTAAATGCCCAGGAATATGACCATCGATAACACTGTTTTCGTACTGATTTCGTTCGAGGGACCGGATCGGTATTCCATGGCTGGAGGGCTTGGGGTACGCGTGGAGGGCCTCTCCAATACGCTGACCTCGATGGGTTTTCCTGCTCACCTGGTTTTCGTGGGAGACCCCGCGAAGAAGGGAGAGGAAGTCCTGGCTGATGGGCGGCTGACCCTGCATCGATGGTGTCAGTGGATCAGCAGGTATTACCCGAACGGGGTCTACGAAGGGGAATACGAGAAAATGAACGATCTTGCCGCGTCCCTCCCCGGATTCCTGATCGAGCAGATCGTCAAGCAAGCCGTATCACAGGGAAGGGTGGTTGTTATCATGGCCGAGGAATGGCAAACAGCGGAAGCCATTTGCAGCATGAGCGATCACCTTGCCCTGGCAGGCCTCAGAGACAGGGTGATCATGTTCTGGAACGCAAACAATACCTTCGGTTTTGATCGCATTGACTGGGCGAGACTCTCCCGGTCTGTCCGGATATCGACGGTAAGCCGATATATGAAGCACCTGATGTGGAACATTGGGGTGAACCCGCTCGTAATCCCGAACGGGATCGACCCCTCGCTCCTGGAAGAAGTTGACGAAACACTATCCGTGAAACTGAGGAGGATGCTTGATGCCGAGCTGGTCCTTGCAAAAGTAGCGCGGTGGGACCCCGACAAAAGGTGGAGAACGACCATCGAGGCTATTGCACGGCTCAAAGACAGCGGGAAGAAGACAGTCCTCCTGGCCAGGGGAGGAATCGAACCCCACCGTGAAGAGATACTTGACCACGCCAGATCGCTCGGGCTTAGCGTAAACGCAGCCTTCGCCGATGGTGAAATGCCGCAGCACTATCTAGCCGCCATTGCCGGGGCAGGACCATGTGAGATCATCGATATCAGGTCCCACGTGACTCATTCATTCCTCAGGACGGTATACCACGCGTCAGATGCCGTTTTGGCCAACAGCGGGCACGAACCTTTCGGACTCGTCGGCCTGGAGACAATGGCAGCTGAAGGCGTAGCTTTTACCGGCGGCACAGGCGAAGACTATGCTCTCCCCTACTACAACTCAATCGTGCTTGAGACTGACGATCCCGCCGAAATTGAACTTGCCCTTTCCTATCTCAAGGGAAATCCCGAGGTAGAAGCAAGAATCCGTAAGGCGGCCAGGCAGACGGCAGGGTATTTCACCTGGGAGGAAGCCGTAAGGAACCTCATAAGAAAGCTCGAATACCAGGGGGAGATTCAGGGTCTGCTCGCCAGGCCCACTGGCGCCAGATCCGCGCCGCCGCCCGTATCCTCAGTTACCGCCGGGTCCAGCCGGACGCATGAGCACGTGGCTCCCCGCGAACTCGTAACGCTCTGAGTCATCGTGAGGTCGACGTGGCAACAAAGATTCTGCCGGGCAAACCGTATCCTCTGGGTGCGACCTGGGACGGCGCGGGAGTCAACTTTGCCATCTACTCGGAGAACGCAACCAGCGTGGAGCTATGCCTGTTCGAGGAACCGGGACAAGGTGAAACCGAGCGCATCCCTCTCAGGGAAGTGACCGGATTCGTGTGGCACTGCTATCTTCCCGGCCTGCAGCCGGGGCAGCTGTACGGATACCGGTTTACAGGCCCTTTCAGGCCGGAACAAGGGTTTCGATTCAACCCCGGCAAGCTCTTGATGGACCCCTACGCCAAGGCCCTCGCCGGCCAGGTCGACTGGAACGGGCCGGTCTTCGGCTATCAGCTCGGACATCCCGACGCCGACCTGACGTTCAACGAAGAGGATGACGCCCTCAGCATACCCAGGTGCGTCGTGGTCAATCCCTACTTCGACTGGGAGCAGGACAGGCCGCCGCGCATTCCCTGGAACGAATCGATAGTCTACGAGGCCCATATCAAAGGTGCGACAATACGGCATCCCGACCTTGATGAAGACGTCAGGGGGACCTACGCCGGCTTCGCATCCCGCATAATGCTGGACTACTTCACCGAACTGGGCATAACCGCGGTCGAACTTATGCCTGTCCACGATTTCCTTGATGACAAACTCCTGCTGGAACGTGGGCTGCGAAGGTACTGGGGATACAACTCCATCGCCTATTTCTCTCCCACCGCGCGCTACTCGAGCACGGGTGACAGGGGCGGGCAGGTGGCCGAATTCAAGTCAATGGTCAAATCTCTGCACCGCGCCGGAATCGAGGTCATACTGGACGTCGTCTACAACCATACCGCGGAGGGAAGCGAAATGGGGCCGACTTTTTCCTTCCGCGGCATCGATAACACGACCTACTACCGCCTCGTAGCCGACCAGCCGCGCTACTACATGGACTATACCGGTACCGGAAACAGCCTTAACGTGCGCCACCCACAGGTACTGCAACTGATAATGGACAGTCTTCGCTACTGGGTCACCGAGATGCACGTTGACGGCTTCAGGTTCGACCTCGCTTCAACCCTTGCCCGCGAGCTTCACGAAGTCGACCGACTTTCAGCTTTCTTCGATATTATCCACCAGGACCCTGTCATTTCGCAGGTAAAGCTGATTGCCGAGCCGTGGGACATCGGAGAGGGAGGGTACCAGGTAGGAAACTTCCCCGTTCTCTGGACTGAATGGAACGGGAAATACCGGGACACCGTACGGAGGTTCTGGCGAGGCGACGAAAGCCAGGCAGCGGAGCTGGCGTACCGCCTTGCCGGCAGCAGCGACCTTTACGAGCTTAGCGGGCGAAGCCCCTTCGCCAGCATCAATTTCGTTACCGCCCATGACGGCTTCACCCTTAACGACCTGGTCAGCTATAACGATAAGCACAACGAGGCAAACGGCGAAGATAACAGGGACGGAACGGATAATAACCTCTCGTGGAACTGCGGCGTCGAAGGGCCGGCGCACGACCCCGCTGTGATCGAGCTGCGAGAGAAGCAGCAGCGGAATTTCCTGTGCACGCTGCTTTTCTCCCAGGGCGTTCCCATGATATGCGGAGGAGACGAAATCGGGCGCACGCAGCGCGGCAATAATAACTCGTACTGCCAGGACAATGAAATAAACTGGTTTGACTGGGACCTTGATGAACGGCGCAGGTCCCTCCTGGGCTTCGCCCGAGCCGCCGTAAAGATAAGGCGCGATCATCCGGGCCTCCGTCGGCGTAAATTCTTTCAGGGGCGCAGTATCCACGGCGCCGGCATTAAAGATATAACCTGGCTCCGTGGAGACGGACATGAGATGACAGACCAGGAGTGGGAATCGAGCTGGGTGCGCGCACTCGGAATGCTCCTGGCCGGTAATGCCCTGAACGATGTCGACATCGAGGGAAGCCGGATAAGCGATGATACGCTGCTTCTTATCCTCAATTCCCATCATGAAGACGTTTCGTTCACTCTCCCGCTCGGTTCGGGGCTGTCGTGGCGTACCGTGATCGACACCACACAGGGTATGGCGGTTGAGAATGAGGAAATCATCGCCGGTGGAAAGGAAATCGAAATTCCGGCAAGGTCCCTGCTCCTCATGAGCTGCAGCCACAACGGGTCCTGCCTGGTCGAGACTGTAAACACTCCCGCAGCGTGACTCATCCCGGAGAAAAAATATGATGCCCCTGTCCCCCAAATGGAATCCTGGTTCCTCGCAACGTCTGCTCGGCGTGTACGGGAACCATACCCAAAATGTGATAATTCTTTTACGTTTTGTCACGCCTTTTTATGATTTCTACATGCGCGCCCGATATGATTACGGGTGTTCGGTCCCTATGGATGGAACGCAGAAGCGCACAGGCTCATCGCGGAGCCCCTGCATCAGCGCAGGATTTCCCGTGTTGGCCGACCGCGGTCCTCGCGAAATGGCGGGCCGAAACCTGAAGAGCTGCGCCAGGGCAGGGAGCTCGGCCACGCCGTCGCCAGGGCTATCCGCCGGCCGCAGCCCGACAGATATCGCCGAAGGAGGAGAAATGCCAGAGTTTGTAAATCCGTTCAGCGGCAAAGTACCCGACCGCTTGCTCACGATGCAAGAACTGATAAGGGCAATCCGCCTGGACCTCGCTGCGGAAGAGGAAGCGGTGCACCTTTACATGGCTCACGCCGAAGCCACGGATCACCCCCTGGCGAGGAAGGTCCTGATCGATGTCGCCAATGAAGAGCGAGTGCACGTGGGTGAGTTCTCGCGATTGCTGGAAATACTCACGGACGGGGAAGAAACCATGTGGTTGGCCGAGGGCGCCAGCGAGGTCGACGAGATGGCCGGACAGCCGGAGCCGCAGGGCATCTCAAGCGAGCCGGCCGCGCGAGAAGAGTTGACTATCGGTTCGCTCAAGGACGAATGAAGGGGGAAACATGTCTCACAAATACCTGGCCCGTGAAGATGCTCCTGTCTCCGCCGAAACATGGGAGAAGCTTGATTCCACCATGATTGACGCCGCCAGGACTATTCTAGCCGGACGGCGGCTCATCCACGTCGAAGGCCCGTATGGTTTGGGCATGAAAGCCTTGCCTTTGCCTGCTTCCGCAAGGGAGGGTTTTTTCACCGCCTCGATGATCCCTTTCACACTCATAGAAAAGACCTTCACCCTGAGCAAGTGGGACCTCGCGGCATCCGAGCAGGCAGGTGTCAGCCTGGATACTACAGAGGTATACAAGGCGGCAAAAGAAGCCGCTCTCATGGAGGACAGAGTCATCTTCAAAGGAGTTGACGGCAGCAGCGGTCTGCTTGACCTGGACGGAACGACGAGAATGCAGCTTTCTCCCTGGGACCATGTTGGAAAAGCGGCCGAGGAAATCGTGACAGCTGTGACGCTTCTCGATCAGGCCGGATTCCATGGGCCTTACTCCCTCGCCCTCACTCCCAGCCGGTATAACCTGCTGTTCCGCTCCTATCCTATGACGGCCTTCACCGAAATGGAGCATGTGGGTTCCATAGCTACAGAGGGTGTATGCAAGGCGCCCGCGCTCGAAGCCGGCGCGATCCTGGTCGCGTCGAGCCGCCAGTTTGCCACAATTGTGATCGGGCAGGATATGCAGATCGGCTTCATAGGCCCGGAAGAGGGCGACAGGCTTCTATTCTCAATGTCCGAGTCCCTTGCCCTGAGGGTCCTGCAGCCGGGGAGTTTCTGCATACTCGGGGAATGAGCCCGGCGGAACGAATGCCTGATGGAAACCCGATCTCGAGCTAATGAGCGTGTGAACGGGATACCGGTCCGAAGCCTGGGTCGGACCGGGGAGAAGTTGACTGTTATAGGCATCGGGGGCTTTTCGCTGGGCAAGGTCAGCGATTTCGACGCGGCGGTGCGTATTGTCCGGACTGCGCTGGACGAGGGTGTGAACTTCCTGGACAACTGCTGGTGCTATCATGAGGGGCGCAGCGAACTGATCATGGGCCGAGCCCTGCGCGACGGTTACCGGCACAGGGTATTCCTCATGTCCAAGACAGACGCGCGGGACGGCATTAAGTTCGAGCGAGAGCTTCACGAAAGCCTTCGCAGATTCGAGACGGATTGCATAGACCTCTACCAGTTCCACAATATAGCGCACGACCATGAGGTGGAGAGCATCTTCGCAAGCGGTGCCATCGACGCCGCCCTCAAGGCGCGAGATGCGGGTAAGATTCGCTTCATAGGCTTCTCGGGGCATCACTGGCCGCATGTCTTCCTGCAGATGCTCGAACAGGACTTCGACTGGGACGCGGTGCAGCATCCACTGAACCCGCTGGATGCCCGCTTCCGCAGCTTCATTCACCAGGTGCTCCCCATACTGGTGCAGCGCCGTATCGGGGTCATCGGCATGAAATCCCTGTCGGATGGAGGGCTGCTCAAGGCCGGGGTGTCGCCGCGAGAGGGCATCTCCTACGCACTTTCATTTCCTGTCGATACACTCGTTTCTGGAATAGAGTCAATGGAAGACCTGAGAGAGAACCTGGAAATAGTGCGCACATGGACGCCCCTGGGGGACGAGGAGAAGCGGGCCCTGGAAGAACGGGTATCGCCATGGGCGGACGACGGCCGACTCGAACGGTACAAGGTAGACCCTGAGTAGAGACCGCCTCGCGCCCCGCGAGGACCCCGGAATTGGACTCCTTATGCATGGTTCTCCGGAAATGGTAATCCTTACGGGCCTGATCGGCAGCGGGAAGACCACACTTGCCTGTGAGCTCGCTGTCGCCGGCGATCTGGCGCTCATCTCATCAGACGTCACGCGGAAATCCCTGGCAGGGCTGCCGCTTGAGCAGCACCGCTATGAGGAACTCGAACAGGGAATCTACTCCCCGGAATTCTCCCGCAGGACTTATGACGTCATGTTCGACCAGGCCTCGTCTTTGCTCCGGAACAGGCGCTCAGTGATAATCGATGCATCCTTCAGAAAAGCCGCAGACCGGAGGAAGGCATACCAAATCGCCCGAGAAGCCGGCGCGAACCTATGGGTGGTGGAATGTCGCGCCCCCGAAGAAGTAATCAGGGAAAGGCTCCGCCGCCGGAGAGAGGAGGCCAGCCTCTCAAACGCGACTTTGGAGATCTTCGATGACCTGAAAAAAGCCTTCGAACCGGTTGTCGGCGAGCCGGGAAACCACCTGATCGTACAGACCACGCGGCCGGTCCACGAGATCGCCAGAAGTGTGTTGCAGGAGATCGATCGGAGAGCGGCGAGACTATAGGCCGCGCGATCGCCGCAGTAGCCGGGTTTCCTAACCCGAGCACTCACGCAATCTGCACAGATCTCGCCGGAGCAGGTTGGAAACCTGTTCTGCCAATTTCTTCCCACCAGTTCAAGTTCTCTACCTAACCGGGGCGGCGCGGCGGCTTTCAACGATGCCGGTTACATCGTGTTGAGGTCTCCCGGCGATGAAGCTCCGTATGTTCTCCACAGTCCTCTGCGAAATCTTCATGAGCGCCTCCTGGCTGAAGAAGCCTATATGGGGAGTATAGACCACATTGTCCTTTCTAAGGAGAATGTGTCCCCGGGCGATGTCGGCAAGCATGCTTACCTTGTCCTCGTCAAAGAAGAGCTGTTCCTCTTCCTTGATCAGTTCCTCACCCTCAATTACATCGAGCCCGGCGCCGCCCAATTTCTTGCGGTCCAGGGCCTCAATCAGGGCCGCGGTGTCCACTATCGCGCCCCGCGCGGTATTGATCAGGATCGCTCCGTCCTTCATCTTCCCTATTGTTTCCCTGTTTATGAGATGGTAAGTGTTTCGGTTCAAAGGGATGTGCAGGGTCACTATGTCCGATTCGGCAAGAAGACGATCAAATGCGACGTATGAGAAGCCGAGCACGTCCGCCATAAACTCGCCAGGGCGGAGATCGAAAGCAAGCACGCGCATGCCGAATCCCCTGGCAATTCTGATCACGTGGAAACCTATGTTTCCAG
>JACUUS010000185.1 GCA_014859215.1 Dehalococcoidia bacterium | reverse complement strand
CTCCCGAGTCGCTCCTGCCCTGGCTGGCATCCTGGATAGATGTGACCGTCGACCCGGCCCTGCCCGAACAGAGAAGGCGCGAGCTTGTCAGGAGGGGGGCCGAGCTCTACCGGTGGCGGGGCACCAGGAAAGGCCTGGCTGAGCACCTCCGCATCTGCACCGGCAACCCTGCCGAGATTTCCGAGCAACTGCCGGGAATGCGCCTCGGCCCCGATACGAGGCTTGGCGTGAATACCGTCCTCGGAAGCTCGGGAGGCGGGTATCACTTCACCGTGACCGTGCACCTGTCTGATGATTCGGCGGCGGAGGTAGACTGGATCAGGGCTGTTATCGACGCCCACAAGCCGGCTCACACCGTTTATACCCTGAACATTACGAAGACTGAACGAGAAGCGGAGGGAAGCGATGGGGGTTAACGACGTAATCAAGTTTCAGTTCAAAAGGGAGAACCCGTTCGAGGGGCTGGTAATAGACGCTGACCTCTGGCGGGACGCGCACCGGTATCACAGGGACCACCAGAGGCTTCACGTGCTGGCCTTTCACGGCTCGGGAATAGTATCGGGGCTGGAGGTGACCGCGAGCGATCCGCCGGACCTTTCCGTCATGATTCATCCCGGAATGGGAATCGATTCCGAAGGGAATACGATCATTGTCTCCCAGGCGCAGCGGCATGCCCTGCAAACGAAGGACAAGCGGACGGTGTACGTTGTTGTCCAGTTCCGCGAGGTCCCCGGCGCGCCTTATCAACCGCCTGACGGCGGGCAGGCCACGCGCATAATCGAGGCATACCGCATACAGGAAAGGGACAAGCTGCCGGACGAACCTCACCTGGAGCTTGCGCGCATCACTTTCGATCCATCGGATAAAGCGGTGAAGGATGCCGGGACGCCGTCAAGTCCCGGGAGGAACGAGATCGACCTGCGCCACCGCCAGGAAGCTGTGCCGGTGGCAGCTGGACCTGCAATTTCGGTCCCCGCCCCGGTTCCTGCCCCCGCCCCGGCGCCCAGGGAGAAACCGCCCGCATCCGCGGCACCCGCCAGCGCCGCCAGGGAAGTCATCACGGCCGGGCATGCTGTTCTCGGTACCGCGGCGGGAGACCTTCATCTGGACGGCCTGAAAAACCTGGCGCGGGAGATAAGCCTGCTGTACCCATTCGAGATGAAGGTGGTAGATAACCTGAAGCTTGACAAGGATATCAAGGGGTGTGACATCCTCTACCTGACGGGAAACGCCGCTTTCACTGCCACTCCAGGTCAAGTCGAAGTCCTCACCCGGTTTATCCAGGGAGGCGGCTCTATCTTCGGCGAGGGCTGCTGCGAGGGGCAGGCGGATACCCGCTCGAAAGGAGCAAAGGAATTCGGCCTCGCCTTCAATCAGCTCGCCGGCCAGCTCGGCTGCAAGCTGGAGGCCGTCCAGCGCGGGCACCCGCTCCTTTCAGCCGCCCATACCTTCTCCGCGATCCCGAAGGGCGCCGAAGCCGGCATCCTGCTCGAAGGCGGGCGCATGATCTACAGCGCAAACGACTACGGATGCGCCTGGCAGGGAGGATATCCAGACAACCCGCTGCCGCGAGAGGCTATTCGCGACTGCGTTGAGATAGCGGCCAATATTATCGTTTACGGCCGGGCGCAGGGTAAGGCTTGACGCCGGTCTATTACCTGAGGTCCAGGAGCAGGGACCAAATAGAATCAGGAGCAGAGGATGACAGAGAAGGTAGAGTTGAAGATCGCACCGGCAGCCGTCAGGCTGATGTCCGGCGATACCGCCGAAATAGTGGCCAGCATTCGAAACCTGGGGCAAACGATCGACCAGTTGACGGTCAGCGTTGAAGGGATCGGGCCTGACTGGTATACCCTGCCCGTTTCCAGCGTCGCGCTGTTCCCCAACGACCAGGACGAAGTGAAGGTTGTCCTGCATCCGCCGGATGCGGGCGGTTCCAGGGCAGGGAGTCACCCCTTTCGCATCAACGTGGCCTCCAAGGAAAATCCCGGCCAGCCGGTATTCGCCCAGGTAATACTTGAGATCGGCCAGATAGCCGCCCCTGAGCTGGAAATATCCCCGGAACGCGTATCCGGCCGCACGGGGGCTTACCAGGTCAGGTTAAGGAACCCCCTCAACAGCGAGCTAACGGTGAACCTGGAGGCCCTCGATGCCCGGAAGAAGCTGAAGTATTTCTTCGGTCCGGAGGAACTCACAGCGGCCCCCGGCGGCGAAGCGGTCGCCTCCTTGCAGGTCAAGCTGGGCGTACTGGCATTTTTCGGGGCGGCCAAAGAGTACGAGTTCCAGGTGGGCGCGGCGCTGCCGGTAAAAGACGCTCAGGCCTTGAAAGACAGGTGTCCGCATTGCGGGCACCGTTTGCGGTACCTGGAGAAGGAGCCTCCCTCGTTCCTGAAGCGGATCTGGCTGGACGAAGTGTACAAGGGGGCGTCTGTCCTGTTCTTCAATCTGGGACACCGCTTCAGGAGTGTACGCGAGGGCGCTCCTGTCTTCTGTCACGTTTGCACCCGCAAGGTGAGAGAAGACTCTCCACTGGCGACGGCGCGCTTCGCGAGTACGCCCTGGCTCGCGGGATTCCGCGCGAGGATCAAGAAGATCAAGTTCCCCCGCTTCAGGTTTCCATCGCTCACGCCGACGCCGGTCATACAAACATTTGCTGCGGGGACGAAGGACCGGCGCGATTTCAAAATCACCTGGACAGTGAACAAGGCGCGGACCATCAAGCTTAACGGGGCTGATATCTCAGCGAAGGGCGAAATGATGATACGCCCGACTGCCCCTGTTTCCTATACCATCACTGCCGTAAACCGGCGCAAGACGGCTTCGCGCACCATTGAGGTCCAGCCGCAGCCGCTGCCCGCCGCCAGAGTTTCAGACCGGACCAGGGTTTCCCTGGCCCCGGCGGAGATCAAGGCGTTCGCGGGCGTGGCGCCCATGGAGGCTACCCTGAGCATCCAGAACTTGAGCGAGATCGTGGACAAGTTCGTGGTAGAAATAGAAGGGATCGACCAGTCATGGTGCGTCCGTTCGGCGGCCAGCGTGGCCCTGATGCCGCAGGCCACGGACCAGGTCCAGCTTTCGTTCCAGCCCCCGAAGGCCCAGGGGGTGAGGGCAGGAGAGTACCCGTTTGCCATCACGGTGCACTCGCAGAGCGCGCCGGGGGAGGGCGCGGTGGTGGTGGGGACACTCGAGGTCCTGCCGTCCATGGAGTTCAAGATGGATATCCGACCCAAGAGGGCCGACTGCCGCAGGAAGAGCACCTTCCAGGTCAGCGTGGCCAACACCGGGGTGAGCGATATCGACCTTGCCCTCCATGCCACCGACATGGACGACGGCTGCAAGTTCAAGTTCAAGGCGGAAAGCCTCAGGCTGATTGCCTGGGACACGATTGAAGTGCCGCTGGCGGTGAAGCCGAAGAGGTGGTGGGGAGTAGGCGATGAGAAGCGCTATGATATCACGGTCAACGCGGCTTGCGCGGGCGCGGATACGAAGATGCAGAGCTGCGGGCTCAGCCACAAGCCGTTCTTCCGCTCGTGGAAAACGGTCTTCCGGTGGGTGAAGCGCTTGATTGTGCTGGCGGGGGTTATCATTGTCCTGTACTTCCTCATTAAGTGGGGCGGCGGCTGGAGCGCGCTTACCAGCAATCCAGGCGAGTGGGGGAAGACTCTGATCAATACTTTCAAGGGATGGTTCTAGAAAAGGAAGGGATCAGGAGATGAAGGTCAGGAAATCAGTATTATCGGTCCTTCTGGTAATGGTCCTTGCGGTCGCGCTGCTGGCCGCGGTGGGCGGCCTGGTGCGGGCGCAAGAGAGTATCGAAATCCACCCAGACTACGGGTTCACAGCAATGATTACGGGGTATGCCTTCGGATACGTTGACGACATTGTTGTGGATTGGCCGGGGGTAGGCCCGATACCTGCTCTATTCATTTCGGGATATATGTATGAGTTGCCCTATGACTTCATCGCAATCATTACTGTGCCTACCCAGGTCTCTCCGGGGACGTACAGGCTGACAGTCGAGCCGTATGGCGATGGTGTGTCGTTGGGTTCGTTCGACATGGATTTCACCGTACCCAACATGAGAGGCCCGATGGGCCCTCCAGGCCCCGAAGGTCCGGAAGGGCCGGAAGGTCCTGAGGGTCCAGAAGGTCTGGAAGGCGCTGAAGGCCCCGAAGGCCCGGCAGGCGCGGCAGGTCCCGCCGGCCCGGCGGGCCCTGAAGGCCC
>JACUUS010000013.1 GCA_014859215.1 Dehalococcoidia bacterium | reverse complement strand
CTGTGTCGATGACCACGGTCTGGGCAGGGTCGATTTAACCATCCGCAAATCCAATGTCGATCGCTTCTGCCGCCCGCACGACATGGCTATTGGTGACCATATACCCGTCTGGAGTTATTATGACCCCGGAAGCTGCCCCTTCCCCTTCATAAGGTCCCGGCCCGATCCGGCTCACTGCCCTCTTGATCCCCACATGGGCGACTGCCGGTCCAACATTTGCGACCACTTCTACAACCGCTTTGGAGTATGCATCGAGGACTTCCGCCGCTTCGCCCGCATCCTCCAGAGGCGCTTTAACCGCTCCCGAAGGCCCCTTGTAGTCCAGGAAAGTCAAATCAAAATCCGGCTGCATTTCCGACATGCGCACTGTCTCCTTCCCGATCGAAGCCATGATATCGATGCTTCAGGCTTCTATGCTGTGCTTCCAGCGTACGACTATGATAGTAACGAAGTCATAAAATTGCCAGGCAAAAAGTTGAAGAATTCTCACATCGCAGCGACAGGATGGAGTCCCAGGCCTGCGTATCCTGCTTGACGGACCGGCGCGCATACAGCAAGCAGAAAACAAGATAGTCAGGCTCTCTCGTATTCCGCCGCAAACCGAACCTGAGTCGGAGAGAGTGCCTGGATTACTGGCTGAACAGGCACGGCCGGTTAGTACTTGAACAGGCAGCCCCCGCGTTCGCATTCCGCGGTCCAGCTATGGATCACTCGGGTCACCCTCTCCTTCTGGATTGTGCGCCTCGCATGTTTGAAGCCATCCCCAAGCCGGTTGCGCGTATGTGACATACGTCATATATATTTGCGAGAGAAACTGCGAAAATTAAGTAAGTTTTGTGCGAGCACAATTAGGTGATTACCGATGCAAACCAGAGACAAAATCGAGTTAATTGAAGAAGAAACAGACATAACCCCGGAGCAGACGGACATGGAGTTGGAACCTGTGGTAGTCGAGGGTACGAAGAATATGCCGGTGGCTGAAGCCGAGTTCACGGGATATGAGGATGATGCCGCTTCCTGGGATTTTGATGAGGATGAGCCAGAAGAGATCCCCGAAAGTGATGAATACACCGACCCCGACCTGAGCAAGATCACAGAAGACCCGGTCAAGATGTACCTTCGTGAGATGGTGCGTGTACCCCTGCTTGACGCACGCAAGGAGAGAGAGCTTGCCCGTAAGATGGAAGAGGGCAGGTACGTCAGGCGCATCGAGGAGGAGTGGTACGAAGAATTCGATCGGTTCGCTTCTCCGGTCAACGTCGCACTGGCAATGCTTGCCAGGTTGGCTGAAGCTTTACCCCTGGTAAACGCCATTGAGAGGGAGTTGGGCCTGCCTCAGACCGGCGACCTGACTGTACGGCTTGGTTCGGAGGAGCTGCGCGAGGCTATTGGCAATCAAATCGATCCTGTCCTGCTCGAAAATGCTGCCAAACAGGCCGGCACCGGCGTCCGTTCCGCGGAGACTGCTTTGAAAGAGCTCTCGCTCCTCATTTCGGTCATCCCGTCTTCGTTCCTTTCGACGACAGGGGCCGGATCATTGGAGGAGCTCGCAGTTGTAGTATCAAGGCCGGAATTCCACAAGAGCGTTAGCCAGATAGAATCCAGGTTGCACAGGCACTGGGAACACCTGAAGGAAGAAGGCAGCAAGGCTCGGCAGCACCTCATCGAGGCAAACTTGCGCCTGGTGGTGAGTATAGCCAAGAAGTACATAGGACGCGGCAGAGTCCTGCTCGACCTCATTCAGGAAGGCAACACTGGGCTTATCCGGGCAGTGGAGAAGTTCGATTACAGGCGTGGTTACAAGTTCAGCACCTACGCCACCTGGTGGATTCGCCAGGCGATCACGAGGGACATAGCGGACAGCTCACGCACGATCCGGATTCCGGTCCACCTGACCGAAACTATAAACCGGATAATTCGGACCAACAGGCGTCTGCTCCAGGAATTCGGGCGCGAACCCACTACCGAGGAAGTCGCGGAATGTGTGGGTGTGCCGGCTGATAAGATCAGGGATATTATGAAGATCTCCCAGGAGCCGATTTCGCTCGAAACCCCGGTTGGCGAAGAGGATAGCGAGCTTGGCGACTTCATCGAGGACCGGTCCAGCATGCCCCCCGCGGACGCAGCTTCGTTGAGCCTGCTCAAGCAGCAGGTCAAGGAAGCGCTTTCAACGCTGACTCCCAGGGAGCGGCGAGTCTTGATCCTGAGATTTGGTCTCGAGGATGATCGCAGCCGCACACTCGAGGGGGTAGCCAGGGAATTCGGCGTAACCAGGGAGCGGATACGTCAAATAGAGGCAAAGGCTATCCGGAAACTCCGCCATCCAAGTACGTCAAGGAAACTGGTTGGCTACCTGGAGTAATTCGCACGTTAGGGGGCCTGTTGTCGACGGGGCCGGCCCCCTCGTGTTTCTCAAGAACCCGGGAATGCTGCCAGGGCAAGCATGACCATTCCCTGGCTTTCGACTGAGTATTCGAGGCAGCCAGGGTTCGGGGGCTGAATGACTACCCGCCGGGCGACCTGTTAGCATGCTCCCTCGGAGCTGTTGCAGGCAAATGGCCTGGAAGTCAGGCTACCATCGATACCGGATCGTCCGGCTTCTTCTCAAACAGGTCTTCGTATTCAGATGGGAACTCGGAGACCACGTCTTCCCACTCCCCGGGAGAAATGGCTTCGCGAACGGTGATCAGCACAACTCTGGCCAGCTTTATGGCATGGGGATAGCCGACCCCCGCCCTTGCGCTTACCCTGTTATAGAAGTCCCGGAGTACAAATCGGTCTGTGTAAAGTCGCCTGAAGAGTTTCTCCTTCAATTCGTCCGGCAACTGGGCAGCCAGGTTCCTTGTCTCCGTCCGGGAAAGACGCTCGCTCAGAGTCTCAAAGACCGCGTCGACAACCCTCTCGGCTTCCTCTCGAGTTTTAATCCCGCCATGCTCTTGCACTCTCCGAACGAACTCCTGGTAACGCATTACTCTTCTCTCTTTCGCCCTTCTTGCCACGGGCCGTGATGTTGTGTAACTGCCTGGTCACCTGTCAATACCGACAAAGGAAGAGGTCTCCTCGACAGGCAAGACTGGTTCAAGCGTGAACTTGCAGCCTTCCATATCAAGCAAGGGGCTCAGCGCCTGCAAAATACCTTTCAAGCCCTCCTCTCCACAGCCCTTCTCGGTCTCGAACACAGCATATCCCTTGATGCCTTCACCCCCGGCGGTCACATATACCGGGCCCCTGGTCACGTGAGGGAAACTCTTGTCCAGCCCTTCAATGTACTTCCTGCCAATCTTCACGGAGAACCGGCTCGGCCACGTTATGTTAACCATGTAGAACACACGCACCTCCTGTTCCTGCTCCATATTCGATGCGGCCCCGCCACGGCAGGACAATAGAAATAGTACCGGCCGGAAATGAAGAAGTCATAAAATGAAAAGGCAAAAGATTGAAAACTTATCACATTTGGCTATGGGGTTGTCCGGATGCGTAGTGCGAGTGAAGCGAAGCCCGTATGAGCACATCTTTGCAGGCGAAGCGAAGTAGTCTGCCGGTCATTGCCACGCGGACCCCGGCGCGCGGTGCTACTCCAGTGCGGAACGAGAATGGCGCGTTGTGCGCCTCCGGCAGAGCCTCCGGCGTGTTCCTTCGCTCCGCTCAGGACAAGGCCTCGCAACGACATGAACAAGGCGGTACCCGTATTCTCGGGGTAATGACGTAAACGGGGATCAGGTATTGAGTTCCGGCAGATTCTCGTAGTAGGTCAGAACATCGGGATTCATCAGAGCGTCGCGGTTGACGACGGGCCTCCCGTTTACAATGTTGGTGACAGCGCTTTCCACCTTCTTCATGTTCATGGTGTACGGAATATCTGGCACTCCTATGATCTTTGCCGGCACGTGACGCGGGGACGCTTTTTCCCGCAGGGTCTTTCTTATCTTGTTTACCAGCTCTTCGCTGAGATCATGCCCATCGGCCAGCTTCACGAAGAGGATGATACGCTGGTCGCCCTCCCAGTTCTGGCCTATGGCAAGACTGTCCGCCACCTCAACCAGCTTCTCCACCTGGTTATAGATTTCAGCGGTGCCGATCCTGACCCCGGACGGCTTCAGGACCGAGTCCGAGCGGCCGTAGAAGGTGATACCCCCTGTCTTGCTGTGGACGGTTATGTAATCGCCATGTCTCCAGACTCCCGGATAGACGGTGAAGTATGCATCCCTGTATTTCTCTCCGGAAGGGTCCTTCCAGAAATATAGCGGCATGGGCGGCGCGGCGGCCTCGCAGACCAGCTCACCCTGCCGATCGTATAAGGGCTTTCCTTCCTCATCATATGCCTTGACCTTCATACCCAATCCTGCAGATTGGAGCTCGCCGGCGTACACCGGCTGGATGGGACTGCCTATTGCAAAGCAGCCATTGATATCCGTTCCTCCAGAAAGAGAGTTGAAATGCAGGTCTTTCTTTATCTCGCGGTAGACGTATTCGAAACCCTCCGCGGAAAGGGGTGAGCCGGTCTGTGAAATAGACCGCAGCGCGGACAGGTCATATATCTCGCGGGGCTTGACGGCCTGACTCCTGAGATAGTCGATATAGGTTGCGCTGGTGCCGAATATGGTTACCTTCTCATCCTGTATGAGCTTCCACATCGCTCCGGGATCAGGATACATGGGATTGCCGTCATAGAGCACCACGGTCGCTCCCACGGCCAGGGAACTCAGCAACCAGTTCCACATCATCCAGCTACAGGTCGTGATGTAAAAATGCACGTCATCCCGCTTGAGGTCGTTGTGGAGCAGGACTTCCTTTAACTGATTGATCAAGACGCCTCCAGCGCCCTGGACCATGCATTTGGGTTTTCCTGTCGTCCCCGATGAGAACATGATGTAGCCGGGATGATCGAAAGGCAGTTGCTCGAAGCGGATTTCCGCGCCTTTCCCGGCAGAGACGAACTCATGGAAATGAGCGCTCTTCGGTATGCCGGATATATCGGGCTTCTCGTTCGCGTAAGGCACTACTAAGACCTTCTGGAGCGACGGAATCCCATTCACTACCCGTGCCGCATTCGGCATAGAATTGAAAACCTTGCCCTTGTAATAGTACCCGTCTACCGTAAACAGGACTTTGGGCTCGATCTGGCCGAACCTGTCCAGCACTGCTTCCGGACCTATGTCCGTGGCGCATGAGGCCCACGTGGCTCCGATGGAGGTCGCGGCCAGCATTGCAGCCGCGGTCTCGATCATGTTGGGCATGTACGCGGCGACGCGATCGCCGGGAGAAACCCCGATTGTGCGGAGGGACTGTGCGAGGCGCGCCACAAGTTCATAGAGTTCAGCGTATGTCATGGTGGCCGATTTCTGGGTCTCGCCGCGGAAAATAAAGGCGGCACGATCGTCCCTGTACCTTAAGAGGTTCTCAGCGAAGTTCAGCCGGGCGCCTTCGAACCATTTTGCCCCGGGCATTTTCCCCGGGTCGTCTATCACTCTGTCATAGCGGCGCGAGGCCCTTATCCTTCCGAAGTCCCACATATCCGCCCAGAAATCGGATATATGATTGACAGACCACTCGTAGAGTTCCCGATACGATCCAAAGCCCGTACCATGACGCGAATTCACATACTCGATAAACGCGGTCATGTTGGCATTCCTCTTGCGCTTTTCGGAGGGCTCCCACAGAAGTCTGCTCACTATGACTCCCTTCCAGTCTCTCTTTGCCGGCTTGATCCTGACACAGCTTGCATCAGGATTATAAAGCTATTTCAACGGCGTGCAAACCTCTGCCCGAGCAGGTGCGGTGCTTTACCGCAACAGACCAAGCAGGTACTTCCCCAGGCGGCGACCTGGACCAGGAGTCATATACCTTTCCAGAGCATGCGCGACAGATTCGGCAAACAGGTTGGCGCCGCGGCTGTTGAGATGAACGCCGTCCAAGGTCAGGGCCAGACCGTGAAGAGCGCTCAGAATATCAGGACTGACGACGGCTGTAAGAAAACGGTCCGGGTGGAGTCCCGAGAAATGCGGCAGCAGATACGAGCCCGGCTTCTTGACTCTGGCTAGATACAGGTCAAACGCCTTCCCTGTGTCTGCTACGATTGCTCCCCGGCCGGCGGCAAGATCGCGGATCGCTTCGTTATATTCCTGTCTGCGAGTGTTGACCGGAGTGGAGAGGTCTTCGCCTATGCAGGTTATAGTCGTCATGATGATGCGCTCGACTCCTTGCCGCCCGGCTATATCGATGAGATCCGTGTACAATAGGCCGAATTCCCTGACGTCAGCGGCGGCCGGGGCCACCTTTCGTTCGATGTACCGCACAAGTCTGGCCCACTTCGCGCCT
Organism: Dehalococcoidia bacterium; assembly: GCA_014859215.1. Classification (GTDB taxonomy): domain Bacteria; phylum Chloroflexota; class Dehalococcoidia; order SZUA-161; family SZUA-161; genus Kmv37. The sequence goes on along the minus strand of JACUUS010000013.1, from coordinate 18,109 downwards.
CGGCTTGCCAGGAGAGGGAGGAGGAGATCGTTGGTACCGGCCTGGATTACGAGCACGGGCGGCCTGTACCCGTGGACCAGTCCGCCTGCCCGGCTCACCATGCCTCTGATCGTATCGCCTCCGCGACCGCAGGAGGCGATGGCATGCCCCTTCAGTCTCTTCTTCAGGACCGAAGAATAGCCCACGCCCGGCCTTCCGGCCGTGAGGCTGTCGCCAATGAGAAGGACCGCACCGCCAGCGCCGCCGTCTCCCATAATCTCGCAATCTTCAGGACCAGCCAAAGCACCCTCCCGGTAGTCACAGTCTACTGCCTGACACCAGGATGCGCCATACCAGTTTACCTGGATTCATTCTCGGCGTTCCGGTAAACCCCGCAGCGCAACCCGTGCCCGTAGTCTCATCTTCTCGTCATGGATCAGGCAGCTTGTCAAGAAAGAGCCAGAGTGCTACTCTCTAAACATTGTGAGATTACTTCGCCTGCTCTTCCATATTGCGGGCATTCAGCAGAACGAATAAACATGCTTACCCAGGAAGAACTCTCCCGGTATCGAAGGCAGGTAATAATCCCTGGATGGGGCGCGGCGGGCCAGGAGAAGCTCAAGAAAGCCAGGGTCCTGGTTGCGGGAGCAGGCGGCCTTGGCTCGGCCGTTCTGTCTTACCTGGTCGCAGCCGGGGTGGGCAGGATCAGAGTCATTGACAACGACAGGGTAGAGTTGAGCAACTTGAACCGGCAGGTAATTCATTCAGCTTCCAGTATCGGCCAGCCAAAGGTCATGTCCGCTTTCGACAGGCTCTCGGCAATAAATCCATGCGTAGCCGTTGAACCCATCATGGCTACCATTGGCGAGAATAATGTCCTGGACCTGGTGGGCGATAACCCCATAGTAGACGCCATGGACAATCTTCCCGCGAGGCTTCTTCTGAACAGGGCCGCCTTGAGCAGAAACCTCCCCCTTTTTCATGGAGCTGTTTATGGTTTCGAAGGAAGAGTGACTACGATACTTCCCCGCCGAACAGGGTGCCTGGCCTGCCTTTACCAGGGCGTGGTGGCGGGCGAAGTGCCGGTACTTGGGGCTGTTCCGGGCGTTATTGGCTGCATCCAGGCCACCGAAGTGATCAAGTACGTTCTTGGCATGGGTGAACTCCTCGCGGACAGAATGCTCATCTATGACGGACTGAATTCGACGTTTACCGAGGTCAAGCTGAGGAAAAACCCGGCATGCAAAGAATGCTGCGCCACACTCTCCTGACCAGTTACGTAGACATCAATATCACCCCACTTATTACCGCTACGATTCCTACCTTCTGATTGAACACGCTTCTTTCCCTGAAGATGAGAACGGCAAGAATGACGGTTACGAGCGGGTACGCGGCGGCGAGCGGGGCCACGATGGAGGTCAGGTAACTCTCAATGCCAATACTGTACGCAATGTAAGCCAGGATGGTGGCAAACCCTACAAACAGGGCTCGCATCCAGTCGGAGCGTCCGGCAGGAGGCTTGACACTCTGCCTGGAAAGCCCGGCGTAGCAAAGCAGGAAAAGGATAATAAAGGATGCCAGCAGTATGTTTGGCAGGACCCAGCCTATGGTTTTCACCGACTCATTGAAGAAAAGCCAGCCAAAACCCCAGGCGAACATGGCCACGAAAGCGTATGGTATGCCTGGATCAGCAAGCGTGAACCCGGAGTACCTTAATTCTTTCAGGTTCGCCGATACCAGTACCCCGCCCGTAATTACCAGGGCCACCGCCCCGTACTGAAAAAATGTAAGCTCCTCTCCATACAGGAGGATAGCTGCAAGCACCAGGATCACGGACCATCCTGAGGATATTGGAGCAACAAGGGAGACTCTGCCGACCTTCAGTCCCTTGTAGAAGGAAAGGCTGCCGATGCTGTGCAGAAATCCGGCCGCTCCGGCATAGAGAACACCGGGAACGGTAAGGCCTCCCAGCGCTCCGGTGAAGAAACCATATGAAAGAATGGCGATATTCCCAAAGACAGTGACCCACAGTATTGCACGCAGATTACCGAGGCTGCGTGACAGGCTTGCCGCTACGAAATCGCCCGCTCCCCACGAGACCATGCTGATCAGGCCGAATACTACGCCCATAAGTCTAACAGCTATTATCGAATATTTGCTCGATCGAGGCAACGCTCCGCTTGACAAGGTGCCACAAATGAGATAAGACGGACGTGAAGAGAACATGGTGTCGAGTATGCTCACGCAGCTTCCCGGCGGAAGCGCAAGTCCAAGAATCCCGGAGCTGAACAATACACTTCCAGAGAGATTAAGGTCGTGCACGAGTGCGCGGCCTATTTCTTTTCAACCCGGTGGAATTTCTTGCGAGTAGAGGGAAACGGTCCATGAACAGGAACATGAGATCACAAAACAAGTCTCCCGGTGACCGGCCACGTACCGGCAGCGCTGACTTCAATACATTCATTGAGGCAGCGGCGGACGATATCACTGAGCGCGTGAAGTTGGAGCGACAGCTTATCGAAAGCAACAGGACGTTTGCCAGCCTGATGGATGAAGCGGACGAGGCGTTTATCCTGCTCGATCCCGATCTGAGGCTGGTGGAGATGAACAAGACTGCGCTCGGACTCTGGAATGCAAAAAGGGAGAGTGCGTTAGGCAAGCACATCCTGGAACTGTGGCCGCCGGACGGCGACAGCAGAGCGTTGACGGAATTTCAGGAGACCCTCCGCACCGGCATTCCCAGGATTATCGAAGACGTGACCGATCACCTCAATATCGCGGGAAAGCCTGTCTCTATGAGAGTTTTCAAAGTAGACGGCATGCTGGGCGTAATCATTGCCGACATCTCCGAGCAGAAGCGCGCCGCTGAAGCCCTTGCGGAGTCCGAAAAGCAGCACAGGGCGCTCGTCGAGGCTGCCGGAAAAGCGGGGCTCGGGATAGAGATAGTGCAGAACCTGGACGACCGCGAAGCTGCTATCGTATTTGTGAATGACGAGTATTGCCGCATGCTCGGCTATTCGAGGGAAGAGCTTATCGGGAAGTCGGAGTGGGAATTGCTCGCCCCGGACTGTGTCGCGGACGTGAAGGACAAGTACAGGCGGCGGCAGAGTGGAGAAGATGTGACCGGCTTCTACGAGACGACCCTGGTCAAGAAGGACGGCAGTTGCGTGCCGATCGAGACCAGTGTCAGTACAATGACTTATCTCGGCAAGATAGCAACGGTCTCCTATTTCCGCGATATCGCAGACCGCAAGCGTGCGGAGAAAGCATTGGCTGAATCGGAAGAACATTATTCGGCGCTGGTGAGAAGCCTGACCGATGCTGTGCTCAGGATAAGGGCTGGAGAAATAGTCTGGTGCAACAAAAGGGCCGAAGAGATATACGGCTATTCCCGAAGCGAACTAATTGGAGTTACCACCGCGCTCTTCTATCCTCCGAACATTGATCAGGCTCAATTCGAGGCAGGAATACGGAATTCTTTCAGGGAACAGGGGGCGTATCAGGGGACCTCAACCTTCGCCAGGAAAGACGGCACTCTCATAGAGATCGAGTATTCCCTATCCCGGATAGCCGGCAAGTCGCCGCCCGAGATCATGGCTGTGGCCAGGGATGTAACGGACCGAACGAATGCCGAGAAAGCCCTCAAAGAGAGTGAAGAGCAATTCAGAGCAGTCGTCGAAAGCTCAAGAGATGCTATAGTCATCGTCCAGGGGCGCAAGGTTGTTTTTGGCAATCAGGCCCTTTTCGAAATGCTTAAGGCAACATCTCATGATCAGGTAATCGGGCATGATTACCGGGATTTCATACTCCCTGATTACACGGACCTGGTAGAGTCAAGCGCAGTCATTAAGAAGGATGAAAGGCATATCGCTCCGGGTTGCTACGAATTCAAGGCAGTAAGGTGCGACCGCACCGTCTTCGAAGCCGAGTTCTCCCTCGGCGATATCAAGTATAAAGGCAGGCCCGCAAGGCAAGCGGTTGTGAGAGACATTAGCCAGCGCAAGCGTGCCGAGGAGGCCCTTGCCCAGTCGGAAGAATGGCACCGGGCCCTGGTGGATACGGCCGCAAAAGCGGGACTGGGCATCTCTATCGTACAGGATACTGAGGATCGGGAAGCAGCTATCCTTTTCGCCAATGACGAATACTGCAAGATGTCCGGCTACTCCGGATACGAGCTTCTTGCCATGTCCGCGTGGGATCTCATAGCTCCCGACGAGCTTGAGTCGATTCAGGACAGGTACCGCCGCAGGCAAAAAGGGGAAAATGTATCCGCCAACTATGAGGAGACCATTCTTCGGAAGAACGGGTCCCTTCTGCCAACGGAGACCAGCGTGAGTACATTTATGTACCACGGCAGGACAGCGACCGTATCGTATTACGTCGATATCAGCGAACGAAAACGGGTGGAAAAAGCGCTGGCCGATTCGGAAGAATGGCACCGGGCGCTCGTGGATACCACCGGAAAAGCGGGCCTCGGTATCACGATAGAACAGAATACGTCCGACCATGAAGCGGCCATAGTCTTTGTCAATGACGAATACTGCCGAATGTCAGGCTATTCCCGCGAAGAACTCCTTAAAATGTCGGCTCTCGACCTGGTTACACCGGAAGAGTTGGCCACTCTCAGCGACCGGTACAGGAGAAGGCAAAAGGGAGAGAATATTACGAGCCATTATGAATCGAGCATACTCCGAAAAGATGGGAGTGCGCTGCCGGCAGAGATAAGCCTGAGCACGATGAACTACCGCGACCGTGTGGCAACTGTAGCCTATTTCCTGGATATAAGCGAGCGCAAGAGAGTGGAACTGGAGTTACAGAAACATCGCCAGCACCTCGAAGATCTCGTCGAAGACCGTACCCGTGAATTGAAGATGGCCAACCTCGAGCTGCAACAGCAGATCGCTCACCGGCAACGGGTCGAGGAGGCCCTGGCGCAGAGTGAAGAGTATTTCCGGTCACTGGTTGAGAATGCGCTCGACGCTTTCGGGATCATCGGAGCCAACGGCACAATCCAGTATGAGAGCCCATCCATAGAGCGCGTCTTCGGGTACAAAGCGGGAGAGTTGCTCGGCAAGAACAGCCTCGAAATGATCCATCCCGAGGACGTGGACCGCGTGAAAGGAATATTTGCGCGTTTGCTGCAAGAACCAGGCGCCACCGAGCATCTGGAAATACGGGCGAGACACAAAGACGGTTCCTGGCGCGTCACGGAAGTGATAGCAGGAAACATGCTCGCAGACAGGGTGGTCGGCGGCATCGTCGCCAACTTCCGGGACGTGACCGAACGCAAACATGCCGAGGAGAAATTTCAGGAGCTTTACCGCCAGGAGAGAAGTCTGCGGCTCCAGCTTGAATCGGAGATGAAGAGAAGAGTGGAGTTCAGCAGAGCGCTTGCTCATGAACTCAAGACGCCGCTCACGTCAGTGCTGGCATCCAGTGATCTACTGGTTTCCGAGATAGCTGACGAGCCCTTGCGGGGTCTTGCCAGAAACATAAGTCGCGGCGCCTCGAATCTGAACAGCCGGATCGACGAACTCCTGGACCTGGCAAAAGGGGAGGTAGGCACCCTTAGCGTGAAGATGGAACCGGTCAATCCCCTGCAGCTGCTAAAAGAAACCGGGCAGGGCATGGTCCCGGTGGCTGCCAGTCAACAGCAGTCGATGATACTTGATTTGCCCCCAAGGCTCGGGCCAGTGCAGGGTGATGCTTCTCGTTTGCAGCAGGTTGTCACAAATCTGCTCAGCAACGCAATCAAGTTCACACCTCGCGGCGGCAAGATCATTCTCCGTGCCCGCGAAAAGGACGGCGACCTGGTCGTGGAGGTCCAGGATACCGGGCCGGGCATATCTCCCGAAGACCAGAAAAGGCTGTTTGAACCGTACCAGCGCCTGGATAAAGAGCATCTCAGTGGGTTGGGCCTGGGCCTTGCTCTCAGCAAAATGCTGGTGGAGCTCCAGAAAGGGAAGATTTGGGCAAGAAGTCAGCCCGGGAAGGGTTCCGTTTTCAGCTTCTCTTTGCCTCTAGGGATATCCTCTGGACAATCCGCCCACACAGACACAGCCAACAAGCTGTGGCGAGTACTTATAATTGAAGATGACCAGGAAATAGTTGACTCGGTCGCTCTCGCTTTTCAGATACGCTGGCCCGAAGCCCGGCTGATCTCGACACGTCTTGGCGAGGAGGGAATAGACCTCGTGGAGACAGAAGACCCTGATATAATCATCCTTGACCTCGGGCTCCCGGACCTGAGCGGCTTTGAAGTCCTGCGGCAGATACGTCTATTTTCGGCAGTGCCCATACTTATACTCACCGTACGTTCCGATGAGACCGATCTGGTAAAGGGACTCGAATGGGGAGCAGACGATTACGTAGTCAAGCCATTCAAGCAGGCGGAGCTTCTTGCCAGACTCAAGGTACAATTGCGCAAACGTTCGAGCACCGAAGATGAAGAGGCGCCGGTTGTTTGCGGATTGATACGTTTCGATCCCAGCACCTGCCAGCTTACATACGGTAATAAAGAGATAAGCCTCACCATCATCGAGGGCCGGATAATCCAGCACCTGCTGAAGAATGCTGGTCACGTGGCAACCTACGAACGGCTTGCTGAGGCGGTATGGGACGAAGACTACCCCGGATCGTTGACCAGCCTCAGAGTGTATATCAGAAGACTGAGAAACAAGCTGGAGCCTGATCCCGCTGACCCCAGGCTCATACTGACAAAGGCCGGCGTTGGCTATTCTCTGGCAAAACCAGCTTGAAAGACAGGCGCCTGCTCATGGTATCGTCCAGACCCGCTTGAAGCGGCAAGCATCCCGTCGTCGCCTCTGCACCAACTGACTAACAGGGCTCTGGCGCAAGATATATCCTCCCATCCTGCCTGCCGTTGGCAACTTCTTCTTTCTCTGTTCACGACTTTTTAATTTATTTTTCATATCTTTCTCATCCCCGTTCAATAGACTGGCGCTACTCAAGCCCCGAGTGGTTCCGGGCCGTCCTCGGAGCGGGAATGATCTAGGGAGACCACACCATGAAGATAACGGTAGTGGGCGGGGCAGGGGCGATGGCCAGGGCGGTTATCAAGGACCTGGTCGAGTGCGATAGCGTATCGGAAGTCCTCATAGCCGATATCAATGACGATGCCGCGCGCAAATTCGCCGCTGAGCTGAGGCAAAGGCCAGGCACAAGGGCGGCCATCACGTCAAAGAAGGTCGATGTTTTCGACCATGACTCGCTCGTGGAAATCCTGAGGGGAAGCGACGCCGCGATCGACACGACCCACCAGGACTGCGGGGTGGCGGTCGCCAAAGGCATGATCGATGCCCGGGTAAACGGCTGCTCCTTGGGGTCCACCTGTACGATAGCAGAACAAATACTGACGCTGGACGGGCGCGCACGAGAAGCCGGTACAACCTTCCTGCTGAGCGCCGGCGCGTTCCCCGGTGCTACCGGCCTCACAGCAAAGTATCTGGCCGATAAGATGGAAGAGGCAGAAGACATCCATCTGAGCATGGTCATATTTCGTCCGATCTCGAGATCACCTGCGCTCGTGGATATCTTCATGACCTTCCTCCCCGGGGAAGGTCTTGTTTATGAAGACGGCGCTTTGAAGAAGATGCCGGCTTTTTCCGGGAGACAAGAGATCGAGTATCCGCCTCCTTTCGGGAGGCATACCGTATACAATATCACCAGCCTCGACCCTCTTACCCTGCCGGCAGCTATTACGTCCGTAAGAAACGTACGAGTCAAAGCCACCTATTACCCGGATTACACGGAGATGCTCAAGACGTGTCATGATCTCGGCCTGATGAGCGCTGCCCCGCTGCCTGTTAACGGCAGGGAAGTCGTTCCTGCCGAAGTACTGCGCGAACTCCTGCTGCGCCGCCCCGTAGAGAAGGGCCGGGAAAAGGTCAGCTTCATTCAGCGGGTCGCTGTAACGGGGAAAAGGGAGACCGCCAGGGTCGAAAGTATCGTCACCACTCCCTTCCTGCCCTTCGCTGGAGAGCGAGAAGACCCCGAAACCAGGGCTACCGGCGAGCCCGGCTCGATCATAGTCCAGATGATGGCGCGCGGCGGCATCAATAGGAAGGGTGTTTGCGGTCCCGAGTCTTGCATAGACCCGCGAGAGTTCATGCGTGAGTGGGCAAAGAGACCGGGTGTTGAGATTAACGAGACCAGCATCGAATATCGAAAGCTGTGATGACCGTGAACGTTTGCCGAGGCAGTGAGCTCCGGCGTCCAGCAACTTCTTCATGAAAGGGGAACATGTTATGTCAAAGCACCTGATGAGACTTCTTTCGGACGAAGATGTCGGGAAAATCAGGGAAGAGTCGATAAAAGTCCTGGAAGAGGTGGGTGTAAAGGTCAGTCACGAGAAAGCGAAGAAGCTGCTGGAAGAAGCAGGCGCCAGAGTCGATCATGACACCAATCTTGTCCTCATTCCTCGCAGTCTCATTGAGGAGTGCCTGAAGAAGCTTCCACGACAAATACTCATGGCGGGGCGCGATCCGTCCAGAGACGTCGTCCTTGAGAGCGACCGCCAGAACGTCTACAACCGTTCGATGACAGGCGCCGAGGGGTGGATAGACCTGCACACCGACAAATACCGGAAGGTAGTCCTGTCCGATGTGAAGGATTTCGCGACCATCGATGATGCCCTGGAAAACATCCACATAGCGACCGCTCCATATTACTGCGATGAAAACCTGAACCTGGCGGCGCGCGATGTCCGGCTCCTGCAGATTATGCTCGAGAACACGAGCAAGCATATCCTCATGCAGCCTTACGGCGGCAAGAACACAGAGTACATGGTTGAACTCGGGATAGCCGAACTGGGCAGCGCTGAAGCATTGAGGAAGAGGCCGCGTTTTACGGTGATGACTTCCCCTGTGCCGCCGCTGACTTACCACGGCAATGAGATAGATGTGATGTTCTGCGCGGGCAAATACGGGATACCGCTGGAAATCACTTCCATGCCGATATGCGGAGCAGCCTCACCGGTAACCATAGTTGGTGGTGTTTTGATGACTATCGCGGAGCACCTGGCCGGAGTGGTGATCAGCCAGGTGGCTCATCCGGGTGCTCCGGTCATCTTCGCTCCCAGGACCTGCGTGCTCGACATGTCGACCGGGTCCGCGCTGGAAGGGACCGTGGAGAACGCAATGATTTCCGCAGCGGAAACACAGGTAGCCAAGGAAGGCTTCGGCTGGTTCGCCGACATGTACGGGCCGACTTCCGACTCACTCATGCACGACGGGCAGAGTGTTATTGAACGCACATTCAACACCATACTTTCCCGCTTTGCCGGTGCTGACATCCTCGCCGGTGGCGGTAACTACGAGCATTCCTACACCATGGATATTGTTCAGCTCGCAGTCGACAACGAAATCTTCGGAATGGCGGCCCGGGCTGTCAAGAAACTCGAAGTCAATGACGATACCCTTGGCGTGGCCGCGATGCGGCGGGTCGGCGCCGGCGTGGACAGGAACTATCTGATCGATCCGCACACAATGAAGTACTTCAAAACCGAATATTCCAAACACAAGCTGATGGTGCACTCCTCAAGGGCCATTTGGGAATCCACCGGGGGCAAGAACCTCCTCGAGAGAGCCAGGGAGCGGGTGAAGTCCATCCTCCGGGAGTACAAACCAGCGCCTTTGCCGGAAAGAATAGCCCAGGAGCAAAGGGCAATCGCGGTAAGAGCCGAGCAGGAGATAACCGAGGCAACAACCGTTTAGCGAAGAGACACAACTTTCTCAACTTTGAACAAGGAGCAGACTATGACAGGGAACTCCATTCTCGGGCAAATCTCGGAATGCGTAGTCAAGGCGGAGTCCGAAGAACTGGTGCGGGAACTCACGCAAAAAGCCGTAACTGAAGGGTACGCCGCAAAAGACATCATTGATCAGGGGCTCCTGGCGGGGCTCGATACCATCGGGGGCATGTGGACAAGGGGCGACGCATTCATTCCAGAGGTGCTCCTGTCCGCCAAGATCATGTCGGCGGGAATGGAAGTCATACGGGAACTGATCGTGAAGAGCGGTGTCAAACCTGTGGGCAAAGTAGTCATAGGGACGGTAAGAGGGGATGTGCATGATATCGGGAAATCCCTGGTGGCAATGCTGCTGGGAAGCGCCGGCTTTGAAGTCACCGACCTTGGAGTCGACGTGGCCCCCGAAAGATTTGTCCAGGTTATCAAGGCGGAGAAACCCGACTTGCTTGGCATGTCAGCTTTGCTTACCACCACAATGCCGGGCATAGCCGATACGATAAAGGCTATCCAGAAAGAGGGGCTGGAGGTAGTCACCATTATAGGCGGTGCCCCTGTTACCCAGGAATACGCCGATAGGATAGGGGCCAACGGCTATGCGCCCGACGCGGTTTCGGCAGTGGCAAAGGCCAAAGAACTGCTTAAGATCAAGCGATAGGGCAATCGTGGTCGGCAAGTGAGGCTTTTATATAACAAGCTAGAAGGAGGTCATAGTGGGCAAGAAAGTCTGGCTGCTGCTCTTGATTGGTGTTTTTCTGACAAGCATGCTTATCGCTGGATGCGGAGGTTCCAGTTCCGAAACGGAACCGATAAAGGTTGGCGTGCCGGAGAAGATTACGGGGCCTTATGCGAGTGATGCGCTGGTCAGCATGCAAGGGATCGAAATGGCGATTGACGAAATAAATAAGGCCGGCGGCGTGCTCGGACGGCCCCTCAAGATGGTCACTTTCGACATCGAGGATATGACAACCGAGAAAATCGTAGCCGCCGCGGAGGAACTGATCATCCGGCAGAAGGTTGACGTACTGCTTTCGGGGTACGCCGGCATGGGACCGGATTACGAGGTGTTCGGGCAGTACGATGTGCCATTTTTCAACATGGACTGTGTAACCAGCGTCACAGACCTTGTCAGGGAGAAGCCGAACCAGTATTTCAACTGCTTCCACCTGGGGCCGACGGACGCGGGTTTCGCCGTCTCCACACTTCCCGGTGTGCTTGATTTCCCTTACGGTTTCCCGAACAAGAAGATCGCTTTCATTGCCGCCGACTTCGAGTGGGAAGTGAGTTACACCCAACTGGGCATGGCGCCCCTTGCTGAAGAGTTGGGCTGGGAAGTGGTGATGAAGGAAGTAGTCCCTTACGGCACCACGGACTGGCGCGCAATAATGTCGAGGATAAGGGCGATGAATCCGCCCCCGGCTGTAATCCACCTTGAAAGCATGTATCCCGGCGACAGCATAACCTTCCTCGACGAATTCTTGAAGAACCCGACCGATTCGCTGATCTACCTCGGGTATGTCGTGGCGTTCCCCGAGTGGCAGGATCTGGTCGGCACAAAGGGTGAAGGACTTATCGGCCTGGGCGCCGTCACACCCCACCCGCATTTTAACCCGCGCGGGGCCGAATGGGCGCAGAAGTTCGAGGCCAGGTACGGAGATACCTACACCTTCTGCTGCGCCGCCAACCTGTATGACGCGCTCTATCACTGGAAAGAGGCGGCCGAGGCTGTCGGCGATCCGACAAAGTACCGCGAAATCTGCACCTACCTGCAGAACAACGTGTACGCGGGTGTGTGCGGTATTTACGACTACGATGACGGCAACAGCGTACCGGCCAGTGAGAACTTCCCTATTCCCGTGATACAGATACAGAACGGGGAACCGGTGGAGATCTTCACCTTCAACGTAGCTGTACCGGGTACGGAATACAAAATGCCGCCGTACCTTGCCAAAATCAGGGGCTTGTAACAGAAGATGCGAAGAGGTGCAGGCATCGATGATGCCTGCACCTCCTGCAACCATTAACATGCTTGAACTGAAAACAGTGCACATGCGCTTCGGGGAGCTCCATGCTCTGAACAATATTAGTTTCAAGGTGGAGCCCGGCGAACTTTTCGGTCTCGCCGGCCCGAACGGCTCGGGCAAGACCACCCTTTTCAATGTAGTAACCGGTGTCTACAGAGGATCGGGGGCGATCATCCTCGACGGAAAGAATATCAACGGGCTCAGGCCGCACCAGGTCTGCCACCGGGGACTGGTCAGGACCTTCCAAACGCCCGCGGTCTTCTCCACGCTAACCGTTTATCAGAACGTTCAGGTAGGAGCTCACTTCGGCAAGGCCCGAGTAAAGGACGAGGCAGAGAAGATTGCCGAGACAATCGAGTTCGTCGGGCTTGGGGGAAAAGAAAGACTCCTTGCGGGCTCTCTCCCCCTGTTCGAAAGGAAACTGACCATGCTCGCGGCAACACTGGCCACCGGGCCTAAGGTGCTCTTGCTGGATGAACCGATGGGCGGACTCAGCCCAACCGAAATCGAGAGATCTATGAAGCTATTTCGAAGGATTCACACTGAACTGAACATGACCATGATTGTCATAGAGCACCTGATGAGAGAGCTTGTAGGGCTCTGCCAGCGGCTGATGATTATCCACTACGGCGAACAGGTCGTTATCGGACCGCCCGAAGAAGTTGTCAACGACAGCAGGGTGATAGAAGTGTATCTGGGCCGGGGTTATGCTCGAAGTCAATAATCTCAACACATGCTACGGCGAGCTTCAGGTATTGAGGGATGTCTCTCTCAGGGTCAATACCGGTGAACTCGTGATCCTCTTCGGGCCGAACGGCCATGGCAAGAGCACTCTGCTCAAGACGATATGCGGCCTGCTGACACCCCGCTCGGGTTCAGTCCGCTGGAACGGCCAGGAGCTAACCAGGCTTTCCACCCAGAAGCTCGTCGAAATGGGTATCGTATATATTGCCGAGGAAAGGCACCTTTTCCCCGACATGACCGTGCTCGATAACCTGGTCCTGGGAGCCTATAACGCTAATGCACGCAAGGACAAAGCGCGCAATCTCGAGCATGTTTTTGAGCTCTTCCCGCGCCTGGTAGGCCATAAGAACAGGCTCGCTCGCACGCTTAGCGGCGGCGAAGCGCAGATGGTGGCCATAGGCAGGGGCCTGATGTCCTCAGCGAAGTTCCTGGCGATAGATGAGCCTTCATTCGGCCTTGCGCCTATTGTTAGAGACGAGGTCTTCAAGACTATAGAAGAAGTGCGCAAACGCGGCATCACGATTCTGCTGGTTGAACAGAGCACTACCGAAGTATCAGGCCTCGCGGACCGCGTCTACCTCATGGAAGACGGGAGAATTGCCCTGGAAGGAACGGAACAAGAGGTCATGAATAACGAGCACGTCAAGAGAGTCTTTCTCGGCCTGTAGAAGAGTACGCTGATGGATACCTGGTATAACTTACCCGGCGAGGTGCTGATCGGGGGCATAGTCAACGGCTCGACATACGCCGTCATGGCCGTGGGCCTGTCTCTTGTGTATGGCGTAACCAGGGTTTTCAATTTCGCTTACGGGTCCTTCTTCGTGTTCGGTGCTTACTTCGCATGGCTCTTCCTGAAATTGCCTGGATTCAACTTCGGCCTGGCGATCCTCGGGGCGCTTCTGGCTATGTTCGCCGTCGGCTACCTCTGCGAATGGGCTTCCGTCCGGCCCTTACGCTGGAAACCCAAGTGGGACATAACCACGATGATGTCGACGCTGGGTCTCGCCATATTCTTAAACAATGTTGCCCTTGTCTCGTTCGGTCCCACCACGAGAGTGCTGCCCAAGATCGCGGAAGGAAATGTGAAACTCGGTGGATTCATCGTAACGTGGTACGAGATCGTCGTCATAATCATCGCCATCGGAGTGATTGTCCTCCTGGAGCTCTTCCTGAAGAAAACACGAATGGGCATGAGCATGCAAGCGGTTTCCCAGGATATGACAGGCGCCAAGATAGTGGGGATACCTATCAACAGGGTATTCGGTTACGCCTTCGCGCTTTCCGCCGTGCTCGTATCGATAAGCGCCATACTCCTGGCTCCCAAGATATTCTTTTCTCCCGAGGGCGGCTGGGACACACTCTGCAAAGCATTTGTGATCGTAGCCTTCGGCGGCCTTGGCAGCGTCAGGGGAACTCTATTTGCGGCCTTCATCCTCGCCATGGTTGAGTCGGCGGTCGCGATGTACATAGGAATGAGCTGGGTCCTGGTTGTCTGGTTCATGGTACTGCTGGGCGTACTCGCAATCAGACCCAAAGGTCTGGCAGGAGTCTGGTCCTGATGAACTCGCCTTTAGCCGATACCCTTTTCAAGCGCGTCAGGTCGGTCAGGATGCGGAGGGACCTGGCATTCTTGATCGGCCTGATGCTGGTCATTATGCTCCTGGCTGCTGTCTTCCAAGGCGACTCCTACATAATGCACATCCTCATCATGAGCCTTATCTACAGCGGCATCGTTGTAGGGTGGGACCTGATGATGGGATATGCGGGGATATTCACATTCGGCCAGATCGCTATTTTCGTGGTCGGCGCGTACGCCGCCGGCATGCTGGCAAAGATCCTGGGCATCGATCCATGGCTTGCCGTCCTGCTCGGGGGTCTTGGAGCGGCGTTTGTGGGGCTTATCATCGGGATACCGTGCCTCCGCTTGAGGGGCGTTTATGTGGCCCTGGTAACTTTCGCCTTCCACCTGGTCCTCGTGCCGCTCATCAAGCTCGGAGGCCCGATCGGTACCGGCGGCGCGATGTACCTGAGGGGTATCCCCCCGATCACAATCGGCGATTACACGTTCACTGTCGGCGACAAGATCCCGTGGTTCTTCCTGCTCCTGGGTGTTTGCGCTGTGCTCTATTTCCTCAACTACAAGATCATTCATTCAAAGCTCGGCCTTTCGTTCACAGCCCTCCGCGACTCTGAGCCCCTGGCAAAGGGCCTCGGTGTAAATGATTACAAGACGAGCCTTCTTGTCTTCACCTTCGCCTCATTTATTACGGGCATAATGGGCGGTTTCTACATACAGTACGTCGGCGTGATTTCGACCAGGATACTGGCCATGGACACATTTCTGCTGATCATGGTCATGCTTATCGTGGGAGGAATCGGAAGGTTCCCCGGGGCGGTTATAGGCGCCTTTGCCGTGACTTTTCTTAGCTTCTATCTCCGCCCGCTCGAACATTACCGCCTGCTCATCTTCGGGCTTATGGTGCTACTGGCGGTTGTATTCGTACCCGGCGGATTGATGGGGCTTATCGATGCCATCAGCCCGAAGATTCGTCCGGCTCTGGCAAGAGCCCGGGATTATATCAACAAGAAAAGGGGCAAGGTCCCCGAGAAGGAAGTCCTCGAAAGCAAGGAGGAAGAACCCGGATGACTTATCTGCACACCGGCAAGATGCTTGATATCGATCTTTCTAACGGTTCAATCAGAACGGAATCGTCCGAGGAGTATATTGAGCGCTTCCTTGGAGCGCGCGGCATAAACGCAGCCATTCTCTACGAGAATACCGGCCCCGAGGTCGAGCCTCTGGACGAACAAAACGTCCTCATCTTCGGAATTGGCCCGCTTACAGGGACCTCATTCCCGGCCTCTCCCAGAACCGAGGTCGCAGCGAAGTCGCCTGTCACGGGTGGAGTCGGCTGCTCCAATTTTGGCGGAATATGGGGCCCCCAGGCCAAGTGGGCCGGCTATGACGAGATCATTGTCCGGGGCAAGGCCGACAAACCGGTATTCATCCTGGTAAAGGAAGACGGAGCGGAAATCAGGGATGCCGGCGAACTCTGGGGGCATGATACCTATGAAACACAGGATAAGCTCAGGGAAATGTTCGGAGACAAGGTTGAGTCCGTATGCATCGGCCCGGCCGGTGAGAACCTGGTGACGAGCGCCTGCCTTGTGCACAGGCTCGGGAATGCCGCGGGCAGAACGGGAATGGGCGCGGTCATGGGATCGAAGAACCTGAAGGCAATCGCGATAGCGGCCTCACGCCGGGAACCGCGCCTTGCACGAAAAAGGGAGTTCGCTCAGCTTACACAGACCGCTCTGAAGGCTCTCACAGAGGAGTGGTTCACAAAGGAATTCGCCGAATGGGGGTTTACCAGGTGGGTGGATTTCTTCGGAAAGAAGGAATACCTCGCCGCCGGGAATTATCGCAACTATGACTGGGATAGCTGGGACAAAGGCCGGGCTTCGAGCGCTGCCAGGCTCTGGGAGACCAGCGGGGCGAAGAAATACGGATGCTACCGCTGTCCGGCCCCGTGTATGGAACATTACGAGGCTCCCGGACTGGGCGACACGGTGATTTCGTGCTGTTTCTACTTCATGACCTGGGGTCTGAAGATGACCGACATGCCCGCTTTTCTCGAGATCAGCGCACTGTGCCAGAGAAAGGGTATGGACGTAAACGCCTTCATGAACTTGGCCGGGTGGCTGATGGAGCTTTACGAGAAGAAAATCATAAACGACGGCGATACGGAGGGAGTCGCCCTCAAGTGGGGAGACCGCGACGCCGCTCTCAAGATCATGGGCCTGCTGGTGGAACGCAGGGGCATTGGAGACATACTGGCCGAAGGTGCCGATACAGCGGCGAGGAAACTGGGGGCCGAAGCCAGAAAATACCTCATGCACGTAAACGGTAACCCCGCCTATATGCTCAATCACCAGGCCTATCGTACGGTGGGGCTTTCGGCAGCAGTCGGGTCAAGATCGGACACTATACGCGGCCTGGGGATGCCGGACATTAACCTCAGGTGCATCCAGGGATACGTAGATGAAGGAATTGACAAGGAATTGCTGGAGCCGTTTATCAACTACTATACGAACCTGGCCCAGGATCTTACCGGCCTCAAAGGTGAGCATCTCATTAAGCCAGAGGTATACGAAGGCAAGGCGAAGATAGTCGAATACTACGAGGACGTGATAGCAATAAGCGACATTCTGGGCACATGCAAGTTCCTCGGACCGTGGTTCGATATGCCGCTTACACCTGAGCTCGAGGCTAAGGCGTATTCCGCCGGCAAGGGTGTTGAGACCTCGCCGGAAGACCTCTTCAAAGCCGCGAGAAGGGCCATAAACGTTGAAAGAGCGTATAACGCCCGCGAAGGACGCGGCAGGGATGACGATACGCTCCCGAGAAGGTTCTTCAATGAGCCTGCCGTGGATGGGGAATTCAAAGGTGAACGGATGCACCGGGAAAGGTTTGAGCGAATCAAGGACGAGTATTACACGTTGCGCGGTTGGGATGTCGGGACAGGGTTGCCCTCCAGGGAGACTCTCATGGCTTCCGGCCTGGGTGATGTAGCCGACGATTTGCGGAAAAGAGGGAGACTGCCCGGGTAACCTTTCTCAATACAATGTCTGTCGAAGGAGGCTGAGCATGAGCAAAAGCATAGTGGTGAATCCGGATAGATGTACCGGGTGCAGGATATGCGAACTGGTATGCTCCTTGAAGCATCATGGTGAGTACAATCCGGTCAAGTCAAGGATCAAGGTCAATATCTTCCCCAGGGACTTCTTCTTTTACCCGAATGTGTGCAGCCAGTGTGAGAACGCCTGGTGCGCGCGGATTTGCCCGGCCGGCGCTCTCAGCAGGCACAGCGAAAGCGGCGTGGTCGAGCTCGACGAAATGAAGTGCGTGGGCTGCAAGATGTGCATGCAGGCGTGTCCTTTCGGCACGATGGGCTACGATAGCGACCGAGGGATATCCGAGAAATGCGATCTCTGCGGCGGCGACCCCGAGTGTGTCAAGCACTGCTTCTACAATGCTCTTGAGTACAAGGAGCCGGAAGTCGCCATGTCTCATAAGGGCAAGGTATTTGTGCAGAAGATAATGAAGTCCTACGCCACGGAGGTGACAAGATGAAAAACGGCTGGAAAGCCTGG
This sequence comes from Dehalococcoidia bacterium, assembly GCA_014859215.1. Lineage (GTDB taxonomy): Bacteria > Chloroflexota > Dehalococcoidia > SZUA-161 > SZUA-161 > Kmv37. The sequence continues at coordinate 442 of JACUUS010000013.1, read as the reverse complement.
ACGGGCAAGCTGATCAGGGTAAACCTGTCCGCAGGAAAGGTGACCGTGGAGGAACCTGATCCCCAGTGGATGAAGGACTACTGGGGCGGTAGAGGTATAGGCATCAAGTACATGATGGAAGAGGTCAACCCGAAGGTGGACCCGTTCAGTCCCAGAAACAAGCTCATCCTTGCCACGGGCCCACTCACCGGTACAGGCGCTCCGTCGGGAAACCGGACTTTCGCGGTTACCAAGTCCCCGCTGACCGAGGGTATTGCGAACGCAAGCGTGGGCGGCTTCTTCGGCCCGGAACTCAAGTACGCCGGCTACGACTTTATCATATTCGAGGGAAAGGCCAAACACCCGGTCTACCTGTGGATCTACAACGATCATATCGAGCTCAGAGACGCTCGTCACCTGTGGGGACACGGGACCCAGGAGACAGAAGACATTATCCATTCCG
>JACUUS010000184.1 GCA_014859215.1 Dehalococcoidia bacterium | reverse complement strand
CAACGCCTGAGAATAACCTTCCGCGCTCACATCCGTTCGGGCGCGCTCATGCCCATGAGCGATAGCGTCTTCGCCAGGACTATCTGCGCCGCTCTTACCAGCTTTAGTCTCGCCCGGCTTAGCTCCAGGTCATCGGTGACGACACGGCAGTTCTTGTAGAAGCCGTGGAAGGCTGTCGCCAGGTCTACCGCAAAGTAGCTGAGGTGGTGTGGTTCGAGATTGTTCGCGGCAAGCTCGATGGTCTCCGGGAAGAGCAGCATTTTGCGGAGCAGGTTGAGCTCATGTTCTGAAGTCAGCGCCTCCACGTTGCCGCCTGAGTAATCCAGGCCTTTTTCCTGAGCCAGTCGCAGGATGCTGGCGATGCGGGCGTGCGCGTACTGGACATAGTAGACGGGGTTATCCGCCGATTCGCGTTTGGCCAGCTCGAGGTCGAAATCCATCTGGCTGTCCGCTGACCGTGACAGGAAGAAGAACCGGCAGGCATCCACGCCTACCTCGTCGAGCAGCTCGCGGAGCGTGATGAGCTCTCCCGTACGCTTGGAGGCCCTGATCAGCGTTTCGCCGCGGCGCAGGGTGACCAGCTGGGAGATTATTATGGAGAGCCTGTCAGGATCGACTCCAAGGGCGCTCATCACCGCCTTCATCCGGGAGACATGCCCCTGGTGGTCGGCCCCCCATACGTTAATCACCCTGTCGAATTTGCGTTCCAGAAACTTGTTATAGTGATAGGCCACGTCGGAGGCGAAGTAGGTGGGAATGCCGTTGCTGCGCACTAGGACATTGTCCTTGTCTTCGCCGAGCGCGGTAGAGACAAACCAGAGAGCGCCTTCACGTTCTTCGACGTGGCCTCCCTCTCTGAGCTTGGCCATGGCGCGTTCATACTGGCTGTTCTGAAAAAGGCTCCGCTCGCTGAACCAGGCATCGAAACTGACTCGCAGGTCGCCCAGGTCCCGGCGTATATCGGCGAGGGCTTTTTCAAGCCCGATCTTCCCGATTTCCGCTATAGCCTCCCCGGCGGGCAGGCCGGCCAGTCCTTCGCCCTTTTCCCTGACTATCTCCCCGGCCAGGTCCACCGGGTATGCTCCCTGGTAGCCGTTCGCCGGCATTTCGCAGTCCCTGCCCAGGGCCTGGAGATAGCGGCAGTGGAGCGTACGGTAGAACGCATCCATCTGGTTGCCCGCGTCGTTGACATAATATTCCCTCTGCGCTACGTAGCCGGCTGCGGTGAGAATGTTCGCCAGCGTGCTTCCCAGCACAGCGCCGCGGGCATGTCCGACGTGGATCGGGCCGGTGGGATTAACGCTTACGAACTCTATCTGGACGTTCGCGCCTCCCCCAATGGGAAGGTCCCCGTAGGCCTCGGCGGTTTCCAGGATCGCCTCCACCTGCCGGGCGAGCCACTTCCCTGACAGCACAAAGTTGATGAATCCCGGGGCCGCAACGGAGACCTTTTCCACCTCCTCGATTTCGGGGAGCAGTTTCGCCAGAGTTCTTGCGATGGCCAGCGGCTCCGTACGTACGGCGCGTCCGATCTTAAGCGGGAGGCTCGAGGCGTAGTCCCCGAACTCGGGGTTCTGCGGATGTTCCAGCGTGATCTCGGGAAGAGCCGCCGGGGGCAGGAGCTCCCGGGACTGCGCCTCCTTCGCCGCTTCTTCAAGGCATCTTGCGAGTTTGTGTTTAAGCATGTCTAGTTCAACTCTCCTCCGCTATCCCACCTGCGGGCAGCTTCCCGGCCGAGGGCGGCGTGCTCCGGCCTGGTGAGGTAGGGATCGATTTTTAGAAGGCGGACTGCCTCCCTGCGAACAATCTCAAGCAGGGCTGTATCGGTCAGTTTTGCCATTTTGAGATCGGGAAGGCCGCTCTGGCGTGTCCCGAAAAACTCGCCGGGACCTCTAAGCTCCAGGTCTTTTTCCGCAAGCAGAAATCCATCGCTGGTTGCGGCAAGCAGCTCCAGGCGTTTTCCGGCCTCCACCGACGCGGTCTCCGCGAGAAGCAGGCAGTAGCTCTTGTGCTCCCCCCTGCCAACGCGGCCGCGGAACTGGTGAAGCTGGGCAAGCCCGAACCTGTCGGCCCCCTCGATAAGCATAACAGTCGCATTCGGTACGTCTACTCCCACCTCCACTACCGGGGTGGATACCAGTACCTGAAGTTCGTGTTTCTTGAATGCCCGCATGACTTCTTCCTTGTCGGCGGCTGACATCCGGCCATGCAGGAGTCCCAGCCGCAGGTCGGGAAAGACTGATTTTGACAGGCGGTCGTACTCGGTAACGGCCGCCTTCGTATCGATACTATCAGATTCTTCAATCAGGGGACAGATGATAAAGGCCTGCCTGCCCGAGGAAACCTGGCTTCGCAGAAAATTGTAGGCGCCCTGGCGCTGCTCGGGTTTCAGAAACCTGGTCTTAATCGGAGTCCTGCCCGGAGGCATTTCGTTTATCACAGAAATATCCAGGTCCCCGTAAAGCGTCAGCGCAAGGGTGCGTGGTATGGGCGTGGCGCTCATCACCAGCAGGTGAGGGCTTTCGCCCTTGCGTCGCAGTCGCGTACGCTGCATGACGCCGAAGCGGTGCTGTTCATCCACCACGCAGAGGCCGAGCCGGTGGAAATCGACGCCTTCCTGGATGAGGGCGTGAGTACCGGCCAGTATGTTCAATCGTCCTGACGCTATACCCTCCACGACCTCCTGCCTGGCCTTGTCCTTCAGGCTGCCTGTCAGGAGGCCGGCGCCCACCGGGCAGGGCAGGCCGGACTCGAAACTGGCGATAGGTTTGCCCATGCCGGGCGCGCCTCCCGCCCTTCGGAAGAGTCCGCAGAGAGTGTCAAAGTGCTGCTCGGCCAGTATCTCGGTAGGGGCCATTATCACCGCCTGACAGCCGTTCACAGCCGCCAGGAGCATAGCCGCCGCAGCCACGACTGTTTTCCCGCTGCCCACATCGCCCTGCAAGAGACGGCTCATGGGCTTGCTCTTGCCGAGGTCTTCCCCGACCTCATTCAAAGCGCGTTTCTGGGCGGAGGTCATATCGAACGGCAGGGACTGGAGGAACCCTCGCAGACGGCCCAGATCGGCGTCCAGGGCGAAGCCGGTCTCCTCCTGCCGGTCCCGTTTCCTCGCCAGCACGTTCAACTGGATGGAGAGAAGCTCGTCAAAGGCCAAACGCCTGCGCGCCCGTTCCTTCAGCTCGAGGCTGTCCGGGTAATGGGCCTGCCTGATTGCCTCGCTCAGCGGCAGCAGACCAGCGTTCTTCCTGACCTCCGCGGGCAGGAAATCGGGTGCTTCAGGGAGCCAGCGGTCCAGATTCTCCTTCACCAGCCTGCGGACCGTGCGTCCCGCCAGCCCCGCTGTGAGAGGGTAAACTGGAACGAGTCTCCCTGTATGGGTAAGGTCGTCTCCTTCGAACATTTCCCATTGGGGCGATTGGAAGGACGCGATATGCCCGTAGACGCTTACCTTTCCGCTTACCACGATCCTGGTCCCGGGCGTCAGCTTCCTGGCGAGATACGGCTGGTTGAACCACACGGCCCTCACATTGCCGGTGTCATCGCCGAGGACGGCCTCTGTCAGTCTCTTGCGTCTGGCGGTGATCTTCTCGGTGGCTTGCCAGACAGTTGCCACTATGGTCTGTTCCTCGTCCTCGTATAGTTCCGAGATACGCCTTATCCGGGTATAGTCGGCATGCCGATTCGGGAAGAAGTAGAGGAGGTCGCGCACTGTCCTTATCCCCAGCTTTTCGAACTTCCCCGCCAGGGCTGTGCGTATACCTTTCACTGTTGTGACAGGCGCTTCAAGAAACCTGCCGGAGCTTTCTGGAATGAATATGCTGGCTTCGGGTTCCTTTCTTGATGCGGGCGTTTTGTCAGGCACAGGCCCGATGCCGGCATCGAGGTGCCGGAGGACCGATGCAACCCATTCTCCCCGCTGTCTTGCGTCCAGGGTAGAGTATTGCGCCTCGGGCAAGACGAGGTCTCTGTTTGATGCCGCGAAATTGGACAGGAACCTGTCGAGGCCGCCCATGACGGCCCTGTCGCGGTACCCGTTAGCCTGTTCCTGCTCCAGTATTTTTCGTAGACGATCGCAAGTAAGATGCAAGACAATCATCCCTTATCCGGGAGTGTAAGGATCATGCGGACCGGGGAGCGGCGCTCCGCCATGCGGAGCCGCCTATTCTATGGAGATTATGTAGTTGTAATGCGGTTGTCCTCCAGCTATGACCTCCACCTCCTGGGCGGGGTAGCTTTTCCGGATGGA
>JACUUS010000183.1 GCA_014859215.1 Dehalococcoidia bacterium | reverse complement strand
GTGAACGCGCCGGCAACCTGGGTCCGTCCCGAGCTTGTCGCGGAAATCAGGTTCAACTCATGGACGGAGGGCGGTTACCTGCGGGCTCCCTCCTTTATGCGCCTGCGTGAGGATAAAGCGCCCTGGCAGGCCGGCGGGATTGAGCTCGTGCCCGAACGCACAGGCCCCGAATCCGCCTCGCGCGCTCCCTACCCCGGGACCGTGGGCGAGGTACTGGAACAGGTGCAGAGCGGGGGTGAGACCCTGGTTCTCAAGGTCGAAGGCCACAGTATACCCGTAAACAACCTGGGCAAGGTGCTCTGGCCCGCCGAAAAGGGGCCGCGACCTCTTACCAAACGCGATCTGCTGGTGTACCTTGCGCGCGTCTCGCCTTACCTTCTCCCTCACCTGCGGGACCGCCCGCTCACCCTGAGCCGGTTCCCGAACGGCATCCACGGCGAGCAGTTCTTTCAGAAGCACTGGCCGGACTCGCTGCCGGCATTCGTGGATACGGTCGACCTCTATTCTGAGCACAAGGATTCTTTCCAGCAGTACCTCATCTGCGACAACCTGGCGACCCTGCTCTGGCTCGGGCAGATCGCCGATCTCGAACTCCATACCTGGTTCTCACGCACAAATCCCGAGCCGGACATGATAGAGGGTCTCGACCGTTCCCCGAATGAGATCGTAGACTATCCGGACTTCATTATTTTCGACATTGACCCTTATATCTATTCAGGCAAAGAGGCCGGAGGGGCCGAACCGGAACTGAACCGGGAAGCGTTCGCGAGGACTGTACAGGTGGCGGGGTGGCTCAAGGAAATCCTCGATTCATTCTCGTTATCGGCCTTCATCAAGACGTCGGGCAAGACCGGCCTGCACGTACATGTCCCGATAATACGGAAGCTCGATTTCACGGCAATAAGGTCCATAGCGGGCACAATAGGACGGTTTCTGATGAGGGACCACCCCCGGGAGATAACCATGGAATGGACGGTCGAGAAGCGCACCGGGAAGGTCTTCTTCGATCACAACCAGAACTCGCGCGGCAAGACGCTGAGCTCGATCTATTCTCCGCGACCCGCTCCCGACGCCACCGTTTCCATGGCTGTGAAATGGGAAGAGCTTGACCGGATCTATCCTACTGACTTCACCATCCTCAATTGCCCGGAAAGGCTGGATGAAACAGGCGATCTCTGGTCGGACATCCTCGAAGCGAAGAAGGATATCCAGGCGCTGCTCGAAGCGGGCAGCCTTTGAACAGGACCCGGATACTGAGCATATACCTGCAGTTCATCTGGCTGCCAGAATATGTGATAAGTTTTTAACTATTTCTTCCGTCATTTTATAACTTCTTAACGCCGGTGTTCATATAATGCGAATGATCCTCCCCGGATTGTTTTGAAAAGACTTCCTGGAGGCCAATGATAGTCGACGAAAGCCGGCCATTCTTCGTGGACCGGGTTGACGCAGGGAAGCGCCTTGCCGCAGAGCTTGCTTACTATGCCGGCAAGGCGGTGGTATTCGCCATTCCCCACGGTGGAGTGCCGGTTGCCGTGCAGGTAGCCAGGGCGTTACGCGCGCCCCTGGACGTCATGGTCGCCCGCAAGATCCAGATCCCCTTCAATCCCGAAGCGGGGTACGGCGCCGTAGCCGAGGACGGGTCCATCTTCCTTAATCAGTCGCTTGTGGGACAGCTGCGCCTTGGCGAGAAGGAGATCTCCGAACAGGCGGAGCAGGTACGAAGCGAGATAGCCCGTCGGGCAGCCCTTTACCGCGCAAGGCTCGCGCCTGTTTCAGCGGAGGGCAAGGTCGCCATCCTGATAGATGACGGCCTCGCCTCGGGATACACCATGGTGGCCGCGGTCAAGTCGGCGGCAAGCCGAGGCGTAGCCAGGACCGTGGTCGCGGTGCCGGTAGCTTCCGCTGACGCGCTCGAAATCGTGCGCACGGTAGCTGATGAGATAGTCCCCCTCGTAATCGCCCGGACCAGGATGTTCGCTGTTGCCGATTTCTACAGTCACTGGTACGACCTCAGTGACAATATGGTGCTCGATTACCTGGAAGACTGGGAAAAGGAGAATGCGGCTCCAACGGGGAGTACCAGTTGAAGTGAAGTCTGCGGAGGAACAAATGGCCTATATGATCACGAGTGATTGCATTTGCTGCCAGGCGTGTGAATGGGAATGCCCGAACCAGGCGATAAGCGAGCGGATCTCGCAGTACGTCATCGATCCCGCAAGGTGTACGGAATGCCTGGGAGAGTCCGGCTCCCCGCACTGCGCCGACATATGCCCGGTTAACGCCTGTCAGCCGGACCCGGAGAACCACGAGAGCCTTGAGCAGTTGCTGGCCAAGGCGCGAAGTCTGCATTCCCGGAAGCGAACCGTTCATGTGAGCGCATAGCCCCGGAAGATAGTTCTTGAAGGTGCAGAAGCCGATGGGAATCTTGCGAATCGTGTCGCGAAGTGACGAACCATTCAGGGACCGTTCGGAAGCTGGAGAGATACTCAGCGGCCACCTGATGCATTTTCGCGGCTCGAACGCGGTCGTCCTCGGCGTCCCCAGGGGCGGTCTCGTCGTCGGGCAGGCAATCGCGCGGGCACTGGAGGCGGACCTCGACATAGTCCTCGCGCACAAGCTGCGCACACCGGGCCATCCAGAGCTGGCTATAGGCTCTGTGTCGGAAGACGGCAGGCTCTTCCTTAACGAAAACCTGGTCAGGGAGCTCGGGGTCAGGAAGGAATACCTGGAGGAAGAGAAAGCCCGCCAGATGGCTGAGAACGCCCGCCGCATAGAGATCGTTCGCAAGACTGTACCCAAGGTGCCGCTGGCTGACAGGACGGTGATCGTCACTGATGACGGCATAGCTACGGGCGCCACTATGCAGGCGGCGCTCTGGGCCGCGAGTCAGGAACGTCCCGAAAGGCTGATCGCGGCGCTGCCCGTCGGGCCGGAAGACACCCTGGTCAGGCTCTCCGAAGATGCGCATGAAATAATCTGTCTTCGTTCGCCCCTGTTCTTCGTGGCGATCGGGCAATTCTATACACGGTTCGACCAGGTCACAGACGACCAGGTTATCAGCATCCTGCAGGAAGAGCGCCAGAAGACAATAAGGCAGTAGAGAGGGATAATCGACGCGCGACCCGAAGCTCTGAGCAAGGCTTCCTGAGTAGTAACAGGCCGCTCTCCAACTGGAGGAGGACGGAGGAGGAGGGGACGATGGAGAGAATAGCCGATGCCGTGGAAAGGGAGGCCGATGTCCGTGTGATCGCCCGCAATGTCGCCCTTGCCGGCAACCTTTTTGTCCCGCGGGAAGCAAAAGGAATCGTGGTCTTCGCCCATGGAAGCGGCAGCGGCAGAAACAGCCCCAGGAACAGGTTCGTTGCCCGGGCGCTCCAGGAAAGAGGCCTGGGCACTTTGCTGTTTGACCTTCTCACCGTGGCCGAGGAAGCGGTCGACAGCCACACCACAGAGTTCAGGTTCGATATCAGCCTGCTGGCCGACAGGCTCACGGGCGCTACTGACTGGCTGACAGAGCTTACCGCCGCGCGCAGCCTGAAGACAGGATACTTCGGCGCCAGCACGGGCGCCGCCGCAGCGCTGATCGCGGCATCGAGGCGGCCCGAGTCAATATCCGCCATAGTCTCACGCGGAGGGCGCCCCGATATGGCAGGCGATGCGCTTGCCCGCGTGCGCGCGCCCGTACTTCTCATCGTCGGCAGCCGGGACAATCCGACCATCAGCATCAACCAGCGTGCTCTCGATAAGCTCAACGTTGAGAAGGAGCTTGTGCTCATTCCAGGAGCCACACACCTGTTCGAGGAACCCGGAGCCCTTGAGGAAGTCGCGAGACTGGCCGGCCGATGGTTCGTGGACCACTTCTGACGCAGGCCCGAACCTGATTCTTCCCAAAAGCTCCATTGCTGTACTATACTGGGTGGCGGACTAGAAAGGAGCATCATGGACAACTTTGCCGTAAGCGGTCTTATTGCGGGCATAATAAGCGTAGTAGTAGGACTGATCATCATGGTCTGGCCCCGTTTGATAGCGTATGTAATAGGGATCTATCTCATCGTCATCGGCATCATCGCCATAGTCGCCGCGGTATAGCTGCCACTCCGAACCGGCATCCCGCCCATGAACGGAAATCCAGAGAAAGAGAGAGCCCTCGACCGCCTGAAGGCGGAGATAGAGCTCTCTTTTCCAGGTGGGAAGCCGGTAACCGGCGAGGGTGATCCCGACGCCTCGCTCGTCGTGGTGGGAGAAGCGCCGGGAAGAGACGAAGAAATAACGGGGCATCCCTTCGCGGGGAAGGCAGGGCGGCTCCTCGATGAA
>JACUUS010000182.1 GCA_014859215.1 Dehalococcoidia bacterium | reverse complement strand
GAACAGCCCATATAGGAGGAAGAGGAACGGCGCCAGTAAGAGCAGGGACGCTACCGCCATTATGCCCAGGAAAAGGACAGCCGATACGGAGGCCACCATGTAAAGCCACCTGGCGATCCCGTCCCACATGCTGCCGAACTCCCTGTACATCTGGCAGGATACGTGCTTCGAAAGGTCCAGCGTCAACTGGCGATAGCGGTGCTTCGCCATTTCAAACCCCAGCCAGACATCCTCAAGTACCCTTGACTTGACAGCTTCGTGGCCGCCGATACTGTGGTACTCCTGCGCTGAGAAGAACAGGAACTGGCCGATGGCCACTGAGGGCACGTTCCAGCGGGACCGCTGCAGGAACCAGAAGGGCATCCAGGCCAGCAGCAGGAAATAGAACAGCACCGGGAGGGCCATCCTCTGCCAGACGGAGGTTGTTTTCTGATAAGGAAAGCCTGATACCAGGGCTGCACCGGACTGCAGGGCGGTAGAAAGGACGTGGCTCAGCATGTTGGGTGCATGCACGGTATCCGCGTCGGTGAAGAGAAGCCATGACCCGCGGGCTTCTCTGGCAAGCTGGTGACAGGCGAAAGGCTTGCCCGCCCAATCGGGAGGCAGCGGCAGCCCCTTGTATAACCGGATGCGGCTGTCTTCCGCCGCCAACTCCGCGACGATCTCACCTGTCCGGTCCGTTGACGAATCATCCAGGACAAGGAACTCGCAGTTTGGATAGTCCTGTTTCTGCAGCGACTCAAGGCAGGCCCTGATATTCGTCTCTTCGTTCCTGGCAGGGATCAGGATGGAGATGAGGGGTGGGGGGTTGGGGAGGGCGCGACCACCCTTTGCCCTCGGGAGGTATTTCAAATTCAAGATCAGGTTGCCCAGGAGCACCGCCAACAGCAGAAAGACTACCTGCTGGTAAAGCATCTGTTAAGCTCCCGCACTGCTGCTGCCTGCCTTCTCACCGCCGGCCACGAGCACATCATCGCCAACAAGCCACTGCTTGATGAAGAAGGGCAGCACGAAAAGGCTCCCGGCCAGGGGCCATTCCCAGGAGCCGCCCGTGTACCATAGCGCGCCCGGCACGGCCACATGGAAAAGCTGGTTGCTTAAGAAGTGACGCCTTGTGACCAGGAGGGGCACAAGGTAAGACCCCGCGATGATCACCAGCGCCAGCGGACTGAGGAAGAAAACGCCTGTCGCCATGATTGTCTGCCCCTGCCCGCCTCCGCCCTTGAGCCAGACACTCCAGCTACAGCCATATATGGCGGCGACCAGGATTACAAGGGTAGCCCAGGGCTCTCCGACCAGGATATAGGCGATAAGGACGCAGAGGCCGCCCTTGAGCAATTCCGCCGCGAGGGCGACTATCGCCGGGCGCTTGCCGCCGTGCATGAGTACGGCAGTGACCGAAGCGGTGCCCGTACCACGGGACCGGATATCCACGCCCGTGAAGAGGCGCATGGAGAGATACGCACTGGGGATGCTACCTACGAGGTACCCGATGATTACGAGGAGTGCAACAACCATGCCAACCCCGTGAAACGCGTTACGCGCGATTCACTTGCTCGTATCTTATCAAAGAACATATGTTTGTCAAGATGCCGCAAGTAATGTCCGAATTAGTACGTTTGTTACAGGCCGGCGACACAGCCCGGCGGGCGGACCATGAACACCGGCGCGCAGGAGAGGCGAACCACCCTGTCGGCGACGCTGCCCAGGGCCCAGCGGGCGATACCCGAACGCCCGTGGGTGGCAATGATTATCAGGTCTACGTCGTTGTTCTCCGCGTAGTTTACAATGGTTTCAGCAGCGTTTCCGGGTACGACTTCGGTCTCGGCATTGACTCCCGCATCGCGGAGCTGACCGGCCACCTGCTTCAGATAGCTTTCCGCTTCTGCCCGATGGGCGGTCTCGATACGTTCGCGCTCCGTCTGGCTGATGGTGTAGTCCCCGGCCAGGTAGAGGGGAGGGATCACTCGCATGAGTATGACCGTGACCACGTTACACCCCTTCGAGATCTCTTCGACGTGCGGCAGGACCGCTTCGGCCAGCTTCGAGCCATCGAGAGGCACCAGGATTCGCTGGTACATTCTTCTTCCCCTTTCCACCGGTTCCCGGATACGATTATGGCGTCACGACTGTGAAGAAGTCATAAAAAGCGTTAAGGGAACAGTTAAGGAATTATAACATTTTCCGTGCAAGTCTCACGAGGCATAAGAGAAGCCCTGTCCGAAATGGGAAACCACGAGGACAGGGCTTTCAGTGATTGTCTGCTCTGACTATTCTCGTTGTATCGAGCCTCCTTTCTTGAAAGTCATCCGGCCTGGGCAGCCTTCCCCGCAGCCCGGGCCTGTCTCCTCCGCCTGACTATCGCGACCAGCCCGCCAATGTTCATGTACCAGACATACGCAACCGGGAAGAGGATGACCGGTATCGCCAGCACCAGTATCAGGACCAGTTCCCACGTCATTGTCTTGCCCTCCTTTCCTTCTTCTCTATCAGGGTTTCCCCCCGTCCAGCATCATCGTAGCACCGCACACTTGCCGGGACTTCCGCCGTAATGCCTGTTCGGTATTTCCGGAATGTCTTATTCCTTGCGGGCGCAGGAGAAGCATTTTGGCTTATTTGACATTGAGCATTTAGATTCAGACCGGGTGCCAATGGAGGCTCGATGGAGCCGGGGTCTCACGACCTGGAATCCTTCCGGTCAAGCGGGAGCGGGGCGGGCATGGGTGGGAACGCTTTCCCTTAAGTACGCCCGCCGGTGCTCTGACATAATTACGTGTCCCTGCGGATATGAATCAGGCAGTCACTGATGAAGAATGGACACAGTGCGGGCCGGCATAGCATCAGGCGTCCTTCTCACAGTTTGCAGTCCTTTCGCGCTCCAGGCCTGCGGGTCAGGATGCTCCATCGTCAGGTACCCTCGCACCGAATCCAGTAGACGAAGGACTGTTATGGTCGTACTTGAATACGTTTCTTCGGCTATAGCCGCAGTCGCAGCTATCGTGGTGGCCTGGGGCGTAATCCTGGGTGTGATAGCACTTGTAAGAAACGAAGTCAGGAAGTTTCGGAGCGGAATCGCGGCAAGTATCGATGTCAAGGTGCGGCACACTGTAGGCTCTTATTTGCTCCTCGGGCTTGAGTTCCTCATAGCCGCTGATATCATCCGCAGCGTCATTGAACCTACACTGGAGGAGCTTGCGATCCTCGGTGGTATAGTGGCGATAAGGACGGTGGTCAGCTACTTTCTCGAGAAGGAAATGGGGGAAAGGTAGCGGCGGCAATGGGGGTACCGGTTCAGGATTGCATGACTCGGCTGAGTGGATTTCAGCTTCTAACCTGGGACCTCAAGCCCGTTTTTCGCCATGGGGAAGCAAGAGGTCTGATTCATAATATCGCGATCGCGGTCATGCCTGAGCAAGGCATAAGAGAAGCCCTGTCCTTCGAGTTTTCGGGTTTCGGACAGGGCTTTCAGTGACTGTCTGCCTTGATTATGCTCCTTATTTTGCGCCTCCTTTCTCCCGGACCGTCTGACCTTCCTACCTGGTGGCCGGGACTTTTGCCGGTGCTCTCCTCTTCTCCCTCACTATCCCGATCAGCCCGCCCAGGGTCAGGTACCACACATACACCACCGGCAAGAGGATTATCGGGGCTGCCAGGACCGCTATCAGGACCAGTTCCCACGTCATTGTCTTTCCCTCCTTTCTTTTCTCTGTCCGGGGGCTTTCCCCCGTCCAGCATCATCGTAGCACCGTCATGCCGGAGGGACTTCCGCCGTTATGCCTGTTAGAGATACGAGTAAAGGCGCGATTTTTCAGGCAAATAGTGTGGTCTTTATGCCTGTTGTGAGAGGCCGGGTATGGGGCTGAAATGCCTAATCCGTGCGGCATTCCGGCGGTGGGTGATCGCCGTCCAGCGGGTATCGCGGGAAGTCATCAGCGGCAGCACGGGAGGCTGTCTACCTTCGCTCCCTGCTCAGGTACCTTTCCGGGTGACTGTCGAAAGCCTTCTTGCAGGCGCCCGTGCAGAAATAGAGCTTCATGCCGTTGAGCTCGGTAGTGGCCGCCGCGGTGGCTTCGTCAACGGTCATATTGCAGACCGGATCGATGGCCATGCGCGCCGTCACCCTGGCAAGAGCCCACCTGTAGACTCGCGCGTGCAGTATGCGCTTGCTTTTTATATACATGGTACCCTCTTGATAGCATCCAGAGTATTAAATAGTCATAAAATGCGCCGGTAAGAAGTTAAATATTTGTAACATTTGACCCCGGACGTACTGGGGGTCAGGAACCGGTCACCAGGTACTGCATCGTGGCATCGGGAATAACAGCCACCAGA
>JACUUS010000181.1 GCA_014859215.1 Dehalococcoidia bacterium | reverse complement strand
CATCAGCAAACTCAAGAAGAGCCCGTCTGTGCGCCACTTTAATTCTCGGGCTGACATTTGTCAAGATGCTCATATATCACCATTTTTCCCTTTCCAGAGAGTCACATCAGCCCGCCCACTCGAATTTCGATGTTATAATCCATCTGTGGTAGAACTAACCGGGAGGTTATCTTGAAGATTGTGAACGGTTTCCATGCGTACCTCTGGCCCGGCGTCACGATGTCTGAGATGCGTGTGTACGGGAATAACTGCAACTCTTACCTGGTTTCGAACGCTTTGCCCGGTGGGAGGCATATTCTTGTGGATCCCGGTATGATCGTAAATGAAGCCGGGCAGAACTGCCTTGAGCGCCTGATCGGCGAGATGGCCAAAGATGAGTTCCGGATCGAGGACATAGGTCTGATCCTGAATACCCACGCTCACCCGGACCATTACGGCGCATCCGAAGAAATAAGAAGGCTGAGCGGGGCACAGGTAGCCATAGGCAAAGGTGACGACGAGTTTCTCAAGCTGGCAGAAGGGGAAATGGGCAAAATGATGAAGCAAATGGGCTTCGAGATGCCTGAAATCAACCCCGACTTCTACCTCACTGAGGGTGAACTGCGCTTCAACGAGAATTTGACAGCCGAGATACTGGTCACGCCGGGTCATTCCGCGGGGCATATCAGCATTTACTGGCCCGACGAAAAAGTATTCATGGGTGGGGACCTGATCTTCTACGGAAGCACGGGAAGGGTAGATATTCCGGGCGGCAGCGCTCTCGCGCTCAAGCAGAGCATAGAAAGAGTGGCGGAGATGGATATCGAGTATGTCTTAACCGGGCACCAGTACGGCAGTCCCGGCATCATAGCGGGCAAAGAAGAAATCGAAAAGAACTTTGATTTCATCCGGAAACATATATACCCTTACCTCTAGTCGGATTCGAGAAAAATCAGCAGGATTCACCTATGCCTGAAGAAAAGGACAGGATAAAGAGCGCGTGCGAAATCGCCATGGAGAAAGTACGGAAGCTCGGCAGCCTTTCGGCTGAAGAACAGAAGAAAATGAAGGAGACCGAGCTTCTGGCGACGGCGGAGGCCTATTCCGGGCGCTGCCAGAAAGGGATGCCCGTAACACAGCTCATACTCGATCTGGAGCGTTTTCCCTCCGAAGACCGAACAGTCATAAAGAAGCATCTTGTCAGGAAGCTGGCAGCTACGGTGGAGCTGAAGGATCTGACAGCGAACCAGAGAACTTATGAGTTGCTCGAAGGCCTCACCGGCAATCGGAAAGAAATTGACTGCTTCGTCGAGATTACCAAGGAATACCAGGCGGCTCTCGCCAGAGCACGGAATGAGAACCTCTCCAGACTTTCCGCCTCGAAAATCCGGGGCCTTGCGATGCAGGGCATTTCCGGGTCTGCGATCGAACCCGCGATCGAAAACTCAGCCGAATGGCGCCGGGTCCAGTCAGAGCTGGACAGGGAATTCGGCTCCCGGCTGGATCAGGCAAAGCAAGAACTCTATGGAGGCCTGTGAGCTATCTGGACCGGAGATAAGCTCAATGCGCGAGAGGCGGAAGAAGCAGGCCTCGTAGCACGCACTTGCCTCGTGGCGAGATTCAAGGTGTGCACGTGAGACAGTCGGGTCCCCCTTCCGACTGTCAGTTCGTGGCCGGAGCGGGAGGCTTCACCTCTTCAGTTGCCGCTCTCTTGTGCTCGATAGCGGCCTGAGCGGCAGCCAGCCGCGCAATCGGGATCCTGAACGGACTGCAACTGACTGAGCTTACTCCTATTCGCTCAAAGAACTTGATTGACTCCGGGTCACCCCCGTGCTCTCCGCACACGCCGATATCGAGGTTTTCCACTTCCTTCCTTGCCCAGAAGATAGCTGTCTGCATCAGTCTGCCCACCCCTTTTACGTCCAGGACCATAAAAGGATTGTGGGTCAGTATACCCGCCTCAAGGTAAGTCGTGAGAAACTTCTTTTCAACGTCTTCCCTGCTGAAGGAGTAAACTGCCTGTGTAAGATCATTTGTGCCGAAAGAGAAGAAGTCAGCGTGCTTGGCCAACCACCCGGCCCGCATGCACGCGCGGACGGTTTCCATCATGACACCAACTTTCAGGTTCTTGTCCTTCACAAGCCTCTTGACCCAGAAAAGTTCCTGCAGTGTGATTACCTGCGGGACCATGACCGACACATCCGCCTCCACCTCGGACCGCGCCTCGGAAATGGCTTCGAGCTGCATTTCGTAAATCTCCGGCGACGTGACAGCCAGCCTTACGCCCCTGTGCCCCAGCATGGGGTTTGTCTCTCTCAGTTCCCGTATGTGCTCGGCAAGACCGGGGTCCAGATTCTCCAGATCAGCCGGCAGGAACTCGTGTAGTGGAAGGTCAAGGAGCCGGATAATGATCGGCATGCCGCGGAGCTGCTTGAAAATGGCGACGAAATCTTCCTTCTGGAGTTTGCCCAATGTCTCCAGGGCCTGTGCCCTCTGTGCCCCCGTCCTTGCCAGAATGAAAGCCCTGATAGCAGACAGCCTCTCAGGAGCATTGAAATGCCTTTCGGTACGGCATAAGCCCACCCCTTCGGCACCGAACTTCGCCGCAACCGCGATGGCTTCCGGGGTATCGGCATTCGCCTTCACCTTGAGTTTCCTCACATTGTCAGACCATGCAAGCAGCGTATTGAGTTCCGGGCTTCCTTCAGCTTCGACGAGCGGCAACCTGCCTGCATAGATCCTGCCCGAGTTGCCATCAATAGTGATCGAATCGCCCCGCCTGATAATCTGCCCGCCCGCCTCGAAGCGCTCAGCTTCCAGGTCTATTCTAACTTCCTCAGCGCCGCAAACGCAGGCCTTGCCCATCGCCCTGGTAACAATCGCGGCGTGCGAAGTAAGACCGCCTCGTGAAGTCAGTACCCCTATGGCGGCCGATATCCCAAGGATATCGTCCGGACTGGTTTCGACCCTGACAAGGATTACGGATTCATTGCGCTCCTTCGCTGCCACGGCCTCGTTCGGATGGAATACCACCGAGCCCGTTACGGCTCCAGGCGCCGCACCCAATCCCTGCGCAATATGGGCATACTCTTGCGGCGACTCTATGCGACGGTGTAGAAGGGACCTGACATCCTCAGCGGTAATACGCAGCAGAGCCTCCTCTCGCGAAATGAGACCTTCCGTGGCCATGTCGACAGCTATCTTTATCGCAGCCTGACCGCTTCTCTTGCCTGACCGTGTCTGAAGAACATACAGGCATCCCGATTCGATCGTGAACTCAACATCCTGTATGTCCCGGAAATGAGTTTCCAGTGTACGTCCTATCTCTTTGAGTTGATAGTAGGCTTCCGGCATTTCAATCTGCAGGCAGCAGAGAGGCCTGGGGGTCACTCTTCCCGATACCAGGTCCTCTCCTTTTGCCGAATGGAGGTACTCACCGAAAAGCTCATTCGCGCCGGTGCTTGGATTTCGGGTGAACATAACGCCGGTCCCGGACCTGCCGTCGGCGTCCCCGAAAACCATGGCCTGCACGATGACGGCGGTCCCGGTGTCCGCAGGGATTCGGTTCAAGCGGCGGTACTCGATAGCCCTGGCATTATCCCACGAGTCAAAAACCTTCCGTACAGATGCCAGCAGTTCCTCGAGTTCCCGGACATCCAGAACGGTGTCCATCATTCCCGGCATTGAAGCCGGTGCGGAAGACCTCACTGACACCGCGAGGCCGCGTCCAAGCCTCTTGCCAGTACGTTGTTCGAGCTCCTCAATTGCTTTCCTTATTTCTTCAAGGGGAAGTCTGCCGCTCCGTTTATATGCCCTGTAGGCATCTATGGACAGAACGAATTTTGGAGGTACCGGCAGGCTTAACCTGGCCATTGTCACAAGATTCGCTCCCTTATTTCCAAGCAGGTTCTTGTCAGTACATGCATCATTCGTGGTATAGATCGTACGCATCCTGGCTCCTTCAATTCACCTTACAAATCGTTCACACTTCCTGAACGTCTTGACTTTCTTAAGCGAGGTTCCTTGGTTGAGATTTTCATCCAGCCTCAACGACACGGCAATCCCGCAGAAGTACCCGCTGGGAAGGGTACTTCTGTCCTTGTTAGCAGTACCTCGTTCAAGAACGGAAAGCGCATGCAAGAACTCCGATTGACTTGCACGCGATTATCAGCACAACGGCGTGACGACATCCTGGTCAAGTCCCGCGAAACGGGAAAGCCACTCGACTCTTTCCCGCTTTAGTCTTTGAGCTATCTGCTCTACCCCGTCTTCCCTGTAGAAGTTCTTGAGGTCGAACCGGTCCAGGTTCACACCGGGTATATCCACCGGGACGTCATAGTTCCAGAACTCGTCCCGCTTCCATTGAAT
>JACUUS010000180.1 GCA_014859215.1 Dehalococcoidia bacterium | reverse complement strand
GCGTCCGGTCAAGGCGCTTCCTTCCCGCTGGTCAGGACAGGCCTCAGAATGACATTTGTACATGCGTCCGGTCAAGGCGCTTCCTTCCCGCTGGTCAGGACAGGCCTCAGAATGACATTTGTACATGCGTCCGGTCAAGGCGCTTCCTTCCCGCTGGTCAGGACAGGCCTCAGAATGACATTTGTACATGCGTCCGGTCAAGGCGCTTCCTTCCCGCTGGTCAGGACAGGCCTCAGAATGACATTTGTACATGCGTCCGGTCAAGGCGCTTCCTTCCCGCTGGTCAAGATAAGCCCCAGGCACGCAGTTTGTGTTCACCATAAGGAAAAGGGCTTCTTGTCGCGCTATGCGTACCAGCCATCGCTCAGGTCTGCCCATCCGGGGTTGGAGTCCTCGATCAAAGCGATCTTCTTCTTCCTTATCCACCCCTTGATCTGCTTCTCACGCGCGATAGCGCTGAGCACGTCCGGTGTTTCCTCGAAGTATACCAGTTTCCTGATACTGTACCGGCTGGTAAATCCCTGGGTCGATCTGCATTTATGCTGGGATACACGGCGCTCCAGGTTATTGGTGATGCCGGTGTAGAGCACGCGTGATTGGCTGGCCATCATGTAGACCCAGTAATTCACCCGTCCAAACTACCTGATAAGACCGTGAACAGCTCTCTCGTTGTTTCGTATTTCGAATTTCCCCCTCACCATTTCTTCCTCAGCATCAGGCCGACGGTGGTGAGGAACTGGGCCAGCGGGAAGTTGGGCGGGGCCTCTACGGGACATTCCGCGCTCACAACCTCGCGCGCTGTGACGCTGGCGATCTCCAGCGGCAGGCCCGGCTCCAGCGCAAGCTCGCCGCTCAGATAGACGGGGGCATCCCTGTCGATCTGCGAGTCCGCGAACGTGCGGTTATAGTAATCTATGGTAAAGGGGAGCTCACGCAGGAGGTTCTGCGAGGCGACCTCCGCGCCCCCGTTGATCTCCCTGATGGGAACGCTGCGGAACAGGGCGGGGAAGAACTTGTCAACTATGACGATCTCGATGTTGTCGAGCTCGCCGTGCACGATCACGCCGTACTTGCAGCTTACCGCCCTGGTCAACGCGAAGGGCCTCAGCTCGATCCCCTTGAGTCCCAGTTTGCCGGCCTTGCACGTCTCGACCAGGTTCTGAATCGTGGTCTTGGGCACCGCGAGCGTATAGACCTGGTGCTTCTGGAACCCGCCGCGGGGCATCTCCTTCCAGAAAACGTAGTCCGTAATGTCCGCGCCCGGCATCACCCGCTTGATCTCCCTGGCGATAACGTCCTTCATCTTGGACTTCTTGACGTTGGGCAGGCTCAATGTCTGGGTCGCGCTGCCGGAGCTTGGTATAGCCCACACGCACGCGGCCTTGGGGAGATCGTTCTCCTTGACAGACTCCGCGATGACCCCGGCCATCTCCTCGGGCTCGACAATGAGCCCTTCCCTGACGAGCTTATTGCTCAGGGGAACGCTGTACCAGCTTTCAATCTTCTGCCCCGAATATACGAGGACACGCATGCACATGCTTTCGATCGTGAACGCCATCCCGCGACCATCTAGAAACTGCATCTTACACCCCTAATTCTGGCTGATAATCACGACGGTGAAAGTGGCCTCCCACCCGCCCGGGCCGCCGCTAAAAGCCACGTCCTTGATTTTCAGACTGCTGAAGTAACCGCCCTCAAGGTACTTGAGGAGCCCTATGAGGTTGGACAGCGAGCCTGAAGAGGCCCTGATCTTGCTCTGGTAAGCGGGGTAGGCCTTCCCCGCCAGGGTCTCGCTGGCCGATGTGAAAGGCCCGACCTCGACGATGTTGACCTGCAGGCGCGGGCCTCCGTCGGCTATGAACACCGCCAGGTCGACAACCGGGTGCTGGGTGGGGAACTGCATGCTGCCCAGCGCGGCGTCTTCCTGCCTCAGCTTGACCACATCGTACTGGTCCCGGGCGGCGGTGAGGCTGACCATGGCTGCCGACTTACTCTTCTCCAGGGTCTCCTTCTCCTCGCCCGCGGCCTGCGACTGCTGGTAGAGCATGAAGTTGACCACCACCAGGATAATGACGATTGCTATCAGCGCAACGAAACGGCTGTTTTTCCTCAGTGTATCCATCATGCTCCACCCCTCGGCGCTACCCGCAGCAGGATTGTAAACTGGCTCTCCTTCCATGAAGGCGGCACGCCCGCCTGGCTCAGGACCGGGTCCGAGTTAAGCAGCTTGAAATAGCTCGACACGGCCGTGTAGCTGGTAGCTGAGCCGGCGATCTCAAGCGTGAAGGCGTCCTTCTGGGTGATCTTGCTGACCATCACGCCCTGGGGGACGTACGATTGTGCCCGCGCAAGGGCGTCGCCCCAGTTGACCCTTGAGGCCAGGAAGGCCTGGTGATGCGTGGCCATCGTCTTCTTGTTGTTGATGGACTTTATGAGATCGTTGGCCTCCTTGTTGCCGGCCAGCGTGTTCCTCTCGGCATTGAGAGCGGCGATATTCTTCTCGAGGGTCGTCGAAGCGGACTGGGCGCTGTTTTTCGACTCCCAGAGGAAGAAGCCGGCGGCGGCAAGCACCAGCACCAGGAGGATCATGACCAGCGTGCGGGACTTTACGGGCGGCTGAGCCCGCAACTCAGCCGGTATCAGGTTTATATCTACATTCATCTAGCAGCAGCCTCCCATCTGACCTGGTTCAATCAGGAGCTTGGATTCAAGTCTATCTCTAGCGCCCCTTTCTTATCGTTGCCGCAAGAAGTGCAAACCACGCTGGGGTCTGTACCGCTGCTCGACGCACTCAATCGCGAATGATGTAGTACAGGACCCTCACGGTGGTGCAAGCGCCACCAGGGAAGTTTATGGCGGGGTCTCCGTTCTCATCTTCGGGCGGAGGCACCCACTCCAAGTGATAGCCAGCCAGTATTTCTATTTCTGCTATGCCAGCCAACGATCCAAAAAATGAGCCTTGTGGGTTCAACTTAATTCTTCCGTCGACGGACATGACGAAGATGAACTCTTCGCTATCCTGATGAGGCAGGAAATGGACGTCAATCTCTGCGATGATGGCTCCGGGCCCAGAAATGGTCACTTCCTGGAAGATCTTGTCGACACTGACTTCCACATATATTGTGTGTCCGTTGAGTTCGAGTCTAACGGGCCCGGAAACGTTGAGATTCCCTTTCACATAAAGGGTTCCCCCCAACGTAACAGTACCCTGCCCACCTATCTCTAGGTTCCCATCTATGTAACCGGGGCCAAGCGTGATACTCTCTTCAGTAAGAGTGAGAGGGCTTGTGTAAGGAATTGGCCCCGCGCTTTCGACCTGCGGCCAGTAGTGATCAGCAAGTTCGCCTGGGTCCGGCCAGTCTGGCACGTTATTTGAGATGTTCCCTCCGCTTTCCAGGATCACGCTGGATGAACTCTTGGGAACGAACTTCCCGTTAAGTGTAACATTACCGTAAACGTAGCTACCGGGCGCAATCTTTATGTCGCCCTGACTGCTCATGACATTGTAAAGGAAATCATTGAAGTTCAGGGCCCCAGTTTGAGACTCGATAGTGGTAGTTGTCCCGTCCCAATTGTTGGCCGTTGAAGTTATCAGGTATGTCCCTTTCCCGGTCTTCTTTTCTATCTTCACGTGTACATCAGAGCCGTTAACCCCGGGAATCGTGTAATCCCAATCTGTGATATTCCCGGCTATTATCCTGAAATAGGCGTCCTCTATACCTGTATCGGCGGCGTACACCTTGAGCAACCTGTCTTCACGAATTTGAGCACTCCGGTGCGCTCCGAATCCAAACTGCAGTATGGGCGGAATAACGAGGATGGCCAGTACAAGAACGAGAGTCACATAGACAAGAACCATCCCCTGCTGGGTCTTGCCAAAGTCCGCAATGAATTTTTTCATGTGGCACCCCCCTTCTCTAAGGCTGGTCACTACTCTTCGACCTCAGGAAACCACAGGCTGAAAGCCCGCGGGTGTATTTCGTATTCGTTGGAAGCAGTCCGGCCATGAACAATCGCTGTTACTTCCAGCATGAGTGAGTTTACGAATTCATACTCTTTCTTGTAGCATCTCGTGCGATCCGGGTCCAGATTCTGCCCGACATAAGCCTTTCCCAGAGATACAAACTCGGGGCCGGGCTCAATTCCTGCGCGAATCTTTTGCTCGCGCGAGAGGTGGCCCTGGTCACGATCAAAGGTGTACGTGATCTGGCAAGTCTCACCGTTTTCAGGATCATCCCACTCAAGCACCAGCGGAAAGCCTGTGCCATCGCTGTCTTCCAAGGTTATCCGCTGCGCCTGTATGACATCTTCGCTAATCCAGAAACCCACGTACTGTGCTTCGAGGGAGGCCGCAGACTTGTTCCTGTTTTCATTGGAGACGTTCAAGGTGTAGCCGGCAAAGGCGAGGCACCCGACAATGATGACC
>JACUUS010000179.1 GCA_014859215.1 Dehalococcoidia bacterium | reverse complement strand
ACCCGAACCGAAGGCGACCATCATGATGGTGTCGCCTTCCTTCACGATTCCCTGTTCAAGTACCTCGCTGAGAGCAATCGGGATCGAGGCTGCCGTCGTATTGCCGTAGCGCTGGATATTGCTGTAGAACTTCTCCTCAGGCACGCCCAGCCGGGCCGCCGCAAACTGATTTATACGCAGATTGGCCTGATGCGGCAGGTACAGGTCGATATCCTCGGCTTTCAGATTATTTGCCTGTAAAGCCTCCTCCACTACCTCCGGTATCTTTGTAACCGCAACCCTGAACACTTCCCTGCCCACCATCTTTACATGATGGCGGCCCTCGTCCAGTGCCTTATGACTGATATACGGCTTCTTGCTTATATCCCATATCTCCAGCTTGAGGATATCGGCGAAATTCCCATCCGCATGCAAGTGCGTGGAGAGTATCCCCCGGGACGGGTCTTCCGAGGGACCTACGATCACCGCCCCGGCGCCGTCGCCGAACAGGACAGCGACGTCCCGGCCTTCGAAAGTGAAATTCAAGGCGCTTGAGTGGACTTCCGATCCGACCACCAGCACCCTCTTGTACATTCCGATTCGGACAAAGGCATCGGCGACTGCGAGACTATAGATGAATCCGCTGCACTGGTTCCTGATATCCATGCAGCCGATCTCCGTCAGGCCCAGCTTCTTCTGAAGATAGACCCCTGTCCCTGGAAAGTGGTGGTCAGGGCTCAGAGTTGCGAAGATCATGAAATCAATGTCCTGGACCTCCATGCCCGCATTCCTCAAGGCATCCCGTGTAGCTTCAACCGCCAGGTCCGAACAGTAAACTCCCTCGTCAGCGAAACGCCTCTCTACGATCCCGGATCGCTGCTGAATCCATTGATCGCTGGTCTCGAACATCTTCTCCAGGTCAAAATTCGTCACACGCCGTTCAGGAAGGTACCGGCCCACTCCAAGTATTCTTGACCGTATCATGAAAGAAGGCCCTCCATGTCTATGCTCCTCCGTTCTTATTAGGTACAACTATTATGAGCTTCTTATGTCGAAGGCGCCCGGCAGGGGTGAACCAGCACAGTCCGGATCCAGATGTCCGGGGTGAAGCTCGAACGCAGCGGCTCTCGCCTTCTGCAGTGCATTGTTCGCAGTATTATACCATTTAGCGCAACGTTTTGTCGCTGTGTGCTCTACCCCGGTACAGAGAGAAAAGCGGGGTCAGGCCCCGGAGCCGGCATGGGTAATTACGCAGGAGAGACTCGACTTGCGCGAAGTCCCGTTTTAGTGTATAGTGGTTGACAGGAAGGTTGGCCGATAGTTCTTAAGGTTAGTACTCACCTCCATCATCCCCGCTGTACTGCGTTTGTTCTCAGCACCGGACACCCGGAGTTCTTGCGGCCGCGGAGATGCCTTAAGCCCGGCGGAGGAGATCAAGGATATCAGGACCTCATGTGCGGTCCAATCCGGAGAAGACGGCCCGCAGCATCTTTGAGGGCAAGACCTTTCCAGCCGTTACTGACCTGGCGCTTCCAATGAGCATTCATGACCCCGGGAGACGCTTGAGTCCCTACAAGGGACGCATTGCCAGTTGGGTCGAAATAAGAAAGTTATCTACGAGAGCCTCTCTCCCGGAGGCCCTGGTTTGACAGGGGCTAAATGAGTTTCGAAAAGTTCAACCTGCATCCGAGCATCATGTCCGGCGTACAGGCGCTCGGTTATGTTACACCCACGCCGATCCAGCTTCAGTCCATTCCACCGATCATGCAGGGCCGTGACCTTATCGGCCTGGCGCAGACCGGGACCGGCAAGACCGCGGCATTCATCCTGCCTGTCTCGCACCGTCTGCTCCCGCGTCCGAGGGGTCGAGTCCGCGCTCTCGTAATCTCACCAACACGTGAACTGGCCGAGCAGACATACGAGTTCGCCGCGGACGTAGGACGTCATACGGGACTTCAGAGTATCGCCATCTACGGCGGTGTGGGAATGGACCAGCAAACCCGAAGACTGCGTGACGGGATTGACATTGCGGTAGCCTGTCCCGGTCGCCTGCTCGATCATATCTGGAAGGGCACCGTTGATCTGGCTGACGTAGAAGTCCTTGTAATCGACGAGGCGGACCGGATGTTTGACATGGGCTTTTTGCCCGATATCCGCAGCATCTTGAGGTGCCTGCCGACCGAACGGCAGACCCTGCTCTTCTCGGCCACCATGCCCCGTGACGTAAGGCGCCTGGTGGAAGAAGTCCTGCGCGACCCGGTCACCGTGCAGATCGGTCGGACTCAACCCGCGATGACTGTCTCGCATTGTCTTTATCCGATCAGGCAGCACCTGAAAACCGCGCTGCTGAAAAGCCTCCTGCGTGAAACCGATACGGAGTCTGTTCTGGTGTTTACGCGCACCAAGCACCGCGCCGAGCGAGTCGCACAGCAGCTGAAAGGAGCGGGCCACCGGGTAGCTTCATTACAGGGAGATCTTCCCCAGCACCGGCGTCAGGCCGCGCTGGACGGCTTCCGCAACGGCGCGTTCAAGGTGCTTGTCGCGACTGACATTGCCGCTCGCGGTCTCGACGTTCTTGAGATTTCGCATGTCATTAACTACGACATGCCGGATGGGATTGACGCCTATATCCATCGCGTGGGCCGCACCGGGCGAGTTGGCAAGGCCGGCGTCGCATTCACTTTCATTACCAGAGAGGACGCGGCAATGGTGACCAATCTTGAACGCCTGCTCAACAAGCCGCTCGATCGCTGTACCCTGCAAAGCTTTGACTACAGCATGCCCGCGCCGGAAAGGGACTACGCCCGCTCTCCGCGGCGACCCCGAGAACGCACCGGCGCGAGATAGACGATAAGCCGGCATGGCTCTGGTGGACACTTGCGTCGTGAACCGTCTCCAGCCGCTTCAATTTTTCTTCATGCTCCTGAGAAGCTGAAATACCCTCGGGAGCTGACACAAGGTTAGCGCGGTATTGATGAACAGGGTTCCCATATTTCTCCGAGGAAAAAGCTGAATCCTTGTGAGGCGAGTGTTTTAGAGTAGTGGACGCTTATGAGTTGCTTTCTGGAGCCTGTTTCAGCGGAATCACTATCTCGGTCAGGAGCTCATTCTCCGGCACGTCCTGGGGCGAATTGTAGTAATGCTCATAGTAGACACCCTTCGGTTGGAGACCTCTTTCGGCAATCCATTTGAAAATCTCATTGTAGGCGCCTTCCATTCCTGAATACGGGCCCTTGTACATGGCGCAAGCTGCCTTCGCCAGTATTTCACCGGCTTTAACCTCTCTCCCTTCAGGCAACGGCTTCGAAGCCGGGAATCCCATCTCCACATCCATATCCTGCATGTCCAGGCTGTAGTAGGCAGTATACGGTACGCCTGCCGGCTTCTCCCCTAAGCTCTGCATGTAGTTGGCAATCTTCGCGTAACTTTCGCCAATAACCTGGGGCAGCCTGTCCAGGCTGGTCCGTGTCCTGACTTGTAAAACCGGCTGTGATTGCAACTCTTTTATACTTATCTCCATCAACCAACTCCCTTCATTTCACAGTACAGTATACTAAATTCCTGCCGCAAGCAATGGCAAAGCATGAAGTTGTCCTGTCTCACGACTGCGGCATGCCTCGCGAGTCTCATGCTCTTGCGCGGCGAAAAAAGACCGTTATCAGTGAGGCTCTATGACATAGGAGCGCAGCATTTACAATGGATTGCTGCTCGCATATAATCGAAGGCACGCAGATCGACGCGATGTCGCCGCTCAACGAAGCCCTACCGGCAGTGCAAACAAGGACTGGCGCTCATTTGGCACCTGCGATTTAAGCTTAGCTTCAATGCCAGCGTAGCTCAGCGGAAGAGCAGCGGTTTCGTAAACCGCAGGCCGTCGGTTCGAATCCGACCGCTGGCTCACCTCTTGATCCCGGATATTTGCCGGTTCCTCGCGGGCAGCGGCAACTTTGACCCAGCACTCTCTTGAGCAGCCAGTATTTCGACGGTGGTCTTGAAGAGGGATGTGTAAACAGACTGAGAGCGCGGGCAGCTGAAGTCCTATGCTGGAACAGCCATGCTCCTGATCCCCGCAGCAGATCTCGCCGGAATCTTCATCAGTAAATAACCTGCTCATCCTCAAGGCGCTTTATCTCGGAAGCCGGTATTCCGAGAAGCTCCCCAAAGACATGCTCGTTATTCTCGCCCATCAAGGGCGACGCCTTCTGAACCTTGACCGGGGTCCTCGAGTAGTGCCAGGGCACGCCGAAGACAGCCTGCTTGCCCATTACGGGATGATCGACGACGGTTGCGATACCGCGGTGCTTGAAGTGCGGGTCGCTGTTTATCTCCTGGTTGCTCAGCGACGGCATGGCGGCAACCCCGGCACTCTGTAAAATGCCCATGACCTCATAGTGTGTGTGGTTGAGGGTCCAGGCCGTGATAAGCCTGTCCAACTCTTCCTGGTTATGCCACAGCTCGTAGGAGTCCGCG
>JACUUS010000012.1 GCA_014859215.1 Dehalococcoidia bacterium | reverse complement strand
CCTTGCGCAGTACCTCCTACAGCTCAGAGATCAAAGAGGCGCCATAGTCAAGTCGATCACAACGACCAGCATGATATACCGCCTGGGCGCAATCTACTCTGTCCCCGTTTTCGAGATGCCTGTAGGATTCAAATACATCGGACCGAAAATGCTGGAAGAAGACGCTCTTATCGGGGGCGAGGAAAGCGGCGGTTTCGGTTTCCGCGGGCATATACCTGAACGCGACGGCATTCTTTCCGGTCTCTTCCTGCTGGATATGATGGTCCAGACGGGAAAGAGCCCTTCAGAGCTTCTGCGGGACCTGTACACCCTGGTCGGACCCCATTATTATGAACGAACGGATTTCAACTTTCCGCCGGAACAGCGTGAAGAAATCACCTTGAAGCTTGCCGCCCTCAAGCCTGAACAAGTAGAAGATCGTACGGTAGAAGGCATAGACACGGTGGACGGCTTCCGCTACAGGATGAGCGATGGGAGTTGGCTCCTGATACGCCTGTCCGGGACCGAGCCGTTGCTCCGGATATACGCGGAAAGCGGGTCGATAGAACAGGTGAGGAGACTTCTCCAGGCCGGTACGGCAATGGCCGGCGTACACGCCGATGATAGATCTTGATGCGCTGGATATTTGCAGGAAGATCGACAAGGGCGGGATGCGGTTGCACCTGCTTGATTTCCCCGGCTATTGCTCGGAAGCATGGGAAGATGCACTCAGATTTGAGTTCGAACTCGCATCCGGCTGCGGGGAAATAGACACAGTCCTGGTGCTGGGCATGGGCGGCTCGGCGATTGCCGGCGACCTCCTCGCGGGGTTGAGGCTCTCAGACAGCCGAACCCGGATGCTTGTGCACCGCGACTACGACCTTCCGGGTTCGGTCGATGCGGGGACCCTGGTCATAGCCTCCAGCTACTCCGGCATGACGGAAGAGACCATCTCGGCGTTCAAGCAATCGCTGGCGACTCCAGCGAAGAAGCTTGTCCTGACTTCCGGGGGCATATTGAAGAGCCTGGCTGAAGAGCATGGGATACCTGTTTTTCCCGTTAATCACCCGGGGCCGCCGCGCGCCGCCCTGGCTCACAGTTTTTTCCCGCTGCTGGGCATCTGCCAAAAACTGGGCATTATGCCGGATGCAAAGCCGGATGTGGACGAGATGCTTCTAACTCTGAAGAAGCTGCAGGACATATGTACCGATACCTGCCCGACAGTCCGCAATCCCGCAAAGAAGCTTGCAAACAGCCTGTTTGGCAACCTGGCTGTCATCTACGGCGCAGGATATCTATGCCCTGTAGCCCAACGCTGGAAAACGCAGATAAACGAGAACAGCAAGAGCCTGGCCGTCTACGAGTTCTTCCCGGAACTGAACCATAATGCTGTTATGGGATACAGGTTCCCCGCTGAAGTTCTTGACAGGTCATTTGTTGTCCTGCTTCGAAGCCCGCATTTGCATCCCAGGACCTTAATGCGGTACCGCTTCACGGCTGAGCTCATGGACCAGGCGGGTATCAGGCACGAGACAGTGGACGGGACAGGAGACAGCGCGCTGAGCCAGGTTTTTAGCCTGGTGCTTCTTGGTGACTGGGTATCGTACTATCTCGCACTGCTGAACGAGACTGATCCTTCTCTAGTCTCAGCTATTGATTTTCTGAAGAAACGCCTCGCGGATTCCTGACCGCGCCGTTCTTGACCCCTGAAACCGAGTTGACAAATCCAATAGAATCATGTCCAATGTTCGCACAAGCAACCCGCGCTTTTCCACAACTCCAGGCTCATGGCGCGTCTCCGGGTTTTGACTTCTTCTTCTGGAGGTAGGAAATCATGGCAAAGATCAACGGCGGCACTCTTATAGGCAAGACTCTGAAAAATGAGGGGGTCAAGGTTGCCTTCACTCTGTGTGGAGGACTGAGCGGCATCTACGATTCATGCGTCGATGAAGGCATAGAGCTCATCGACATGAGGCACGAGCAGGCGGCGGCCAATGCCGCGACCGGCTACGCGATGGCAACCCGCAGGCCGGGCGTTGCCATGGTCACCGAGGGACCGGGCGTGATCAATATGGCTCCCGGCATAGCCACAGCCTGGCACGCGTCGGCTCCGGTGATAGGTATGTGCACGCATACGGCCTCCTGCTTCGATGGTATGGGAGCCGTCCAGGAATTCGATTCTGCGGACCTTTATCGCTCTATCACGAAATGGCGAGGCTACTGCACTTCTACCAGCAGGGTACCGGAGTTTGTCGCTACTGCCTTCAGGCATGCTATGAGCGCGCGGAAGGGCCCGGTGCTGCTCGACTTCCCGGATGATACACTCATGCTCGAGGTCGATGAGGGACAAGCGCCCATTCACGCCCCGTACAGTTACCGGACAGAGGCACGCCCATACGGTGACCCGGCACTGATTCGGCAGGCTGCGCAGTTGCTGCTGAAAGCAGAGAAGCCGGGAATACTCATCGCCAGTGGAATCCTGTGGGCAGAGGCCTCAGAGGAGCTTATGCGGTTTGCTGAAATAGTCAACGTACCTGTATGCTATGCCATTGGCGGCAAGAGCGGGATTCCTGATGATCACCCTCTTTGCGGCGGCCCCGTAGGCTACAATTGGGGGACTATCGCCGGTGCGGACGTGCTTCTCGCTCTGGGCGTCAAATTCGAGGAGGTCCTGAACTACGGAAAAGGAGACTTCTTCTCACCGGACGTCAAGTTGATCAGCGTCAATATAGATCCGGCGGAAATAGGCAGGAACAGGCCAATAACACTGGGGATATGGGGAGACGCCAGGGCTGTGCTCACACAACTCGCGGATGCCGCCGGCCGTATCCTGGGAGGCAAGAAACGTCCCGACACAGATTGGGTTAGATACGCGAGGGATACTGCCCGGTCGATACGGGATACTCTTTATGCTGAAGCGTCCAGCGACATGAAGCCCATCGACCCGAGAAGGCTAGGCCGTGAGGTCTGCGAATTCGCCGACGAAGACACGTATATGGTCATGGACGGAGGGGATATACAGGCTCACGTCACACCCATGTTCCGGGCAACCTTCCCCGGCAGCTTCGTATCCGCGACGGGCGGCTCGCTGGGACACCTCGGAGGCGGAATTCCATTCGGCATCGGCATCAAGACAGCCAGGCCGGACAAGAAAGTGATAGTCATAGAAGGCGACGGGTCGTTCCTGCTCAATGCCAGTGAAATTGATACCGCCATGAGGCACCACAAACAGATTATCGTTATTGTAAGCAATGACTGCCAGTGGGGGATGGTCCGGCACGACCAGCAACTGAACAAGCACAAGGATGTATGCTCGAAACTGAGTGAAGACGTAAGATACGACAGGTACGCCGAGAGCATGGGCGCTTACGGCGAATTTGTCACCGACCCGGGTGAGATAAAGGGCGCTCTCAGGAGGGCTTATGACTCGGGGCTGCCCGCGGTGCTCGATGTGCGAACGGACCCATCGGTCTTGAGCTTCGCCGATTATCGCGGGGTCGAATTGAGGAGCTACTTGCTGCAGCTTCACAAGCAGTAGAGAAGCCGTCGCGCTGCTAAGGACTGATCAAGATTTTGCCGCCGTCCGCCCTTGAAGCTTTTTCGAAAGCATCGTTGATCCTGTCGAGAGGCATCACATCGGTAACCAGGGACCGGAGCTCGATCCTGCCCTCTTTCACCAGCTCGAACGTGGAGGCGTACTCACCCCGAGTCCAACATATCGAACCCTTTACGGTGAGCCCTCTTAGAACGATATTGCTGAAGGAAAGATGCACAGGGTCAAGACATATGCCTGCCGCCACTATGGTGCCGCCCTTGCGCACCAGGGCAAGCGATTCCTGCGTGGACAGGGTATTACCCGCGCATTCGAAAACTACATCCGGGGCTTTTCCATTCATCAGCCTCAGTATTTCGTCGACCGTATTTGCTGATCCCGGGTCAATGACGGCGTCCGCGATATCTCCGGCCAGCGCGATTCTTGACCGGCTGATCTCCGAAGCGTAGACTGCGCCCGCTCCCATCGCCCGGGCAAGGCGCGCCACCAACTGGCCGATGGGACCGAGTCCAAGCACTGCGACGGTATCGCCTTCTCTCAGCCCTGACAGCTTGACCGCATGGAACGCGCAGGTAGCCGGCTCTATGAGTGCGGCTTCCTCATAAGTGATATGGTGAGGCACCGGGTAGAGCCTGCCGGAGTCCACCCTGGTATGGGTGGCGAAGGCGCCCTTATACTCAACCAGCGCAGCATAGTAGTTTTCGCAAAGCCCAATCTCACCCCGTTGACACCAGAAGCACTCACCGCACGAAATGCACGGCTCCACCGCTACCCTGTCTCCCACTGCCCATCCCGTGACGCCTTCTCCCACCGCAGCGATGTCTCCCGAATACTCATGACCGGCGCCCACTGCGGCTCCTTCGCTAAAAATGTGCAGATCGGAGCCGCATATCCCGCAATACCGCACCTTAACCAGGACTTCGCCCGGCCCGGGCACCGGGTCGGCTAAATCCCTGACAGCAAATATTCGTTTTCCCTCCAGTACAGCGGCTTTCATCTCGCTTCCCTGCCGCATGTTACCCGGACGAAGAAATGAGGCAATCCGGGCGTGACGCGGTGCTACTCTTATACCCGCGGTACAGGGAAAAGTCAACGAGTGCTCCGGTCCATCTGAGTAGGTAAGATAGGGAATGAAGGCCGACAGGCTGAGCAGACCTAGAAGAAGTTGACCGTCGGTACTGTAAACTGGGTGCGGAGGAGACTGGAAATCTCCCGTTTCTCGCCCTCATCTGTTACCGGCTCGATTTCCGACACAGGATTGCCCTCGCTATCCCGGGCTTTCTTCCATTTGACTACGTAACCCTTCACGTTGAGACTGCCCAGGTGAGAAGCATAGCTGCGATCGCAGAACGACACTGAACTCGCCTCCACGTAAAGGTAAAGGATACTGCGACCGTGATAGTCCAGAAGCCCTTCGACAGCTTCATAGGACCTTTCCTCGAAACCAATACACTGGTGCTGGGGCAAATGCGTATAGAGATAACTCATGCTCAGACCTGTCCTTCCTGAGCGCAGGCACCGTCAGCTTCTGGCTTTGTTTCAACGGCAAAGCGGGACAGCCGCTTCTCAACTTCCTCTCGGGTCAATCTCTCGATAAGTACAAGCTTCTTGCGGCTTGTATGACCGTGTGAAATTCCAAGGCGGCTTACCGGGACCTCAAGTTCTGCACTCAGTAACTCCAGTAATGCGCGGTTCGCCTCACCTTTTTGCGGGCGCGCCGTTACCTTCGCGTACAATATACCGTCCTCGAACCTGGCCACGGCACAGATTCTGGCCCCAGGCTGCAACCTGACTTCCAGCTTGCTCGACGTCATAGCTTCCCCTAACTGAGCAGCATGCCACAAATAGACACATACGAAGTCCCGGAGGCATCCGCCGGGCACTGTGCATATCCTGTGACCTGTCCGGCGGTCTCCCCCAGCAACCGCAGCATAAGGTATATTGGGGCCAACCCGCAAATCCGCCGACGGTCTCCCTCTCTTTTTACCAGCATGAACAGGGCCTCGGCATCTCCACCGGCGACTGCATTCATGAACTCGGAATCGGCTGCGGAAAGTCGTGCGCACCCTGCGGTATCT
The DNA here is from genome assembly GCA_014859215.1 of Dehalococcoidia bacterium. Lineage (GTDB taxonomy): Bacteria > Chloroflexota > Dehalococcoidia > SZUA-161 > SZUA-161 > Kmv37. The sequence continues at coordinate 19,941 of JACUUS010000012.1, read as the reverse complement.
AAGATGAAACTGTCGCCGAAGGCCGGACCGACATGCGCCAGGTCTGCAGCGGCAATGACAACAGTTCTCTTATCGGCTGTAGCTTTTCTGGTGCCTTCCACAAACCTCGATATGGTCCCATCCTCAGACGGCTTTTCAACACCCTCGATGAATCTCTGCAGGGGCCCACAGAGAACGGGCACCATCCGGCAGGGCCGATCCTGAAGAATATGGTGCAGCCAGACCGCCGCGAGTTCAACAGAATGCTCTATCCTGTGCTGCAATTCGTCGCGGAAGACCTTTTCTTCACCCACCACGCATGCAATCTCGTCCACAACTTCGCGGTCGGTTTCCAGGACCCCATATGGAGTAGCGTAACTCTGCCTGGTCAGGACGAACATCTCCTGGCAGTCCAAATGGTTCGTACCGAGCACAATAGCCAGTTCTGCTCCCCGGATGGCCTCCGACGCTCTGTTCCATACCTGCGCGTAGACCGGGCCGCCGCGCTTATAGTCGATATGAGGACTCACTATTCCCCGCACCGTCCCCAGGGCAGGCATGCCGGACGTGCCGGAACACGCGCCGAGGTACTCCTCGAACGAAGCTTCCAGTTCCGTCAGAGCAGATGGATACACCTTACCCGACAGCGCAGCGGGCCTAAAAGGCGAGGCCCGAAACCTGGACAGCTCCTCTCCGTATGCCTTCGCGAACCTGTCATTCTCCAGGAACAGCGCTTCGTCGAGCTCAGACAGCATATTTCGCAGATAATCCGGCCCTACCCGGAGTCCCGTCGTGATTTCGATGGCTGTTCTCAAAGTGGGAATGTCACGTGTGCCGTCACAGAGCTCCAGGATGGGCGCGACAGTCTGCGGGAGCATCGCGATTCGGTCGCTCAGCCCGAGCGGATCCTGCAACACAACCATCGCCTGCCCGCGGTATTTCGCGGAGCTGACGTGGACTCTCCTCAATTTGGGCTTGTGATTGCTTTCCATAGGACCTAACGCAGAACAGCCACGAAACTATCCAGATTGACACCCACCGATTCGGCTACCGGCCTGCACTTGGCCTTGAAAACGTGGAAGACCTTGCCCTCTGCCGGCAGCTCCGACAGGGTCTCCCAGTAACCCATACCCTTTGCAAGTACGAGGTCGGAATCTCGAAATGCGTCCCTGAACTCCAGCGAAGCCATTTCCAGGACAACTCCCGGTGTGTCGGTCCCCGTACTTATCACAGAAGGAAACTGGTCAAACAGGCCGAATCTCCCCATATCTTCCAGAGTCGCGTCATCCTGTACAGGCGCACCTTTCACAACATAAGTGACTGGAGAATGGCGCTGCAGCATCCGGACCAGAGGGACATCGAACAGGACTTCGCCCGCATTATCAGCCAGGTATAGCATACGCTTCGCGCTCTTCAACCTGTCCTTGACTCTCTGTATATCATCGAGGGCGAATACCACAGGCTTCCTCATATCTTTAGCTGCCTGTTCCAGGTCCATGAAAAAGTCTATGCAGTTTCCGCGGACTGCCAGCACTATGCAATCCCTCAGGTCCATCCCGGCGGTTTCAAATTGCGGCATGAGCGCCCGCGCCATCCGCAGTTCGTTTTCTTTCACCTTCCTGTAAGGATCGGGGTTGCCGGTTATTGACTTCACCAGGCGGTGTATAGGCGTCGCCACCGCAATGGAGGTGCCAGCCACAGAGAATTCACGTTCAAGATAGGCCAGCCCTTCAGAGATTGCCGTGTCCCTCAAGACTTCATCATCGGCGGCCAGCTCAGCAGCCTGGCGGGCCAGCCGGGCCAGGCATGGATAGCATTCTTCTCTAGCCTTCATGTTCATTTCACATTATACAGGACATATGTAGAGTTCAAAAGGTGCTCGTAGCGGGTCGTGAAGGTCGGGACAACCGGAGGCGTAGCCCGGTCAGGAACGAGGCGCCATCCGAGTGATGAGCGAACCGTTGAAAACCGGGACAATATCGTAGGTGTCAATTCGAGAGGCAAACTCGAGGTCCCTGGCGAAACCCAGGGATTCGAGGTAGCGTCCGTGTTCGCTGCCTCGGATCACTTCCAGTGACTTGTTGCTCTTGCTGGAGGCAAAGGCAGCCGCGACGGCAGCCGAATCTGTGTATTCAACAACCCTGCCTGCTTCCCTGCACGAAACGGCCAGCCCGTTGACCACAAGACCCGCACAGTACATGTCTTCAGCAGACAGCTTGCCGGACCTGCCTGAACAGAGCACCGTTATCGCCTCCGGATTCAGGGCGGCGTCCTGAGTGATTTGCGAGACGACCGCGCTCAGATTAAGAAGCGACCCTATGTAGACATCTCGTCCTGATCTTTCATAGGCGTTCCTGATGGCCCCGCTGCCGTTTGTCGTGTAGAAGCATATGGTTCTGCCCCTGACAGTGCGGGCCTTCATATACTCGAACGGCGAATTACCCAGATCAAAACCAGGGATGAGTGTTCCCATCTCCTCACCCCCCAGCAGGCTATGGGGGTCCTGGCTGGCTGCCGCTCTGGCTTCCTCAATGCTCAGGCAAGGTCTCACAGCACCTGCACCGGCTGCCAGAGCAACCGTTATGGTGCTGGTAGCTCTCAGTACATCGATAACAATACAGACCCGTCCCTGCATATCATGTTTTTCGAGCACGGCGGGGGAAATGACCACATCCAGCTTCATATCATTCTGCGTCCAGTATAGCATAATCTGACCAGCTACCCGAACTCACGGCTAGCTTCTTGCTCTTGACACTGCGTACATGTCTGCCTAGAATTCGCTGTAGCGAGACGGATGAGGATAGGTCCAATGAGGAGGCCGGTGCAATGTTCATGAACGACGTAATGACTACCAGCATTATCACGATTCCCAGCAGCACTTCGCTTGCCGACGCAAGAAGAATAATGGAAGCCCACAAAATCCGCCGTCTGCCTGTAGTGGACCGGGGGAGACTGGTAGGAATAGTCACCAGAGACGGACTTGACAGGGCAGGGCCTTCCCAGTTGTCCAGTTTCAGCATACATGAGATAAGCCGGCTTCTAAACAAGATCACTGTTCGGGAAGTCATGGTCAAGGAACTGGTAACCGTCACTCCGGATGCCACGGTGGAGGAAGCAGTCACACTCGCGCAGGAAAAGAAGGTTGGTGCGCTTCTGGTCGTCGATGATTCCCGCCTGGTCGGTATCGCGACCACGAACGATTTCTTCTACAAGATTCTCAATCCCATCCTGGGAGTTGGCAAGCCTGGTTCCCGGCTTGTCGTGCGCAACTGCAAAGGCGTGCGCGACATTCAGAATGTAATGGGGGCAATTGACAAGCTCGGCCTGGAAGTAGAAACGGTCTTCATGCTGCCCATCCCCGAACGCAGCAAGCATGACTTCGTGGTCCACCTGACCTCCGATGATCCAACCAATTTGATTGCCGAGTTGCATTTGCGCGGCCTGGAAGTCGAGCGCAGGGCTCGCTAACCACTCAAATAAGCACTATGCGGTCGTAGATGCATGCACAGCCTGGTCAAGAACAAGAGTCGGGAATGGACTTCAGGCAAAGACCCTGTTCAGGCGCGTATCTCCGTCTTCGAGAGAATCAGGGACATACACTACGCGGGTGTGCCCGAGCTAAATGATGCGGCCAACTATATCGGCATTCTGAATACCAATAAGGGCTCGTGTACTCCAAAGCACCTCCTCCTCTGCAATATATATCGCGAACTCGGATTGTCCGTACTCTACGTGGTCTATCCCTTCAGATGGGACGAAGTTGAGGTAGACTATCCCCGCAAGCTCCTGCGGCTGGCCCGGCAGCTACCCCAGAGTTATCACCTGGCATGCGTCGTCGATATTTGTGGCGAGTACAAGCTCATTGACGCAACCCTCGATCCCGCTTTGACGAAACTCGGCCTTCCCGTAAACGAGTCATGGGACGGGTTCGCTGATACCCAACTCGCAATCATACCCTGCGGTGAGGGGCAAATCTACCACCCGAACGAAGCGGCATCGTTGAGGGCCCGCCGCGACGAGAAGCTGAACGCCTTCTATGACGAGCTTAACAGGTGGCTCGAAATGGTGCGAGCAGGAGATACCCGGACTCAGCCTGGGGCATAATCAGACTGTGAATACCGACTCGTAACAGTTCTTGCGCAGCTTCTCCAGATTCTCACGGTAGAACTTGACCGCGTTCGGAAGGTATTCCACGATATCCTGACCTGTAATGCCGTCTTCTCCCTTCTCTGCCGCAGCAAGGTCACCGGAAAGACCATGCATGAAGACACCCGCCCTAACCGCCTCTTCCAGGGGCAGTCCCATGCCATACATTGCGGCGATGGCGCCTGTAAGGGCATCCCCGCTCCCGGCGGTGGCCATGCCGGGATTGCCGCTGGTGTTTATGTAAACTCTGCCATCGGGAAAGCCGATCAGTGAATGGGCTCCCTTGAGGACTATAGTCGAGTTCAGCTCACGAGTGGTCTTCTGCAAGGTCCTGATCCTGTCCGCATTGACCTCGTCCGCGGTCATACCGGTGAGTCTCGCCATCTCGCCGCTGTGCGGCGTCAGGATTGTGGGCCCCGGCCTGCTTCGGATCACTTCCGGCGCCTGGACAACGGCCGTAATCCCGTCACCGTCCAGCAGGAGAGGCGCCTTTATCCTGGCGGCTAGCTCCCTGGCGAGCTCCTGCGTTTCCGCCTCCAGAGATATCCCCGGTCCCAGGACCACGAAGTCGACTCTGGTTGAGAAGTCAAGCAGACTGTCAAGATTGTCCGCAGCCAAACTTCCGGAATTGGTCTCGGTCCGGGGCAAGAGAACCACTTCGCTTGCTTTGTTTGCGAAAAAAGGCGAGATTGAACGCGGCGCGGCCAGGTAAGACAGGCCCCCACCAGCCTTCAGAAAAGAGAGAGCGGCAAAACAAGGCGCACCGAGGTAGCCAGTTGATCCGGCAATGAAAAGCGCTTTCCCGAAATCACCCTTATGAGTGTCCTCGTTTCTCTTCGGGAGGCCAGGGAAATCATTGACCCTGACCTTGATGGACTGCTCGTAAAGAGCTGGAGGAAAGGAAATAGGCGTCACATATAGCTTCCCGCACAAAGCGAAACCCGGGTAAAGCATGTTCCCGAGTTTTGGAAGACCGTACGTGATTGTGAAGTCGCTCCTTACTGCTGTGCCCATGATCTGCCCTGTATTGCCGTTGACCCCTGATGGAATATCCAGGCTGAATACCATCTTCTGGCTTCCATTGATCAGTTCAATGACCTCCTTCTGGAGCCCGGTCACTTCGCGATCCAGGCCGGTACCGAAAATGGCATCGACCACAGTGTCGCAACCATATACGGCCTCCTCAGCTTCCAGGGCGGAACTGATCTCCCTTATGTCCACGGGCATACGGGCGATGATTTCATGGTTCTTTCTTGCGGCTCCCTTGAGCCGGTCAGGGTTCCCAAGCAAGAAGACAACTACGTCTCCACCCATCGAATGCAGTTTCCTGGCAACGACAAACCCGTCTCCGCCATTATTGCCTGTACCGCAGAAGACAACGAATTTCCTGGACTGGATCTCTGTTTCCAGCCAGATAACGAAACAGGATGCGTTGCCGGCGTTCTCCATGAGAATCATCTCATCGATACCGAACTGCTCCGTGGCTCCCCTGTCCATTTCTCTCATTTGGTCCACGCTGCTTACTCTCATCCCAGCTTCTCCTTCGCTTCAGGGGTACTCGCTATAAGGTCACGGGGTTTCCTCCCGGCTCATGCAAGAATTATAAACCGTATGCGCAGGGTTAGTAAGAGGCCCCCGCCCGCATCCGGTATTGACAGGAGGCAGCTTACATAGTAATCATGATATAGAAAGAGAGCCCGATGCTAATGAATGGAGGTGAGGTGACCGCACTTGGAATTATGGGAAGTCCAAGAATCCGAAGCAATACCGACATATTGCTTGACGAGGCCCTGCGTGGGGCTCAGACTGAAGGCGCAGTAACGGAAAAGCTGCTCGTGGGTAAAATGAACATTGCGCCCTGCAAGGAATACTACGGTTGCCTCAGGGACGGCAACTGCGTGATCCGGGACGATATGGACCTCGTCTATCCCAAGCTCCTGAGCGCAGATGTAGTCATCGTTGCTTCACCCATATTTTTCTACGGTCTTACAGCCCAGGTCAAAGCCCTCATCGATCGCGGCCAAGCCTTGTGGGCCAGGAAATATGTCCTGAAACAAGCTCCGCCGAATTCGACCCGCAAAGGCGCATTCATAGGTGTCGGCGCCACACGGGGCAAGAATCTTTTTGAAGGCTCTGCTCTTACCCTGAAGTACTTCTTTAGCGCGATCGGAGTATCTTATGCCGGAGAGGTGCTGGTGCGGGGCGTAGATGAGAAAGGTGAAATAAGAAAGCACCCTGAAGCGCTTGCTGAGGCATTTGAACTGGGTAAACGACTGGTCCGTGACAGTTGAACTGAGAAGACCCGGAGCAGAACATAAAGGGAGCCCTTCGAGCCTGAACCCGAAGGGCTCTTGAAACACCGGGTAACAGGTACGGCTGTTCCTTTCTTATCTCTTGCGGTACTGGCGCGCTTTTCGGGCTCTTCTGAGACCGTACTTCTTCCTCTCCTTGGCCCGGGCATCTCTTGTTAACAAACCATGACTGCGAAGGAGCGGCTTGAGGGTCTCATCCATCGCCACAAGGGCCCGGCTTATACCGTGGCCAATTGCTCCTGCCTGCGCCGCATATCCACCGCCCTCCACTTTGACAATAGTATTGAACCTGTTGACAGTGCTCGTGACCTTCAAAGGCTCCAGGATTACTGACTGGAGGCGCGTAATCGGGAAAACCTCCTCTACGGGCTTTCCGTTGACTATGATCGCGCCGTTGCCCGTCATTAACCTTACCTGGGCCACAGCTGTCTTGCGCCGCCCTGTACCTCGATAATACGGTTGCTCGCTCAAGCTGGTTCTCCTCCTCCCTGGGACCTGACCTGAGCTTCATGCTGATGTTCAGGTCCTGCGTACACCTTGAGTTTCTTGAACATGGCATTTCCGAGTTTGTTGTGAGGCAGCATGCCTCTCACAGCGTGCTCTATCACTCTTGTTGGGTTCTCGTCCAGCATCTTTCTTAAGCTCGTGGTCTTCAAGCCGCCTGGATACTGGGAATGGCGGTAATACATCTTCTGGACAAGCTTATTGCCCGTAACCCTCACCCTGGCCGCGTTTACGACCACGACATGATCACCAACATCGAGATGGGGGCAATACATGGGCTTGTGCTTGCCTTTCAAGAGACTCGCGACGTCCGTGGCCAGGCGTCCAAGCGTCTTGCCCGAAGCATCAACCACCCACCACCTCCTCTCGATATCGGAAGCTTTGGTGCTATACGTTTTCATCAACTCGCCCTTTATCCAGCTTATTGTCGGGATACTTCACGTTGACCAGATAGAGACCCTGAGCAGGAACAGCCGGACCGGCAAGTCCCGGCGCTTTCGCCTCCAGCAATTCCGCGAAGTCATTCACGGCCATCCGCCCCGTCCCGACCTTGATCAGAGAACCCATCGTGTTACGTACCTGCCTCGGGAGAAAGGAATTGGCCGCTATTGTGAACGTAACAAGATCTCCTTCTCTGCTTACCATCGCCTTGTGTACATTACGCACCGTCCGTTTCTCAGTCGGCCCTGTGAACGAAGCAAAATCGTGAACACCCTCCAGGTCTTTACACGCTTCATTCATTAGTCCCGCATCCAGCGTAAGCGCCAGATGGTGCGCATGATTTTGCAGCAGAGGCGAGCGTACCGGACTGTTCAGGATCCTGTAGCTGTATTCTCTGCTGATTGCGTCTCTCCTCGCATTGAAATCCGGCTGCGCTACCCTTACAGACTTAACTGCTATCTCCCGGCCAAGATAGAAGTTAAGAGCTCTGCCCAGCGTCTCCGGAGCCATTCTCGAGGCAGTCGAAAGACTCACAACCTGCTTCTTCGCATGGACTCCGGCATCGGTACGCCCGGCTCCGGTTATCCTTATTCTCTCACCTGTCACCAGAAAGAGAGCCTGTTCGATATCGCCCTGGATTGTCCTGACGCCGTTCTGGACCTGAAATCCGTGATACCCGGTCCCGTCATATTCTATTATCAATGACAGCCTGGTGACCGCCGAGTCCACTAGACCAGTTCCAGTTGTGCCATAGGCGCGCCATCGCCCAGCCTCGGACCAAGCTTCAAGAGCCTGGTATACCCGCCCGGTCGGCTGGCGTATCTCGGTCCTATCTGGGCAAACAACTTCTCCACAACCGGTTTGTCTCGTGTGAAAGCCAGCGCCTGCCTGCGTGCGTGAAGAGTTCCCTCTTTGCCCAGAGTGATCATTTTCTCAGCGAGGGGGCCCGCTTCTCTGGCCTTTGCCTCTGTAGTGACTATCTTTTCATAACGCAGCAGATCCGCCACCAGGTTCCTGTAAAGCGCCAGTCTATGATCCGTTGGCCTTCCGAGTTTCCGTCCGGCTATTCTGTGTTTCATTTCACCCTCAACGAACTCGCCGCAACAATGGGCTAGTCCTCAGTATCGGTCCCTACCTCCATCGGGGTAACCTCAGCTTCAGGCTCCTTTTCGCCCTCTTCTGCCTCGGCTTCCTCCTCCTCCTTCGCAGGGTATAGGTGAAGCGCCTGCAGTCTCTCTTTGACTTCGTCCAGTGATTTCTGGCCGAAACTCCTGAGTCCGAGCAAATCATCATCGCTTTTTTCCAGAAGTTCGCCCACTTTCGTGATGGAACTCCGTCGCAGTGCGTTGAAAGTCCGGGCTGACAGGCCAAGCTGCTCAAGCGGTATGTCGTAATGCTCCTGGGGAATAGACGGCGCTGCTGTCCTGTCAGCCTCCATGCATACCTTGCCCAGGCTGCGGAAGAGGGAGAGCTGATTGACAAGGATATCCGCGCTGTCAGACACCGCTTTGCTTGGCGTGATTGTGCCGTCCGTCCAGACTTCCAGAATCAGCCGGTCATAATTACTCACCTGACCGACTCGAGTCCTGTCGACGGTGAAGTTTACCCTCCGGACAGGAGTGAAGATGGCATCGATAAGGATCACGCCGAGAGGAAGACCGTCTCCACGCCCGGCGGGCACGTAACCCTTCCCGAGCTCCACATAGAATACCACTTCGAGCTGCGCATTGGGAGAGTCCAGTGTCGCCAGGTGCAGTTCGGGATTCACAACCTCGAAATCGGCCGAGGGCTTGATGTCGCCTGCGCACACAGACCCTTCACCCCGCACATCCAGGAAGAGACGGCCGGAGCGGTCAGCGACTGGCTTGACCCTGATTTCCTTCACATTGAGCAGAAACTCAATGACGTCTTCCTTCACATCAGGAATAGTGGCGAACTCGTGCTGTACCCCCTCGATCTTCACGGCGGTAATCGCCGCCCCCGGCAGACAGCTGAGCAGTACGCGGCGCAGGCTGTTGCCCAGGGTCGTACCAAACCCGGGATCCAGCGGTTCGACAACAAACTTTCCGTAATTCTCCGAAGTGTCCTGGCACTCTATCTTGGGTATTACTGCCTCCGGCAACACAACTACCTCCTCAACAGGAAACAATCAAGAATTCCTATCTAGCATAGTACGCCACGATAAGGCGCTCATCTATGGCGGCCTCGATTTCCTCACGGGACGGCGCCCGCAGCACCTCTCCCGTAAGTGTGGTCTGGTCCAGACTCAGCCAGCCAGGGATCACCTTGCTGGCGATGTTCTGGAGCACAGCCTCATAGACAGGCGACTTGCGGCTTTCTTCTTTCCAGGTTATCACCTGTCCAACCTGTACCAGGTAAGACGGAATATTGGTTACGCGCCCGTTAACCGTTATGTGACCGTGCCGCACGAATTGTCTTGCCTGGCGTCTTGATTCAGCAAATCCCAGGCGGTAAACGACATTGTCCAACCTCATCTCCAGTATTTGCAGGAGGTTTTCACCACTGAGGCCGGGACGACGTTCGGCTTCAGCGAAGTGTTTCCTGAACTGGGATTCGAGGACACCATATATGTATCGCGCCTTCTGCTTCTCCCTCAACTGCATGCTGTAATCAGACACCTTTCGGCGCGAAACGCCGTGCTGACCGGGAGGAGTATGCCTCTTGACTACGGGGCACTTGGGCGTAAAGCACTTCACGCCCTTATGAAACATTTTCTCCCCGTGACGCCGACAAATCCTGCAAACCGGCCCAGTATAACGGGCCATAATAACCTCCTTAAATCCGTCTCCTCTTGGGCGGGCGGCACCCATTATGAGGAATAGGTGTGACATCTCTAATACTCGTAATGTTAAGACCCGCGGCTTGAAGAGAACGTATGGCCGCCTCCCGTCCACTCCCTGGGCCGCGTACGTAAACGTCTATCTGGCGCAGTCCGTGCTCCATACCACGCCTTGCGGCGGATTCCGCCGCTCTCTGGGCGGCGTATGCAGTTCCCTTGCGCGATCCCTTGAATCCGGCCGTCCCTGCGCTCCCCCAGGCCAGGATATTGCCCTGGGGATCAGTCAGGGTGATGATGGTATTGTTGAATGTCGACTGGATATAAGCCCGCCCACGTGGGATTGCTTTACGTTCTCTTCTCTTGAGTCGCGCTGGCTTTCTTTTGGCCACGAGTCACCTCCGCTTACTTTTTGGACATACCGCGGCGTCTGCCTCTGCCGGCAACCGTCTTCCGGGAACCTCTCTTGGTTCGCGCATTCGTACGCGTTCTTTGACCGCGAACCGGCAATCCGCGGCGGTGCCTGATGCCGCGATAGCTTCCAATATCAATATATCGCTTAATACTAAAATTTATTTCTTTGCGAAGGTCACCCTCGACCTTGTAACCCTTGTCGATGACTTCGCGAATACGGTTTACTTCATCATCCGTTAAATCCTTCACTCTTACATCAGGGCTTATTCGCGCCTGCTCCAGGATCCGTCGGCTCAAAGTGGGCCCGATGCCGAAGATGTAACGTAGCGAAATCTCAATCCTCTTCTCCTTGGGTATGTCAACCCCGGCAATACGCGCCATCTTCTCCTCCTATGTTAACCTTGTCTTTGCCTGTGCCTGGGATTAGTGCAAATAACCCTGACGATTCCTTTGCGCTTGACGATCTTACACTTCTCACAGCGCACTTTGACTGAAGCTCTTACCTTCATCATTCACGCTCTTAGACTTATTATAACTACTTGAAACGGTATGTGATTCTACCCCGCGAAAGGTCATAAGGAGAGAGTTCAACGAGCACCTTGTCGCCCCTTAGTATCCTTATGAAATGCAGCCTCATCTTTCCTGAAGCATGCGCAAGGACCTGATGTCCGTTAGGAAGTTCCACCCGAAACATGGCATTAGGTAGCGGCTCCACTACCGTTCCTTCAACCTCGATGTTTTCCTTTTTTGGCATAGGCTCCCAAAATCCCTGAGTGAATCTACAACCGGGTCAGAATCTCCGACCCGCCTTCCCCTATCAGTATAGTATGTTCGAAATGCGCGGAAAGCTTCTTGTCGGCTGTCCAAACAGTCCATTTATCGTCGGCCACACTCGTACGCCAGGTCCCCGCATTTAACATTGGCTCGAGTGCCAGAGTCATTCCTTTAATGAGCAAAGGCCCTTCCCCGGGCACGCCGAAATTCGGGACCTGGGGGTCTTCATGCAGGTCTCGCCCGATTCCATGCCCAACGTACTCTCTGACAACCGAGAAACCTCTTCCTTCGGCATAAGTCTGAATCTGCGATGACACGTCGCCAAGGCGACCCCCCGGCCTTGCAGCTGCAATGCCGGCTGCCAGGGAACCTCGAGTAGCATCGATCAGGTTCCGCGCAGTCTGACTGATTTTTCCCACCCCAACGGTAACCGCGGCATCGCTGTGAAAACCATCGAACCGGGCACCGAAATCAAGAGAGATTATGTCACCCTCTTTGAGAACTCTATTCCCCGGGATGCCATGTACAACTTCCTCATTTATGGAAGTACATATAGACGCGGGAAAACCCCGGTACCCCTTGAATGAAGCTACAGCTCCCCGCTTCTTGACTTCGTTATCAGCGATATCATCAAGTTGAAGTGTCGTTATCCCCGGCAATACGCCTTTTCTGACGATTTCCAGGACCTCCGCAACGATCCGCCCTGCTTGCCGCATTCCGGCAATTTCCTGAGCAGACTTAAGGATTATGCCCATCTCCTGCGCAAACCGGACTCAAGCACCGGCCCCTGACTCAATTACCTTTACCAGGTCCTTTTCGACCGCATCGATGCTCTGCTCCCCGTCGACTTCCACGAGCTTGCCCGCTTTCCTGTAATACTCTATCAGGGGCATGGTCTGATTGAAATAGACTTCAAGCCGCTTTCTGGCTGTTTCTTCAGTATCATCCGGACGCTGGTACAGTTCGCCACCGCAGTGATCGCACCTGCCGTGTGCCTTAGGCGGCATCTCAACCACATTGTAAGGCGCCTGGCAGTTGCGGCAAATCCATCGCTGGCTTAATCGCCTCAGCAGTTCCTCGTTCGATACCTTGATGTACAATACCTGGCTGATCTTCTTGTCTTCTTTGGCCATGGCCTCATCAAGGCTTCTTGCCTGTTCAAGTGTTCTCGGGAAGCCGTCCAGAATACAGCCCCCTTCACAGTCCGGATTCCTCATTCTGCCCAGCACCATCTTCACCGTAATCTCATCCGGGACGAGGAGCCCCTTCTCCATATAAGATTTGGCGACCTTACCAAGTTCACTGCCGCTTGCCTGTTCCTGCCTGAAAAGGTCTCCGGAAGCGATATGGGCCAGGCCGAGTTTCGCGGAAAGCCTTACAGCCTGAGTTCCTTTGCCAGCGCCCGGAGCTCCCAAAAGGATCAAATGCAGTTGCTTGTGCTTGTTCATTTTATGAACCCCTCGTATTGCCGCATCAGGAGCTGTGCTTCAATCTGTCTCATAGTATCGAGAACCACGCCCACAACAATCAGCAAGCCAGCGCTCGATATCAGCATAAGCGTCGTAGCAGCGGCGCCGCCGACCAGCACACGAGAAATCAGCGGTGCAACCGCCACGATAGCGAGAAAGAATGCCCCTCCCCACGTAATACGGGTGACTACCCGGTTAAGATAATCAGCAGTCGGACGGCCCGGACGGATGCCGGGCACAAATCCCCCCTGTCGCTGCAACGTCTCTGCGAGATTCTGCTGCTGGAACAGCACCATAGTGTAAAAGAAAGTGAAGCCTACAACAAGAAGGAACAAGAATATCCAGTAAATATATCCATCTACACCCAGAAAATCAGCTACACCGGAAGCCCCGACGTATCCTGCGATAACCGAAGGAAACATCAGGATAGCATAGGCAAATATCAAAGGAATCATGCCTGCTGAGTTCACCCTCATCGGGATGTGGGTTCCTCCTGCCTGACGGTACATTCTTCCACCCCGGAACATGCTTCTAGAATATTGTACAGGAATACGCCGGATAGCTTCACTGACGAATACAATGAAGAAAGCGATTGCAATCAGCAGCAGGGCGAGCTGCAACACTGCCCAGATTCCCTCTTGAATATATGCGCTCCCGATATTTGCCGGCAGACTTGCCACGATTCCGCCGAAAATAATGATAGATATCCCGTTGCCTATTCCCCGTTCAGTTATGCGTTCTCCGAGCCAGACAAGGAAAACCGTCCCGGCAACCATCGAGAGAAGTATGGCCGCCGTAGGCAGCAAAGCATCGCCGCTGAGCCCTATTTTGACGCCTTCAAGAAAGACTCCTTCTGCCTGGAAGAGCATCAGCTGACCATAACCCTGCAGTAAGGCCATGGGAACCATGAGCCAGTGGGTATACTGGTTCAACTTCTTGCGGCCAAGCTCGCCTTCCTTCTGAAGCGCCTGAAGTCGTGGAATAACCGGGATAAGCAGCTGCATGATAATCGAGGCTGTAATGTACGGGTACACCCCCATCGCCGCTATACTCAGGAACTTCAACGTTCCCCCGCTGAACAGGTCCAGCATGCCCAGGAGAGCGTTATCCGCGAAAAGCCTGGCCAGTTCTTCCCGGTCTACGCCCGGTATGGGGACATGAGCCACGAACCGGAAGATCACGAGCATGGCCAGCGTAAAAAGAAGCTTACTCCGCAGATCAGGCAAGCGGAGAGCATCGATCATGGCCTGAAGCAAACGGGGCTTCGAACTCTTCTGTGGTTGCCGCATTCTACCCGCTATCCCCTAGATTTCCTCAGCTCGCCCACCGGCCGCTTCGATCTTCTTCTTCGCGGACTCAGAGAATCTATCAGCCTTTATTACGAGGGGATGAGAGAGTTCACCTTGACCGAGAATCTTTATCGGATCCTTAAGAGAGGATACAAGCCTGGCTTCTAGAAGGATCTCCGGGGTGACCTCAGATCCTTCCTGGAAGATATTCAGCCTTCCAATATTCACAAGTGAGTACTCTTTCTTAAATATGTTGGTGAAACCGCGTATTGAAGGTAGCCGCTTAATCAACGGAGTCTGCCCGCCTTCAAAGCGGGGATGCACGCCTCCACCCGCACGCGACTTCTGCCCTTTCATGCCCCGGCCGGAATACGTCCCATGCCCGCTTCCGTCGCCGCGACCTACTCTTTTCTTCTTGCGCCTGGAGCCGGGCTCCGGGCCGAGTTGGTCCTGCCTCATCTCGCTACTCCTCGACTACCGCTTGCACACTAACCAGGTGCCGAACCTTGTTGATCATCCCCCTGATAGTCAGAGTATCAGCGTGCACCGCGCTGTGGTTAAGGCGCCGCAGGCCTAACGCTCTGAGAGTATTCCGCTGGTCCCTGTTATACCCAATGGCGCTTTTCTTCCAGATAATACGGATCTTAGACACCGGGCCCCTCGCTACCTTTTAAGCTTCCCTTACGTCTTGCCGTTTCCATCTGAGGCTCTTTCAACTGGCTCAGACCTCGCATGGTGGCCCTGACCACGTTTATCGGATTTGAACTGCCCATTGACTTGGCTACAATGTCCCTGATGCCCGCAGCTTCGACCGTGGCACGTACGCCCCCTCCGGCGATTACGCCCGTGCCGGGTGAGGCCGGTTTCAGCATTACAACAGCTCCGCCGAACTTGCTCACCACCCGGTAGGGTATTGTGTTTCCCGTCATCGGGACCTGGACCAGGTTCTTCCGAGCAATCGCGCCAGCTTTGCGAATCGCCGCCGGCACCTCTCTGGCTTTACCGAGACCGGCGCCTACGCGGCCCTCACCATCGCCGACTACGACCAGCGCGCTGAAACTGAATCTGCGGCCTCGCTTCACGACTTTGGCGACACGGTTTACGTGGACCAGTCTTTCATTCAGACCGAGGTCCTTGTCCCTGGCATGTGCAGTATCCTTACGTTCCATAATGTTAGAACCTCAATCCTGTCTCGCGGGCGGCCTCAGCCAGAGCCTTAACCCTGCCATGGTATTTGTACCCCCCGCGGTCAAAAACCACATCGTCTATTCCCTTGCTCTTGGCACGTTCTGCAACCAGAGTCCCTACCAGAGTCGCCTTTTCGGTCTTCCCTTTTTTGTCAAGTTGCGATTTCAACTCGCGGTCCACAGTTGATGCCGAAACAAGCGTCTTTCCTGCGATGTCGTCAATAACCTGTGCATAAATATGATTAGGGCTCCGGAAAACGGACAGCCTCGGACGCTCCGCAGTCCCCTTGAGGGCTTTCCTCACCCGCTTATGTCGCCTCTGTCGCAGTTCTCTTACATCACGCGCCATATTACTTCCTTCTACCAACCTTGCCAGCTTTGCCAGCCTTACGTCTCACGCGCTCACCGGCATAACGGATGCCCTTTCCGAGATAAGGATCCGGAGGCCGTATCGCCCGGAGCTCCGCCGCGTATTCGCCTACCAGCTCCTTGTCTATGCCAAGCACACTTATCTGGTTTGGCGCATCGCTAACCAGCCCTATACCGGGCGGCGGGTTGAGATCAACGGGCTTCGTGTACCCGATTTGTATAGCTATGCTCGTCCCGGATTTCTGAACGCGATAACCCACGCCCTGCAGTTCAAGGTTCTTCCTGAAACCCTCGCTCACACCCTGGACCATATTGGCCAGTATACTCCTTGTGAGACCGTGAAGCGCCCGATGAACACGGCTGTCCGTGGGCCGGGAGACCGTGACGGTCCTGTTCTCCAATGAGATCGAGATCTCAGGAGCGACTTTGCGATGCAGCTCGCCCTTCGGCCCCTTCACCGCTACCTCACTCCCGCTGATGGAAATTTCCACCCCGGGCGGCAAATTGATTGGCTTCTTCCCCACTCTAGACATTTCTAATCGCCATCCTTACCATGCGTAGCACAGGACTTCACCACCCAGGCCTTTCTTCCATGCCTGCTGGCCCGTCATGATGCCGTGTGAAGTAGAGAGTATGGCTATTCCGAGACCTCCGAATACTCTCGGAATCTCTCCTTTTCGGCAATACACTCTGAGACCTGGCTTGCTTACCCGCTGAAGTCCCGCCAGAGTTGGTTGCTTCTTGCCGGTGTACCCAAGGAAGACCTTTATTATTCTCTGCGGGGTATTCCCCTTTACCACCTCGTAATCCCGGATAAAACCTTCCTCTTTAAGCACCTTTGCCAGCGCAATCTTGATCCTAGATGCAGGTACCAGAACAAACTCATGTCTTGCTGAAATGCCATTCCTTATCCGGGTCAACATATCAGCTATTGGGTCACTCACGCTCATCTCTTAATCCCTCAAAGACTACCAGCTAGATTTCCTGACGCCTGGCAGCATTCCTTCAAGCGCCAGCCGCCTGAAGCATATGCGGCACAGTCCAGCTTTTCGAATATATGCTCTTGGCCGGCCGCACAGCCGGCAACGATTACGCTGTTGCACCTTGTACTTCGGAGGACGCTGTGATTTCACTATCTTGGAAATTTTTGCCATACTCTTTTCCCGATCCTATTACTTGCTAAATGGCATGCCCAGTAATTCGAGGAGCCTTCTAACCTCCTCATCAGTGCGTGCAGTAGTCACTATCGAGACTTGCAGACCTCGAACCTTGTCAACCTTGTCGTAGTCAATCTCAGGGAAGACAAGCTGCTCCTTAATGCCGAGCGTGTAGTTTCCGCGTCCGTCGAAAGCATTCCTGGGCACACCTTGAAAGTCTCGAACTCGAGGCAAGGTCACATTGATGAGCCGGTCAAGAAACTCGTACATCCGCTCACCACGCAGTGTGACCATCACGCCGATAGCCATCCCGGTGCGAAGCTTGAACGCTGCAATAGACTTCTTGGCACGGGTTATGACCGGATGCTGACCGGATATCTGGACAAGGTCACCGGACGCCGCTTCCAGCGCCTTTGGGTTCTGTATAGCCTCACCCAGCCCGATATTCAGGACCACCTTTCTCAGTCTCGGCACCTGCATGGGGTTCGAATATCCCATTTCAGCCATCATTGCGGGCACTACTTCATTCTTGTATCTATCTCTGAGCCTTGCCACTAGTCAATCACCTCGCGGCACTTCTTGCAGAAGCGCACTCTGCTCTTGCTTTCCAGGACAAGATGCCCGACGCGTGTCGGTTTGTGGCACTTGGCGCAAACAAGCATTACGTTGGATATGTGCACCGGCGCCTCGCGCTCAATTATGCCGGCCTGCCTCACATTAGGGCGAGGTTTCATGTGGCGCTTCACCATGTTGACGCCGGTGACCAGGACTCGCTCATCCTTCGGGATAACCCTGTTTACCTTGCCCCGTTTGCCACGGTCATCACCCCTGATCACAGCTACTTCATCGTTTTTTCTAATGTCCACTACAGTACCTCGGGCGCCAGCGAAATAATCTTCATGAAATTTCTGTCTCTGAGTTCGCGCGCCACCGGGCCAAAAATACGGCTCCCTTTCGGATTGCCCTTATCGTCGAGCACAACCGCAGCATTTTCATCGAATTTGATATAGGTCCCATCGGGCCTGCCGTGGACTTTGGCTATGCGGACAACCACGGCGCGTACAACGTCGCCTTTCTTTACGGCCGCCCCCGGAGTCGCTTCCTTAACCGCTGCGACTATAATATCGCCGAGTCCAGCATACCGCCTTCTGGTTCCACCGAGGACATTTATACACATTATGCTTTTGGCGCCTGAATTATCCGCCACTTTGAGTCTCGTAGACGGCTGGATCATCTATTCTATCTCCGTGGGTTTGATCTCGAAGACCTCAGCCCTGTTTACGATATCCATGACTCGCCACCTCTTGTCTCTTGACAGCGGGCGGCTTTCCACGATACGGACTATGTCCCCGACTCCGCACTCGTTCCCCTCGTCGTGGGCCTTAAACTTCGCCTGGTAAGTTACAACCTTCTTGTACTGCGGATGACGGCGCCTGGTTTCCACCAAAACAACCACCGTCTTATCCATCTTCCTGCTCAAGACACGACCAGTCAGACTTTTCCTTTTTGTTTGTTCCATAGTCATTTACCTGCAAGCTCGCGTTCACGCATAATAGTCTTTATCCTGGCAATCTTGCGCCGGGTGTGGGTCAGTTCTTTGTAGTTAGACAATTGCCTGGTAGCGTGTCGAAACCTTAGGTTAAACAGTTCCTGATAGGCTTCGTTAAGCTGGTTTGACAGCTCTTTCGGTTTCAGCGCTCTGATTTTTTCCACCTTCATCGGATTACACTACCTTCAACTTACTTCTGCCATGGTCTCGCGGGCCACGAACCTGGTCTCTATAGGAAGCTTATGTGACGCCAGACGCATCGCCTCCTTTGCCACTTCTTCCCGGACTCCGGATATTTCAAACATGATCCGGCCCCGCTTGACTACCGCCACCCAGTGGTCCAGAGCCCCTTTGCCGCTTCCCATGCGCGTTTCCGCCGGCTTCGAGGTAACAGGTTTATCGGGGAAGATTCTGATCCAGACCTTTCCTCCCCTCTTGACGCTGTGCACGATCGCCCGCCGGGCAGACTCGATTTGCCTGCTCGTGATCCAGGCCGTTTCCTGTGCTTGAAGCCCGTAATCACCGAACGATACAACGCTCCCGACCAGGGCCTTGCCCCGACGATGGCCCTTGTGTGCTCTTCTGTATTTGACTCGACGCGGCTGTAACATAATGATCTCTCGCTAACAGCTATTCCTGGCGCACTTCGACCGGGATTTCTTCTTCCTCAGTCGCTACCGGCTTAGCCTCGGGAAGGATATCTCCCTTGTAGACCCAGACCTTGACTCCGATAAGCCCCATTGCGGTGAGGGCTTCCGCGAAGCCGTAGTCTATATCCGCTCTCAACGTGTGCAGAGGGACGCTCCCTTCATGCGCGGTCTCGTGGCGAGCTATTTCCGCTCCACCGAGCCTGCCCGCAACCCTGACCTTTATTCCTTTGGCTCCCCGCAGCATCGTCCTTGAAATGCTCTGCTTCATTGCCCTGCGATAGGACACCCTGCGCCTTAGCTGCTCGGCGATATTCTCCGACACCAACTGCGCATCCAGTTCGGGTTCTCTTATCTCCTGTATGTTAAGCCGGACCTTCCTGCCTGTGCTCTTCTCCAGAACGGATCTGAGTTCATCGACTCTCTGTCCACCCCGCCCGATCACCACGCCGGGCCTGGCGGTATGGACCGTGACCGTAACCTCGTTTGCCTTGCGTTCGATCTCGATATGCGCAATACCGGCTTCACGGTAAGTCGACATGATAGTGCGCCGTATCTTCGTATCCTCCTGGATGAGCTCGGCATAATGCTTTTCATCGTACCAGCGAGCCCGCCAGTCACGGATAATTCCTATTCTGAAGCCATAAGGATGAACTTTATGTCCCAATCAATCCTCCTCTACTATCACAGTAACGTGACTGTACCTGCGGCGGAAAGGGCTCACCCTCCCTCTTGCGCCAGCACGGAACCTTTTCAACGTCTGGCCTTCGTCCGCATAGGTCTTGACTATTCTCAGCCGCCCCGGAACCATCTGGAAATTGTTCTCCGCATTGGCAACTGCTGACTTCACGACCTTGGCCACAGTCCGCGCCGACGGTGTCGGCAAGAAGCTCAGTATAGCCAGGGC
>JACUUS010000178.1 GCA_014859215.1 Dehalococcoidia bacterium | reverse complement strand
GGAGGAAATCGTTGGCATCCATCAGGAGCGCGTTTCCGTAGCTTATGACCGTGCTGAAACCGATGCCCATTTCCGGGCCCGCTATCAAGAAAATCCGCGCATGCCCGCCGCTCTGCGAAAGAAAAGCCACCGGACCCCGGTGGATGGGTACATCCTCGAACATGCGCATCTTAACAGACGGTACGTGAAAGCCCATGCAGTTGGGGCCGACGATATTGAGGCCCTCACGTTCCGCAATCTCGCGCACCGCGGCGTCAAGCATCCTTCCCTGCTCCTGGCCGGTCTCGCTGAAACCTGACGTGCAGATCTGCACATTCTTCGCACCCGCCGCCGCGCAGTCTTCGAGCACCTGCGGCACTACCTCAGCCGGCACGGTGATTGTGACCATTTCCGGGCGTTCGGGGAGGTCGGTTACTCTTGCGTAAACCTTGTAGCCTTCGATCTCCCCGGCATAAGGGTTGATCGGGTAGACCCGTCCCTCGAACTCCGCCTTTTTCAAAGACCTCAAGAGCCTCAGGCCGGTGTATCCCACGTTTATCGAGTTGTCTTTCCGGGATACACCCACGATAGCTATCGAGCGCGGAGGAAAGTCCTTTCCAAATCTCTCTCTGTTCAATGAAACCGGCCTGATCCGTTTCTCGCTCTTATCTGTCAATTTCATGTCCCGGCCCTTGACGGCCACACTCCTTCACTCTTGTTATCTGGAAACTACGGCGAGCCGTGACTACGTCTTCACACCCTGGCAGCCACCAGGCGCAGCAGCAGACTACCTGCGATATGCCACATAGATGTCAGCCTCTATCATGGACCCGCTGCGAGGGAAGAAGTGGTGAGCGAAATAGATATTTCCCGCGTCATCCAGTGCGGGCTCGGCGGCGAAGTTGGATATAATCTCCTCGGCTTCGCCCCAGGTCCCGTCGGCCTGCCTCAATGACCGGAAAACGGCCGGGCCGGCATAGCCCAGCCTGCTCTGACTGGTAAACCAGAGCTCGTTTCCATCCGTGGAGACGAACGGACGGATTTCATACGAGCTGCTGTTCACTCCAGGTCCGAGATTGACGGGCGGGCCCCAATTCTCTCCCGCTCTTTCAGACATCCAGATGTCCTTGCCGCCCATCCCCGCCTCGTTGTCCCAGTCGAAATACAGCGTATTTCCATCGGCACTGAGATGGATCTCCCCGATTCCGTACTCGTTGTTGAGCTGCTCTCCCGCGTTCTTCCAGTCTCCCCACCGGCCGCCCAGGTCTTGAGCTGTGTAGACATCGACGCCCCTGAAACTGCCGGCTCTTGCCGAGCAGAACCAGATCACACCATTCTCCACGAAGGGACAGCCGTCCAGCGACAGATCATCATTCAGTACGATCCTTTCGGGCTCGGCCCATCCCTCTTCGGTACGAACGGACCGCCAGATGCCGGTTGCTCCGTCCAGCAGCTGCTCCTGGGCAGGCAAGTTCACGTCGGATACGAAAACGAAGTAGAGCGCGCTGCCGTCGGGCAGCACGAAAGGCGCATCCTCTCCGCCTGCCGTATTCACCGGCCCCTCGACGGGAACAGGCTGCTCCCATCCATCGAGATGGACCACCGGCCGGTATACGTCCGTCTCGGGAGTTACCTTTACAGCGTCAGCCGGTATGGCCTCAGCCCTCGTTGCGAGCTTCAGCGGTTCCTTTTCCGACTCTGCTTCCAGGCATCCCGCGGACAGGACCGCGGCAACCGCAAGGCACACCAGGATAATTGCTCTCATTCAACCGTCCTTGTTCGAGGTGTGGGCTCCAGGCCGTTGTCTTCCGACAGAATCTTAGCACCCGAAGCGCTCGCGGTCAACGCAAAGGTTCGGAAAATCCGGGCCGGCCCAGGTCTTCACAGGAAGCACCCCGCATGTCTGCTCAAAATCGCGCTCTCCATGTTACAATAGTCCGGCATACACACCGGAAGGCAAGAGAGGGGGCACAAGTGATCAGAGACAAGAAGGAAGTGCGAGAGCTTTTCTCATATCCGCTGCTCAAGGCTATGGCTCACAGGAGGACGCGCAGGTTTCCCCTGGGCTGCAAGATGGAGGAGGGGACGCTCCAGTTCGCCTCGGCGAAAGCGCCGGTGCCGCTGAACGATATAGAGACCGCCGTTCTCTGCTGGGCGGGCGCCGGGATCACAGGCACCATTTCCGCCGATATGCCTACCAACGACGTGCAGGGGAGTATGTTCACGAGCTGGGCGGGCAGGACCACTCCCTACGCCTGTAATGTGCACAACATGAAGCTCTTTTTCACAAACGACCAGGGACTGTTCCTGTACGATCCGAAGACTGCGACGAAGGCCGTGGAGATCGAGACCGAGGAGGACTGGGACAGGATCATAGACTATTTCGAGCGGGACACGGTCAGGATATCCGAGGGCAGGTTCGGCATGATACCGGAAGCGCTGGTCAGGATAGTCCACTGGAACACTAACAAGCCAGGCACCACCATATTCATGCCGATCCTCGACATCTCGGAGGAATACCTGGACTCCGTGATTGCCATTTTCATGGGCGAGGGCTACAAAGTCTTCGACGATATCAGGGGAACAGGACCCGCAGGCATCAAGAAGTGGATCGACGACGGCACTCTCACCGGGCCCGATGTGCCGCTGTCGTCCTATGAGTACACCATATTCCTGGGGAATCTCGCTCCCGCCTTCCACGCCCTGCAAAACATACAGCTTGCGGCCGAGGCGATGGGCCTTGGCTCAATCGTCATGACCGGCTACATCGGGATACTGGTCCTCCAGACAATGGGCTTCCGCTACAACATCGCGAAGGACGAAGCCCGCGCGATGCTCAACATGAACCCGGTGGGACTCGACGGCCACATGACAAGCTACCAGCCCCCGTACTATGATTCGATGGACGACGCCGTGGACTCTTTCATTGAAAAGAAGTTCGGCGGGAACGGTATGTATACCGCCGGGTACAAGGGGCTGGTGCCTTTCGAGAACTGGAAGAAGGTGCAGCCGGGATACCCCGTCCCGTCCAAGAAGGTCATCCAGATAACCAAGGACTACTGCAACTACGTGTTCGATACGTTCGGAAGGTTCCCCGCCACTTTCGACACCATCATCATGCCGGAGTGGCTGCAGGTGCACCACCTGGAGGAGGAGTTCTACCACAGGCACGGGCTGGGGAAGCTGGTAAACGAGACGCACAGGAAGCACATGGGGCTCTGGCATTCGGACTAGGTCTTCCGGGGGCTGGCGCGGATCGGGAAACATGTTCTACAATATTCATATCGGGACAATGCCGGGGGGTTAACTGATGAACGCGCCGCTTATTCGAGACTACGAACTGGAACTGGCCTCGCCGGAATGCCATCCGGGGGCCGAATGGTACCGGGCCTGCATCACCCTGGATGGCAATATCGCGGAGGCGCTCCCCTATCTCAACGCGGAGCTGGGCGGGTTCGATTACCAGCATAATGTGCGAGTTCTCCTCTGGATGTGCAAGGGAAGGAATTACGCGTTCAGGCCCGAACAGGTCATGATCGCGCCCGTTTTCAACAGGGAAGAGGCGGATGAGCTGGCCAACGAGATTGTCGGCAAGATCAACGATACCTGGGACCGCCGGAGCGACATAACGCCCAGGTACGAAGGCAGGGGACCTCTTCCCAACACGCTGGAAATCTACAAGCTCCTGCCGCGCACGAATTGCAGGGAGTGCGGTCACCCTACATGCATGGCCTTCGCCACCGCACTGCGAAACGACCCCACGCTGCTGCCCTCCTGCCCCTACCTCCCCGCGGAGGCATACCAGCGCCTGGTGTCGCGGGACACATGACAGCAATCACGGTCTTCGTCGAGACACTGGCCGGGAAGGCGGTCGACTACGGGGTCAGCGACGCCAGGACCGTGCCCGCGTCTTCGATACTTATCGAGGAACGCTTCGCGGCGATGTGCGAGACGCCGCGCTGTCCCGGCTACGGCCGCTCGGCGAACTGTCCCCCTCACAGCATGAAGCCCGCCGAGTTCAGGGAGCTGCTCAAGCATTATGAGTACGCCCTGGTGTTCAAGATCGACGTCCCGACCGCGGTCCTGCTTACCGATGACAGGCACGCTGTAGCCCGGCTGGTGCACGAGACAGCCTCCCGCCTGGAGCGGCTCGCCGTCGAAAGCGGTTACCCCGATTCCAGAGCCCTGGCCGCCGGTTCCTGCCGCCGGCTTTTCTGTTCGGACTACGATCACTGCCCCGCCCTGGAAGCGGACGGCGCATGCCGCTTTCCAGACTCGGCCCGGCCCTCTGTATCGGGCGCCGGCATAAACTTCTTCGATCTCAGCAAGGCGATCGGCTGGCACATCGACCGCATCACCAGCGAAAGCGACCCGGAGAACACCCCAATGGGCATGCTGGCGGGCATCGTTTTGGTGGGATAGCCCTTGCGGGCAAACTCGAAATCCGAATTTCAATAAGATTCAGATTCAGACTCAGATTAAGGGCAATGTAGCGGCGGGCCGCCGGGCCGCCCGGGG
>JACUUS010000177.1 GCA_014859215.1 Dehalococcoidia bacterium | reverse complement strand
ACAGCCAGGATGCATGTCATTCGAGAGCCGCAGGAGACGGCGCAATCCCCCTTGGCATTGATCGCCGTGGCCAATTCGGGCGATGTAGTGGCGGGCCGCCGGGCCGCCCAGGGGTAGGGATGGGCGGCATGTGGCGACAGGTCTGGGGGCCGCCCAGGGGCAGGGATGGAGGACATAGGTGAAAACGGGGTCCGCCAGGGCGGCCTGCTACAGGGTTCCGTTTCGGATTTCGGATCTGGCATTTCGTGCATTCAGAAGCCTGCGCAAGCTTCCCTTACGATCCTTGCAAATACTATTCCCGGACGACATAAGCTGGTATAATGGGGCGCGATATGCTCGCCAAGGTCAAGACGGCGGCCGTGGTCGGCCTCGAAGCGCAGGACGTCGAGGTAGAGGTCGATATCTCCAGCGGACTGCCCTCCATGACCATCGTGGGCCTGCCGGATACCGCCGTACAGGAGGCCCGCGAGCGCGTGCGGTCGGCGGTAAGGAACTCCGGCTGCCAGTTCCCCATCAGGCGGATAACCGTCAACCTCGCGCCCGCCGACCTCAAGAAAGCGGGCCCGGCCTACGATCTCCCCATAGCGGTGGGGATACTGCTCAGCACCGGGCAGGTGGCGGTGGACACCTCCGACATGCTCTTCCTGGGCGAGCTGTCGCTGGACGGCACGGTGAGGCACACGTACGGCATCATATCGATGGTGGACCTGGCCAGGGAGAAGAACGTCGGCAGCGTATTCGTTCCCTCCGCGGACGCGGCGGAGGCCTCGCTGGTCGAGGGCGTGAACATCATCCCCGTGACCTCGCTGGCGGAGCTCGTGAGGCACCTGCGGGGCGAAAACGTCATCCCTCACTTCGTCCCCCGCGACCTGGCGAGCTTCGAGTGCGGCCAGGCGTGGCCCGCGACGGACCTCGAGCACATCAAGGGCCAGGAGCACGTCAAACGCGCGCTGGAGGTCGCCGCCGCGGGCGGGCACAACGTCGTCATGAGCGGGCCTCCGGGCAGCGGCAAGACCCTGCTCGCGCGGGCGCTTCCCTCGATCCTGCCGCGGATGACCACGCAGGAGACGCTGGAGGTGACCAAGGTCTACAGCGTGTGCGGTCTCCTGCCGCACGACACGCCGCTGATCAGGCAGCGGCCTTTTCGTTCCCCGCACTATACGATATCGCACGCCGGCCTGGTGGGAGGCGGCAGGTGGCCCAGGCCCGGCGAGATCAGCCTCAGTCACCGCGGGGTGCTGTTCCTGGACGAGCTGCCCGAGTTCGGCCATGCCGACCTGGAGGTGCTGCGGCAGCCGCTGGAGGACAGGGTGGTCACCATCAGCCGCGCGCAGGGCAGCATCACCTTCCCCGCCAATTTCATGCTGGTGGCGGCGATGAACCCCTGCCCCTGCGGCTACTACGGCGACCCGGTCAAGGAGTGCTCCTGCTCGTCCGTGATGGTCTCCCGCTACCAGAAGAGGATCAGCGGCCCCCTGCTGGACCGCATAGACATATTCGTCGAGGTGCCGCGCATCGAATACGAGAAGCTGTCGGATGACCGGCTGGGCGAAAGCTCGGAGTCCGTAAGGCAGCGGGTCGAGCGCGCGCGCGTGATCCAGCAGGAGCGCCTTTACGGGACGAAGCTCATGTGCAACGCGGACATGACGCCGCTGGAGGTGAGGGACTTCTGCCAGGTCGAGCCCGCCGCCCAGAGTCTTTTGCAGGCGGCGATGCGCCAGCAGTATCTGTCAGCGCGCGGGTTCCACCGGGTCCTGAAGCTGGCCCGCACCATCGCCGACCTCGCCGGCAACGGGACCATCGGCGCCGCCCACCTCGCCGAAGCCCTCCAGTACCGGATAAGGGAGCAGGGGTGAATGCGCCGTTTTGTGCAAGCTGCCTTTGGTACCTAGTTATTATCCTCTTGATTCGAATCCTTTAGCAGAACAGGTTTCAGCAACCCAACTGGGCGATCCAGATTGGTCATTACAGGGTTGCCTCGCAGAAAGAAGGGACAGCGGAATGATGAAGGTGGCAAAAAGTGCTCATCAATTCCTGGTGGATAGAGCGAAGATAGTCGCGACTGTAGCGTTGATTGTAGTGGCACTGCTGGTAATATTTGGTCCAATCTTGGATATTCTCCCTGGACAACCAGAAACAGTCATTATTGCGAGTGTCACTATCGTGACGACAATTGGCGCTATGTGCATGGATTTATTGCACGATATCAGGAAGAGAATCTCCAGTCCCAACATTGTCTTCTATCGGGATGACGCCTCCGCCCAAATTGAAATATCGAAGTACATTGAATCGGTAGTCCCCAGAAAAGCCGACCTACTCGAGTTCAGTGCGTCGATACCTTATTCAAACATTTTGGTGCCGCTCGCTAAATGTGGAAGCCAGATACGCCTTCTGATGCAGAATCCGAAGACTGCGAGGGAGCGTATGAAGTCGAATAGACAAGAGCAACGTATTTGTAGACAGTTAGCGTCGAACCTATCCTTGGAGCCTGAGATTACCTCGTGCCACGCCATTAGAATACGTTTCTACGATGAGATTGCTTCTTTACGTGCGCGGAAATTTGATAATAATATGCTCCAGGTTTCATGGTTCACTTATGATTTGAGACCAGAAGATATGCCAATAGTATGCGATCCTGTCCAAGTGTGGGGGCACAATAACTGCTGCTTTTGCATTAAGTCTTCAGAGAAGGGTTTCAAGTTTATTGAAGACTTATTTGACAGAGTCTTCAATAATCTTTGGAATCACGCTATTCGGCCTGTCGATGTATGTGGCGAATGCAATTCAAAGAAAGAGGGAAGTTGCGGTGTCAACACCGACTGGCTTCGCAGAATTAGCGAGGAATAGCATAGTGGGTGCTCGCTCTACGCAACCATTGAGGTTTGGGCTTCTGGGAGGAAGCACAAAAAGCCTGATTCCGTTATCGAGGCATGCTTTCTCGAACTTCTCGTAGAACTCCGAACCACCGTCCACCTGAATCGCTCTTATGGTGAAAGGCATACGCGATATGACTGTATCAAGGAAACCGGCTGCAGTACTTGCCTTTGCCTGCCGGTGAGCTTCAACTACGTCCCAACGTGATACCATGTCCCTGGCCTTGAAGTGCTTGAGGTTTACTCCGGGAAGAGGGCCCACATCCAGGGTATCCAACTGCACCAGGTCTCCGGGATCCTCTACGATATAATCCCTGGGCTTACGGATAGCGTAAGGACGCTTCGGTTTTCTCTTACGGCAGATATGCCATTATGGGGAGGTTCCTTAAGAATGCCCTGTTTCTTCAGGCGGCTAAGGATACGCCCTACCATAGAGGTGGAACCTTCAAAGCCCTGCCTATGCAGCAGTACTACCAGTCATCCTTGCCCCAACGTGGGGACTGCTCCCTCAGCTTAAGGACCTGTCCTTCCAATTCGGGAGACCAACTAGTGTAGTGTCTCTAACGCTTCGTTAGCTGGCCGAACCACAATAGAGTTGGCATCTTCAGATGAGAAATCCAAAAAGGGCATAATCGGTAAGTAACGATATTTCGCAGACAGTACACTAGGCTGGCGAAGGCGTCGAGGCTTACGGCTCTTATCTTCCAAAGCGGATGAATCCTTTGGCTGGTACCGCCTGAGCCAGCAATAGAATGTGTCCGGGGAGATGCCGAAGTGGCGGCAAGTCAATCGAGCATTCATGCCATTCTGATAGTACCATTCGATCCACTTCAACCGATTCCTTGCCTTGCGGGAGAGCTTGTTTCCATGCAGTCTTCCCGCTCCTGGGATCATGGCGCCACATATTCTCATAATGGAGCCAGCATACCTTTTTAGAAGCTCTTGTGTCACTCCCCTGGGTGTACGGTATCTATCTGAACGAGATCAGAAGGCTCAGCCAGGCTCAACTCGAAGGACAGCGTCAGGCGCTGCAGGGCGGTGGGTAGCGCCCAGCAGGTGGAGACTACCGCTTTCAGTGCGTGTTTCCTCGCCGGACAGTCCGCGGTTTGCGCCGGCAGGCCTTCCGCTATTGGCATTCTGAAGCTTACCTGCTGCTGTCTTGACTCAACCCTGGCAATGCGCCGTGGCTATGCCCGGGGGAACAATTCGCTTCACTACTGCGTCTGAACTGAGGGAAGCGATGTTGCCTGAGGCATATGAGGGTGACAGCGAAGGTAATTCACCGGTTCGTGATGGCGGCTTGTCGATCACGCCTCAAGTCAACAAAGTGATAGAATATACCAGGTCGAGGGGTAACCGGAAATGGCGAAACTTCGGGGTATTTCCAGGGTCGGCATCCTGTTGGGAGCGCTGCTCCTGGCAGGCGGGTTCTACCTCGTTTTCAATCCCACCGGCATCGGGCCGCATACCGTAGTCCTGTGGAAGCTGCCGCAGGGACCGCTCGGGCTTCTGGCGATCGCGGCAGGCGCGGCGCTCGTTCTCCGCGGGCTGAAGCCTGTGCACAGGCCGCGCGCGGCGGGCGTGTTCCTCGCCCTGTGCGGTGTCGCGTTTGCTTTCGGCTTCTCTTTCAACTGGTTCTACGACTGGTAA
>JACUUS010000176.1 GCA_014859215.1 Dehalococcoidia bacterium | reverse complement strand
CTATTCTTTTCAACATCCTTTTCCCTCCTTTTCGATATGCCACTCTCAACCTTCACAGCCTGCATCGTGGCACCGGCAGGCCGGCTCCCTCTGCTATCTCAATTCGACCATACGCGTACCTCCCCCTGGCCGCTGTCCGGTGCTCACCGCTGGGTACTCTTTGGGGTGATTCAGGGTGCTTGCCATCCCGCGAGAATACTCCATACTTGTTCTCAGATGATGGATTCGACCTTATTCTGGTACGAAGTTCGCGCAGACAATCTGCGAGTGATCCATGACAATTCCCGTCATGGATGAGGTCCGGTCAAGAGTGTTCCCCGTCCAGCCGTCGAACTTCCACCCTTCCCTGGGTTCCGCTACCAGCGTGACAGTGGAACCACCGCAGTAGAAGAAGACACCCTGGCCCGGTTCCTTGACGCTGCCGCCCTCACTGCTGACAACCGTGAGCATAAAGCTCCTGGCAAACCTGGCCGTTACTGCCTGATCCTCCGTCATCTCCATCCTCGTGGCGGGTGATGACGGGTTCCTGACATTGCCAACCCACCCGAGAAAGCAGTAGCCCTGCTCCGGCTCCGCCAGAAGCTCGACAGTATCCCCATTACTGTAATCGAACGTGCCCTCGCCAGGTACTTTCACTGAGCCGCCCCAATCACTGCCCGCGGTAAGGGTGCGAATCAGGATCGGATCACCGGTATCCCCCGGTTCCAGCCATTGCCCTCCCGTACCCGTGGCAACAAACTTCTCCGGAGCGCGATCACCGAGTGGTTCGACATCGTCAAATTGAATACCGGCGAGCCGACCATTCTCCTCCAATACGATAATTGGAACAAGCGATCCGCTTTCGCCGGACAGCCCGTATTCCCTCTCCTCGAACACAACAACCTCACCGTTCAAAACGGCCTCGAGCTGGAGTGAGAAAGCGTTTTCTCCCTGGGCGCGTAGTATGAGGCTGTACCGCCCCGGCACAGGGGTCGGGAGATATATCACCTGGGACCCGTCAGCGGAGAGTGTGGTATAGGCGCCCCGGATCTGGGCAAACGAAATTCCTCCCGGCATACGGCCGGTGCTGGCCCCGGCCGGGTCGCAGACTGAAGCCAGGGCGGGTGGGCCGACCCTGAAGATGAAGTATGATTCGGGTTCGCAGACGTCCTCCGGCTCAGATGGCGCCTGCCCGTACGCCACCCGTACCTGCTGTCCTGCCCCGATGTCGACCTGCTTATCCTGAGCACTGACACTAACCAGTCCCGCCGCGGTGCGTACTGTAGTCAGGCTCGAATGATCCACGTCAATCTCGAACAGAGTGCCTATAACTGTCACGGAAGCGGAAGGAGTCTGAATCTCGAAGACTTTGCCGGGATCACCTGCGGGTACGCTGCTCCATGTCCTCCCCAGCGCTTGCCTGACCGATATCCTTGGTCCGCTCGAAGACTCGCTTGTCCGGATTTCAAGCTCAGTATCAGGTTCGAGTGAAATAGTGCTGCCATCGAAGAAAGTAACAAGAGCATGGGAATCGCCCGCAGTCCTTATCCCGCTGCCCGGCCTCAACCACGTCCCGTCTTCCGCCTCCTCCCAGACTTCCCCATCAGCCTGCCGGACCTCCACTTCGCCCCCCAGGATACTCAGCGCACACTGGTACTTAACCGTGGCAGGCGGCGATAGAAACAAGAGACTGGCTACGAGAAAGAGGACCACGCCTGCAGTCAGGGCGATGGTTATCGCTATCGGAGCCGCTACCCTCTCAGGCCCCCTCAACCACCGGAGTAGAGCCTTCCCGGCCGGCACCCGTTCTTCGCCCGGAAGATGGCCGGCGCCGGCATGAGAAGATCTCGCATACAGGCGCGCTTTTATTCTGGCTTTTGAAATAGTCTTGAATTCCTCGGAAGGAGCGACTACAGGGTGGGCGTAAAGAGCGGCCGCTGTTCTCAGTAAAGGCTCGAACTGCGGTTTCAGTTCAGGATAGCGCATGAGGCAGCTTTCAACACTCTCTCCCATATCCAGTCGCTCCAGGCACTCGTCCAGAGCTCTTGACAAGTCTAGTCTCACGGAAGTACCCCGTTCAGGCTCTCGCGAAGCGCCTGGAGAGCCCTCATCTGCATGATTCTCACAGCTCCCTCGCTCTTTTTCATGATGTGCCCGATCTCGCTGTTATCCAGACCCTCAATGAATTTGAGCGTTATCAGCTGCTTCTGCTGCTTCGGAAGATTGCTGAGCGCGTCGAGCAGGATGCTTCTTACCTGGTTTGCCTCGGCTTCCCGCTCGGGCCCGCGGTCATCCACCAGAGGCAGGTCCACCGTGAGCGGTCTGCAATACCGGTTATTTCGAAAATGGTCGATCATGTGATTGTGAGCGATGCGATAGAGCCATGAAGAGAAACGGAATCCCTGCCACTTGAACTTTGCCAGGCTGTCCCAAGCTTTCATGAATACTTCCTCGGTAAGGTCCTCCGCCGCCGCACGATCTCTGACGTGACAGAAAATGTACCTGTAGATTCGGTCCAAATGTATGCTGTATATTTCACCAAAGGCTTCGATATCGCCTTTTGCGGCCCGCTCGACAAGCCTTCGAATTTCAATATCATCGATTCTTCCGGCATCGCGGCTCTCACTGAGCGCTTCTCTTTCACCGCCTATATAACGAAGACAATCCATTACTGTTACACTTCCTGCCTGACAAGCGTCCAGACGACAAGCCTGAACCAGCCAAAAAAATCCGGGCCGCAGCCCTCAACCGAAGGTATACATCTTGTAAGAGAATGCATGAGTACACTCTACAGCGCCTGGTAGCATCGAGGAATAGTCAAATAGTACTTATGAAAAACGGTACGATCAGCGAGAGCCAGGCGTAACTAAGGACTGGGTGGAAGTGACTGGTTTGAGGTGAGCAGCCTTGACGGCTGCTGTAGTTCTGGTGTTGCTCAGAGAACAGAGGAGAGGAAGAGGGTATTCTTACCCCGGGTCAATCAGTGTCAGCTCCACATCCAGACCAGCCGGTCACCCTTCCTGTCGAACTTCAGAATCCCTTCACCCACCCACTTCCCCAGCGCTTCTGTAACCTGTTGCAGTGAGTAAGGGAGGATGTCTGTGATCTTGCCGGCGAGAGTGACAACAGGGTCCGGGCTTGCTTCGATCGTCCCCAGGCCTTCGATCACGTCTCCTTTAAGCAGGGCGCCAGCAAGGAGACTGCGCATCTTTGCCTTGTTCAGTTTCTCTGTGTCCCTTTCCGGTATGGGCAGCTTCAAGGCCTGGTAGTATTCATGAAGGACCGCAGTCAACTCCTCCGGCCCGGCTCCCTCAGTCCTGGTAATCGGCCGGTTGCAGTCGTACTTCGACCAGTCATCGGTCAAAATCTCTATTCCGTATTCGCCGGCCTTCTCGCGGATTTCCGTGCCCGGGAAAGGTGAAAGCACGTGAAACCCGTAAAACGTGCCCAGTTCGCTCGCATATTTCACGCTCTCCTGGAGCGTGTCCTGCGTCTCTCCGGGAAGCCCGATCACAAAGGAAGCGAAAATGTCGATCCCCGCATCCTTGGCCATCTTGACACCCTGCTTGATCTTTTCCAGGGTCGTCTTTTTCTTGATGGTGTCCAGAATGCCCTGGTTGCCGCTTTCGACGCCGTACAGAAGCCAGGTGCAGCCCGCCTCCTTCATCCTTCGCAACAACTCCGGGTTGACAGTGTCGGCCCTGGAAAAAGCGCTCCAGTTGAATTTCAGGCCACGCGCCGTAATCTCGTCGCATATCCCATACATATGCCGGTGATTGAGGGTAACCAGGTCATCTTCCAGGTTAACCTCCTTGAATCCGTAAGAGAGGGCGTGTTCAATTTCATCAACAATAAGCTCAGGATTGCGGTACCTGGCCCGCCTGCCTCCCATCTTGGAGCCAACGCAGAAAATGCAGTTGAAGGGACAGCCTCTTCCCGTTATCAGACTTGCGTGTACGTCAAGACTATGGTAGCGGGCCAATGGGAAAAGATGTCTGGCCGGTAAAGGAAGCGCATCCAGATCTTCTATGAGTGCCCGTTCCCTGGTAAGCACTACCCTGCCGTCAACGCGATAGGCAATGCCGTCTACGTTCTCGGTGCTCTTGCCGCCGACGATGTCGAGAATGGTCTCTTCTCCCTCACCTCTCACCACGATGTCTATCCAGGGCGAGTTCTCGAGTGTATCCACCGCCGAGAAGGTTACATGCGGGCCGCCGATCACTGTGACCACGTTCTGGTCAAGGGACCTGCAATACTTCAGGATCTCTGACGCTACAGGATAGTTCATAGTCACGGACGTGATACAGATCACATCAGGCTGAAAATCACTCATTTTGCGGCGGACCTTCTCTTTGGAGTACTTGGACACGAGCAGATCAAGCAGCTGAATCTCATAGCCTTTGTGCTCCAACACGCCCGCCACGTACGACAAGCCCATTGGCATAATGGGGATTTCCGAATAAGCATATGGTGGGTTTACAAGCAGGACCTTGCAGTTTTTGGGGGGAATAAGACTATGTTTCGCCATCTTTCGAGTACGCAGCTATCTTAAGAGCAGGCCCCGAAACTGTCAAGACCCCCAATTGCCCAAT
>JACUUS010000175.1 GCA_014859215.1 Dehalococcoidia bacterium | reverse complement strand
AACTGTTCAAATAGTGCGCTACTGCCTTACCGCAACGGGTATCTATGTCCTTCTGGACGTCCGGCGGCAAGGCCTTGCCGTAACGGATTGCCTTGCGTTTCCTGTGTTTGCTCATGCGAACTAACGAGTCCCCTAAATCAACATGGAGTCTGGTAAAGGAACTCGCAATCCGTACCTTTGCGAACGGCCTGATTGCCAATCCGCTTATTCCTACGGCTTCTATGTAGAATTGCGGTTGCGAATCGTGATAGATAGTCCGGCTTATAGCATTGAACGTGCCGCGTATGCTTCCGCGTTCGGGAATCTTGTGCAAGGCGCGGGATAGCACCTTACGCTCATACGCTCGCGTTGCCCTATCTTCTGCAATCCAATCCGCAATAAGTTCGGCTTCCCGCTTCTCGTACAATCGCGCGGTATGCGGAACTCTATCGGCCTTCGGCCTGTAGCCTACTACTAGATACTGAAGGTTCCCGTTCCTATCACGGATAGGGTTCCCGTGACCATCGTGACAGGCCAATCGTATCGGATTCCCGATTGTGACTATAGACTGCCAGTAAACGTAATGGTCACGTGTCGGGCACAAGGGGTGTCCTTGCAGGCACGTAGTACCGTATTTGTGCCATAGCTGGACTAACTGTTCCTGCCGTTCGCGCGTTGCCCATTTAGGCGTACTCATGGCAGTTAGTCCCCTTTACGTTTATTCTTGCCTTGCGCGGATTAAACTGGACATACGCGCCATGATTGTTAAGCGGTAACGGGTTCCCGTTCCTGTTCGGGCGCGGATTCGGCGCGTTCGGCTTCGGATAGCATTTCCTGCAATTCGGATTCGGCGCGTGCGGCTTCAGCTTCTCGCAGTTTCGCCGTATCGTATTCAACAATCGGCTTGCCTGCCTGCACGTTAAGCCGTAACTGTTCGCGGTAATCATCGGTACGTTTGTTCTGAACGTGACCAGCGTAACTTATGAGTCCCGCGACCATGTTCTCGCGTACCAGTTTAACGGCATCGTTCAGTTCGCTTGCGACTTTGATGACTGGGCGACCAGTCCTATCGTTGAACTTGACCGTACCATCACCGTGGTACTGTAGCCGAAGGGGCGCGCCTAGCGCGGCATGGGGCAAGTTGCTCTTGCCTTCGGTATTCGTTGCCGTAAAGAACGGTAACCAGACAGTTTCAATGTCGATTGACCAGACTTTCCGGCCTTTAGGCTTCGCACCGTTAGGCTTGACCAGACTCAGAACGTAATCGAATTGCTTACTCATACGGCCTTCTCCTATACGGTATTTGGCGCGTATGTCCAGTCTATCCCGCGCAAGGCTATGACGGACGATTCAACGGAACTTCCGGCCTTGCCTTACCTATATAAGCCTATCTTGGACTGCTATCGCCCCAGAATCGGCTTACACGGCCTTATAAGGCAAGGCTTCGTCATTCCTGTATGACCATGACGGCTTCGGCTTCGCCGTTTGTCCGTATTTGTGAAGGTGCCTGATCACGATCATCACGATCATGATCACGATCATCATCATAGAATCACACAAAATGTCCTCTTGTTCATTAACGGAATGAACCTATATTCTCATCGACATTGTGGGAACTGCGTTGGGGCGGAAAAAATGCCTGGAAGTCGGCGTAGCTTCGCGTACAGGCAAGCGAAGACTTCCGCCGTCCGCCCGCCGCAGGGTATCTCTTGCCATCCCGCCAGGCCTTGTCAGGCACGAGAAGGCAGGTGCGTACCGTCCTCCGCAGGTGCTCCTCGGTCAGGTCGCGGCAGTGTCGGAAGCTGTTTTGAGGTGCTTAC
Source organism: Dehalococcoidia bacterium (assembly GCA_014859215.1). Classification (GTDB taxonomy): domain Bacteria; phylum Chloroflexota; class Dehalococcoidia; order SZUA-161; family SZUA-161; genus Kmv37. The sequence goes on along the minus strand of JACUUS010000175.1, from coordinate 2,798 downwards.
AGGTGGGAGGCATAGAGCGCGGCCAGGGGGTTGGACCAGGCGGCATCAGGGGCGGCCCTGCCAGCGGGAGTGAGACGGTAGTACCTTCTGGGTGGCCCTGGAGGGTAATGGTCTTGGAAGGCTGAAGGCTCTTCAATTCCGCTGAACTCCACCCAGCCCAGCCTCTGCAGGTTGGAGAAGTAGACAACGAATGAGTGGTAACGGCTGGCGCTGGACTTGTACGGTAAACGAGCGAGGTGTTTTTCGGTCAACTTCTCGATCTCATCGGGGTCAATGGGCCGCCTCTCCCGCCTTGCCTGACGTTCTTCAGCCCTGGTGGCCCTGTCTACGGCCGTGGCTCTGAGAAGAGCCTCCTTGTACCGGTGAAATATGTCGGCCTGGGGCGCACCGCTAGCCGGGTCTATGCGAGGTGAATCGTAAGGGCCGTTACCCATAAGGTACTCTCGAACGAACCAGCCGCAGCCAAAGGGACGGAGGAAACCACCTCTTCGTGGCCTCACTAGCTCTGTCATGTCCCTATCCTCTTGTCCCAAAGCCTGCTATACCAATCGCGGTGCTCCTTGCCCGAGACTTTCCGGTACCTGGCTGTCGTGTTGAAACTCTGATGGCCCAGATGCTCCTGGAGCATCCTTAGACCGTCACCCGTATCGTTTTGTTTTACCGCCATCACGGCGAAGGCATCCCTCAATTTGTGAGGAGAGACATTGTGGACTTTCCCTGTTTCAGGATTGACCAGGCTTGGCAGTGCAGCCCTCTCGGCACATTCTTTGACGATTTGCCAGGCACGGTGACGGTTGATACCAAAGATCAGCGTCTTGCCGCCCTTGGCAACCGGGCCGCCCCGTTCGATGTACTCCTTTAGCATTTCCAGGGTGTCGGGGTCGATGGGCAGGACCCTCTGCCGGCGGTGCTCCCGCTGCTGCATAACTGCTGCCGAGACCCTGTTGCCGCACTTCGGGCAGTAGGCATGGCTTCTGCCCAAACCAGCGTTGCAGTGCGGGCACGATGACCTGATGCGGCTCTTAAGGTGCTGGATAGTGACCAGGCCATGAACAGAATCGATGTCTTCGACTCTCAGAGCCAGAGCCTCAGAGATACGGCAACCCAACCTGAACAGCGCCCGTATGAGCAGGCGGTCCCGAAGGTTGCTGGTTGCCTTCTCCATCAGGGCTACCTCTTCCGGCTCAAGATATGCCTTCATTGGTTCGACTACCCCTGATCAACATCACTTTCGCTCGCAGCCTGTCTTGGGACAAGTCATTTCTCGGGAAACCAGCCCCACCAGGTCTCTCTTCCGCACCTGGTGCACTGGATGCGCACGGCGAGAAGTCCGGTCGCGCCGCACTGGCACTTGAAACGCCGCCTGAGCCCCAGGACAGGAGTGCCAGAGAGCCGGGCTTCCAGTTCTTCAACCCGGCCCTCTATCGCTTTGAGGCCGCTCTCCATAGACGTTAGCCTCTGCGGCATCGCTGCCGCTTCCTCAGCGGATCGCACTGTAACCTGAGGAAGGACCTTGGTGCCACCCCCACCCTTTGGCGCCTTGGCATGCCGAGATGCCTTCTCCTGCCGCAGCTGCCTGCGCACCTTGGTTACCACTACCTTGGAGAAGCCGAGTTCAAGAAGCTCCTCGGGGCTTCGCCCCTTCCTCAACAGATGTTCGACGTGCTCCGTGACTTTCATTGCCCACCTCGCTTCACAGTTTTTGCGGCCTTGCCTTCCGCCCGGTCTTTGTCTTCCCGGGCGTAGCTGGTTGTCAAAGCCGACTCCCCGGGCCAGAGATTTCGTCAGGAGTCCGGGGTGTTCCCCGCGACCAGGTTCGCTCGCGGCGACACTTTGACCGCTGAAGGCTTTTGCGGCGTGCCCGCGCCTGCTCGGCAGCAATGTGGCGCCGCGCCGCAACCGGGTCCTCAACGAACGCCCTTTCGGCTATAAGTGATAGGGGTACCTTCTTGCGTCGGATGGCCCAACGCCGCCTAAGCGCGCCGTCCCGCTCCAGACAATCGCGAATGTACTCGGCTTCTGCCAGAGCAAGGAATCCGGCCCAGCCGGGCTCGAGGAGTCTTCTGACATAGAGACTATCTGGGTCTAGATTTTCCTCGTGACGGAATGTGGTGCAGCGGCTCATCGCCCTTCACCTCTTCTGCGACCAGGATGAAGGGAGGGCGGGGCTACGGGGTACGAGCCAATGCAGATCCCGGCATCGCAGACCTGCCGAGAGCGAACGCGCTTCATAGCCTGTACCCAGAGGTGAAAGCTCCTGCCAGTCTTCACCCTCGGCCACAGAACTGCCTCAGGATGGACCTCAATGAGACTCTGGAACTCCTCCTCCGAATCGAAATCTAGGCCGACAAGTTCGCGACTGCAATGGACTCCAAAGTTGATGCCTGGCGTGGACGCACGCCGCCTGACTTCTTCGGGGCCAGGATTCCAGCCGACCCGCCGTTTGACGAGCGGCACCTTGTAGCGCGGTTTCAAGGGGATGGGGCTTAGACCCAGACGCACATAGAGGTCTACCTGTTGGTCAAGCGCTTGTTCCATACCTCATTCCTCCCGCATTGGGGAGTATGAGCTATGGTGACCTCAAAGAAGGTCTCGGTTTTCTGGTGTGGAAAAGTTATGATTGGTGAGCCGTGCGGGATTCGAACCCGCGACACCCTGATTAAAAGTCAGGTGCTCTCCCACTGAGCTAACGGCCCCCGTTCCAGCGGACTTCAGAGGAAATGGCGGGGAGATGTTTATCCCTTTTTCTCCTGCAATTTTACATTCAGCGGCTTCGCAAGTCAATGCGGACCAAGCAA
>JACUUS010000174.1 GCA_014859215.1 Dehalococcoidia bacterium | reverse complement strand
TTGACGAGAGACACCGGTCGTGCAGTGCGCCTTATCCAGATACAGGGCTTGATCAGCAGGAGTCCGCTGGGACTTACTGTAAGCGAGCTGGCGGAACGCCACGGTGTGAGCACTCGCACCATGCAGCGAGATATCCTTACTTTGCAGACTGATTTGCATATACCCATCCAAAAGCGAGGGTACGATCGCTACGGCCTGCCTGGCGGTTATCACCTTCCTCCAGTGTTTCTTTCGCTTCAGGAAGCGGTAGGACTTTTTCTGGCAGCCCGCCTGATCATACGCCAGACCGACGAGCACAACCCTCATATCGAGTCGGCATTGCGCAAGCTTGCTGCGGTATTGCCCTCACCGGTAGGCGAACGCTTGGAAGACAGCCTTGGCAGTCTTGCTAGAAAGCCGTCTAACCCTGACTCCCTGATCGTATACGAGAAGGTGGCGCTGGCCTGGAGCACCCGCCGCCGGCTCCGCTTCCGATACCGGTCTCCCCGTGGAACGAGGACAAAGGAATGGGTCATCGAGCCGTACTTTATAGAGATGACCGGAACGGGTTACTCGCAGTACGTTATAGGCAGAGTCGTGAGTGGAGAGCGCGAAGGTATTATCACATTCAAGCTCGACCGCATTCGCGAGGCACAGCTTCTGGAGGAAACCTTCGAGATACCTGAAGACATGAGCCTGCACGATCTGCTGGGATCAAGCTGGGGGATCATATGGGGAGACGACGTCGAAGTGAAGCTCCGTTTCTCCCCCGGCGTGACCCGCAGGGTGAAAGAGTCCGTCTGGCACCCCTCGCAGGCCATCGAGGACCTGCCGGATGGGGGCTGTCTTCTCACCGTAACGGCGGGCAGCACGCTCGAGATGTCCCCCTGGATACGCGGATGGGGGCCGGACGTGGAGGTGCTTGCCCCGGAGGCTTTGCGGAAGGAGTTCACGGTCTGGTCCAGGCAGCTGTACCAGATGTACAATGGGTAGACCACGGCGCTGTATGCCGGAAGAATGTGGTCAGGGAAGGAGAAGCCGGACCATGGACGGAGGTGGATGGACAGCTTCATAGCCTACGAGCTGGCTTTCGACTGTGAGGCCGTGACTCCCATGGCGTTGCCGCGCAACAAGGGGTCCACCCTGCGCGGGGCCTTCTTCGGCGCGCTGCGCCGCGATTTCTGCCTCAACAAGAGCCTGATCTCCTGCCGAACGTGTCCTACTGCCGCGGTGTGCCCCATCTGCCGCCTGGTGGCGACCGTGGAAAAAGGCGGCTCGAGGGGAGAAGAAGTACCCCGGCCCTTCGCCCTGAAACCTGTTATCTCCAACGGCCTGCGATGGGAGGCAGGCGATACGTTTTCCTTCGGGCTCACCCTCTTCGGCAGCGCCCTTTCCCTTTTCCCCTACGTGGTCCTCGCCGTCCGGCGCATGGGTGAAACGGGCATGGGCGACAGGGCGGCCGCGCCCGGCCGCTTCCACATACGGGAGGCGCGGGCGGTAAACCCCGCTTCGGGCATCGAAAAGACTATCCATCGACAGGGCGAGAGCCTGGTCCACGTGCCCGATATCCCCATAACCCACGCGGATGTGCTTGCCCGTGCGGACTCCCTGCCTCAGGACCGGGTGGAGCTTGAAATCATCACGCCCATGCGCCTGATTATCAGCGGATCGCTGGTCCACCGGCTTTCCTTCCGCGCCCTCGTGCAGCGGCTGCTGGGCCGGCTGACCGATCTTTACCGGTATTGCACCGATGAAAGGCTTGCCATGGATTTCGCCGGGCTCCTGCAAAAGGCGGAAGAGGTGCGGGTTGTGGAAGACGGCACCCGCTGGCTCGATCTTTCCAGCTATAGCCGCCGGCGCGACGCGAGGACGCCCATCGGCGGGCTGGTGGGATCGATCGCTTTCGAAGGGCCTCTGCGGGACTACCTGCCGCTGCTGGTCTGGGGGCAGTTCACCCAGGTGGGCAAAGATGTGACGAAGGGTAACGGTTGGTACCGCATAGCATTCTCCTGCGGAATCCCGGAGCACGAGCCGCAGGTCCTGAGAGAGGGGGAGGCGCCGGATGGGCCAGGATAGCAGGCAGGTTATCGTGGACAGTTTCGGGGCCTTCCTGGGGAAGCACTCCGAGAGGCTGAGAATTTCGATGAAAGGACAGGTCGTCGAGGAAAGGCCGTTCCACGAGTTCGACCACATACTGGTCGCCTCCGGCGGCGTGTCCCTTTCCAGCGACCTCATCCAGGAGTGCGCCGACCGGGGCATACCCATAAGCTTTATCTCGGGACTGGGCAGGCCGTACGCCAGGCTGATGTCGCCCGGCCTGGTGGGGACCGTGAAGACGCGGCGCGAGCAGCTTCTGGCCTACCTGGACGGCCGGGGCGTGACGCTGGCGAAGGCTTTCTCCGGCGGGAAGGTGAGGAACCAGGCGGCCCTGCTCAAGTACATGGCCAAGTACCGCAAGGAGACGGCGCCGGAACTGTTCGAGAAGGTGCGCGCGACCGCGCTGGCACTGGACGACTTCGCCGCGCGCATACAGGGAGTGACGGCCAAGAAGGTCGAGGACGCGCGGCAGGAGCTTCTCACTCTGGAGGGGCATGCCGCCAAAGCGTACTGGGAGGCCGCGGGCGACCTCATCATACCCGAGACCGGCTGGGAGGGACGGCAGACGAGGGGCGCGGACGATCTGGTGAACTCGGCGCTGAACTACGGCTACGGAATCCTCTACTGCCAGGTCGAGCGCGCCGTAGTGCTGGCCGGGCTCGACCCTTATGCCGGCTTCCTCCACGCGGACCGGGCGGGCAAGCCGAGCCTGGTGCTCGATCTTGTGGAGGAGTTCAGGCAGATGGGAGTGGACCGGGCCGTCTTCGGCCTGCTGAACAAAGGCGTCGGCCTGGAGATCGAGGACGGGAGGCTGACCGAGGAGAGCCGCCGCACCATCGCCCACAGGGTCAACGAGCGGCTGGACGGCGACGAGCACTACGAGGGGAAGAAGCACCGGCTGCGCACGATCATGCAGTTGCAGGCCCGCCACGTCGCCACCTTCGTAAGGGGCGACGGCAGACCCTACCGCCCCTGGGTGGGACGGTGGTAGAGGGGGGGAACCCCGCGCTCGGATCGTGTGGCTGATTGAATGTCAACCAAAGTACCTTTTTTCAGTATCCTGGAGGCGCAGGATGTTGCTTTTGGGCGGATTTTGTGTTAGCGTTTGTCAATCAAAGACCTTGGGGAGAAAAAGCTATGAAGCTAATTACAATCCGCAGTGAGTCACATGAAACAACCGCAGATTTGGCGAATCTTCCTCCCAACATGCAATTTGATGCATACTCGTACTTAAAGGAGCAACTCCCTGCTCTCAAACCTAGGGGTCACTGTAAGATTTATGTTCCAAGTTTATTGCACAACAGACTCGTGGCATTCTGTGCCGAGCTAGTGGGCGAGGACAATATCGACTGCGATTAGCTTTTGCTGTCGTTGTGAATTATACCAATAGCGATCATGATTGTCTAGCTGGCGGGGTAATCTCAAATGGTTCTATTCAATGAAAAGAATTTTGAATCATTCTTCCAGGAGCTGACTGGTCATACACCATATCTCTATCAGTTGGATACGGCCAGAGCGATCTGGGAGGGCAAGAACTGCATCTTGCAGATACCGACAGGCTGCGGCAAGACCTGGGCCGTCATAACTCCTTTCCTGTTTTCGAAGAAAGCCGGAGGCCGGACTCGCCTCATCTACGCTCTGCCTCTGAGAACCCTGGCTCAGGGAGTCTACCAGGTAGCGAAACAGGCAGCGCAAAAATGTGGGTTGCCTGTCGAGGCAAAGGTGGATCAGCGCGGCCGCGAGGTGGTGAATCCATCTGTGACTCTTCAGACCGGAGAGCAGCCCGATGATCCGTTCTTCGCCCGGGGTGCCATCATAATCACTACCTATGATCAGGTATTAAGCGGCCTCCTCGGTGGACCGTACGGGTTGTCCGGAAAACTTCGCAATATCAACGCTGCCGCAATAGCGGGAGCGCTGCTGGTATTTGATGAATTCCACCTCATGCCGCCGCAGCGCGCCTTCCTCACCGCCGTTGCTGGAAACAGGATGTTCAAGGAGATCACTCAATCAGTGTGGATGACTGCCACAGCAACCAGCGCACTCACAGAGACGATACAGGATGCTCTGAATTGCAAGCCGATTTCTCTCCGACCTGATGATGCGGGCAAGATACCGAGCATTGCCGAGGTCAAACGCCACCTGGTCTATGAACAGAGGCCTTTGTCTATTGCCGACGTTCTGCAGCACCCGGGTGAACGCCAGATCGTCCTTGTGAACACGGTCGGACGCGCCCAACAGATGATCAGCGATCTTCGGAACGCTTTGCGAGAGTATGAACTGGATATACCCCTGTTATCACTCCATTCGCGCTTCTTCAAACAAGACCGGAGCCGGAAGGAGGAGGATTTGCGCAGTGCATTTGCAAAAAATGCGAAGGCACCGGCAATTCTTGTGGCGACCCAGGTGGTTGAAGCCGGCCTGGACATTTCGTCCGCACATCTCCACACGGAAATATGCCCGATGAATGCACTGGTGCAGAGGGCAGGACGGTGTGCGCGTTTTCCAGGAGAAAACGGAACCGTGCATG
>JACUUS010000173.1 GCA_014859215.1 Dehalococcoidia bacterium | reverse complement strand
CTTTTTCGTATTGTCGCATTCTGTGCCTTCCCTGTCAAGTCCCGAATCTTGCAGGGCCGTAAAGCTGTGAGCCAGCTTCTAGTTTGCGGTCTATTTCTTACTTGGCGGGACAATAGTCGCCTCTATCGCGTTCCTCGCAAGCCGCGCCGATCGCGCATAAAATAGCGCGCGCAAGGCATTCCAGGGGACGGGAAGTGCAGGAAAGGAAGCCGGCTGCTGCGCCCGAGGAATCACTGGACAGGCTTGCAGCGAATTAGAGGCTCAGTCCTGGCTTCGCCAGAAAGAGACGTTCCCCACTGCGTGCCTGCTCCTCAGGAATTCGCTGAGCTCCTTCTCCTCCTGTTCCGATGCGGATGCGCCGGAATCAATAAAACCGAGTACCTGGATGAATTCCGAGGCCAGAGCCCTGTCATCCCCGCTGATAAACGCTCTGCCGCAGACATAGAGGACCCTTCTCCCCTTGTATTCGACTTCATTCCACTGGTAACTGGAGACCAACTCCCCGTACCAGTCTTCCCATTTGGCCTTCAGCTCATCCATAAATGTGCCCTCAGTTGAGTTTTGGCCTTTGCCGATCCTGACTCGCTTCAAATTGTATCCTGCTGGTCGGCCCTGAGTCAATCCCGCCGCGGGGCGTGCCGCGGGCAGGCAAAATGTGATAACTTTTTTACCTTTTCAGCGGCTATTTTATGACTTCTTCATGCACGCATTCCTAATATTAGGAATTGTTGCATGCCTTTCGGTGTGCGTTAATGAAAAGGCTGACCGGCAACCCGGTATCAGCCAAGACGACAGGAGTCAGCATTGCAGTCGATTCCACCTGCATTTACCTCGTTTGCTCCAGACAAGGATGAAGAAAGACCGGATTCCACCAGGCCGCCGGTCCTGGCCGGGTATACCTATGATCCCCGGGAGGCTTACGGGGCACGAGATGCAGCCAGGCTTCTCGCAATACGGCTTGAGACAAATCGTTCATGCAATTTGCGGTGCCGCTATTGCTATGCCGAAAGCGAAAGCAAGCTCGATCATGCCACGCCCGTGGACGAACTGGAAAGGGTTGTCCGGCAGGCTCAGGATCTCGGCGCGCTATCTGTGGTCGTTATTGGCGGTGGGGAACCGACAATTCATCCCCGGTTCAGGGACCTTATCTCGTTAATTCATTCTCTAGGCATGGTCCCCGTAGTCTTCACAAACACAATGACTATGACCGCGGACCTTGCCTCATTCTTGCTGGCCACTAACGCTTCGGTGATGGGCAAGTTGGACTCGCTTCGGCCGGAGATACAGGACTTCCTTTCGGGACAAAATGGGGTCCTCGCTCGAATCCGGCAAGGACTGGGGAGACTTATTGACGCCGGCTTCACCCGTGTGGAGGAACCGGGCCGGTTCAGGCTGGGACTCTCAGTGGTGACCAACCGCCTTAACCAGAACGAGATCGAGGAAATATGGCGGTTCTGTCGTGACCGGAGCATATTTCCCAACCTCGAAGTGCTCACGCCCACAGGACGTGCCGCAACCGAACTCCCCGGTCTCGGGCTGACGCGCGAAGAAGTGCAGGCTTATAAGCTGAGACTACTTGAAATCGACAGAACAGATTATGGCTTCGACTGGCTCCCGCATACTCCTCTTCCGGCAAGTGGATGCCTGCAGCATCTATACAGCCTCTATATAACGATTGAGGGAAATGTCCGACCCTGTGCGCCGACGAAATTCGATGAAAACCCCGCTTTGAGAGTAAACGGCGTATATCCGCATAACGTCCGCACCAGAAGCCTCCGCGAAATCTACAACGACCAGTTGTTCGACTATGTAAGACACATAGACCGGCACCTTGAAGGGAAATGCCGGGAATGCGAGCACCTGTGCGAGTGCATAGGCTGTCGGGGTTACAGCTACAGCGTAGGAACCAACGAAGGTAAAGACCCCTATACCGCACTGCGCGGCGAGTGTCTTCAGTGTTTGAAATGAGAGAGCGTATTTGAACAGAATCGAACTTGTTACTGCGGAAGATCTGGAAGATCGGCTCGGCGCCTGCCTTGAGCACCGCGAATTGCCGGATTATTTTCTGTACCTCGGCAAATCAGGGTACGAAGGCTGGGCTAAGCTTTCCGCTTCCTCAGAGTTTCCGATAGCCTCTTCCCTCACCCGCCTGCTCCGCGAAAGCCTTTCCAGAATGGTAGGCCACTTCCCGGCTGTTTTTGACCTGGTGAGCATAGGAGTCGGAAATGGGGAAAAGGAACGCCTCCTGATTGAGGCTGCGCACAAGCATTCGCTCAGGTATATTCCGGTCGACATAAGCAGCCTGATGCTTGACGCAGCCCTCGCCCGGGTAAATGACCTGGAGGTAAACAAGGCCGGCCTGGTTGCCCGGTTCGAAGACTTGCCCTGGCTGCACGGATTCTGGCAGTCACCCATAGTCCTCTGCTTGCTTGGCAACAACTTCTGCAATTATGAGCCCAACTACCTTCTGCCCCTCGTAGAAAATCATCTGGGACCAGAAGACCTGTTCTTGTTCGATTGCCACCTTATCCCCGAACATGAGTCGGGCAAGAGGCTCGATGAAGTCGAGAACATGTACCGGTCGCCGTTGAATGCCCGCTTCAACCTGCAACCCCTCGTGCAGCGGGGGCTCCCCGAGGAGAACTGCGCCTTTCATCTTGATCTGGAGCAGCGACTTACTTCCGCCGGGATGGCATACAAGACCAGGAAGTGTATAGAAATCCTTGCGGACTCATCCATAGTTTGCGCATCGAGACGGATCAGATTTGCGGCAGGTGAGAGGATCCGAATGGGGTTCACCTACAAATTCAATGTCCTCCAGGTACGCCGCTTCCTTGGAAGTCACAAGTTCCACATACTGGAGCTATCGATAAGCGAGGACGGTTCCGGTCTCCTGGCCCTGGTCAGGACTCCAGCGCACTCACAAACGTAGCCTGAGTCTGATATACCGATATTACATGCCGGACCGTACTGATTCCCTGAATTTGCCGCGGAAGGAGAAAGGCATCATGAGCAGGACAACAACGGAGCTAATACCTTACGGATGCGACTCCCTGGGAAGACTTACACACGTACTGATGCACCGGCCGGGAAATGAGCTTGAACTCGTCAGGAGCAGCAACCACGCACGGTTGCTGTTCGATTATGTCCCGGACGCAGAACGCTTTAGAGAGGAGCATGACCGGTACCGGGAAATGCTTAGCGGGCACGGTGTTGAGGTCTTTGAGCTCTCAGACTACGTCGAACAAAACATTGCTCTGATAGACTTCCTGCCAAATCTAACCTATCTTCACGATACGGCAGTCATTTCCGCCCGTGGCACAATCCTCTCAGCAATGGCCTGGGATAGCAGAAAGGGCGAAGAACAGGTTGTGCGCGAAGCGCTTGAGAACCTGGGTATACCAACCCTGATTGACTTCGAAGACCCCGATGATGCCTTTGAGGGATGCTTGCTTCTTTCGCCGGAAACGGTACTCGTGGCTGAGACAGAGCGGCACAGCAGGGCCAGTATACAGAAATTCATTCGAAGGGCGCTCGCGTCTTTCCGTGAGGTGATCCTTGTCGAAGTCCTGAGGGCCCGTAGATTCATGCATCCAGATACCATTTACAGCAGGGTAAGCGAGACTATCGCCCTCGCTTATCTACCGGCCTTCAAGCGCAGTTACGTTTTCACCTGCGCGGGAGTCCACCAGGTCGACTTCGCGGAGTATATGCGGGGCCGCGGAGTAAACATAATCGAAGTCTCCGATATGGAGCAGCAACGGCTCGCTTGCAGCTTCGTCCCACTGGAGCCGGGGGTGATTATCCATTACGACTCGGCTCTGGATAGGGAAACCAGAAACTCGCTTACCCGTGAGGGCGTGGAGATGCTCTTCTTTCACCCTGAAGCGCTCAGAGCAGGAGGGGGCAGCTTACGCTGTATCACTCTCAGGCTCCACAGAGACCCGACCTGAGAAGCCTCGAGATGTGATCGCTACTCCAGAATTCATACCACTCGTAGACTGCGGGCAAAATGTCACAATTTCTTTACCTTTTCTACTACTATTTTATGATTTTTTCATGCCCTGCTCCCTAAGATTAGAGGGTGTCCCCGCCCGTAACGCCTCAGGCTCGAGAACCCGTGGAAGACCGGGGCGCGCGTGAGAAATAGCGAGAGATCATTACTGAAACATTGCGGGGCTTCACGACGGCCTTAATAACTCATACCCTCAGCCCGTGGGCCATGTCCAATAGGGCTCCGGACAAGAAGATGCGCGGAGGGGAAGGGAGGTGGAATTATCTTCTACTACCCGGAGACATGACACAGGGGCACGGCCTCCGTTCCGCGTACTGCCGCTCTGCAAGAACTGTGCATGAGAAGAATCCGAACTGTTCCCATACCCTGTTCAGGCATCCAGGAACCCGGCGTACATGTTGATACCTTTTGAACAGGAAGCAACGACAGTGCGAAGGGTGAACCGGGCTGACTCTATCCTATGCGAAATCGCGGACCGAACCGGTTTCTTGACCGCTTCCCCGGCCAATCTCGAAGGAGGATGTGATGTATAAGCTAGTTCGATTGTTGTTGCCGCTCCTGGCCTTGACCCTTGTAATCGCGTTAGCAACCTCTACAGCCCTGGGAGATGATCCCGGACTGG
>JACUUS010000172.1 GCA_014859215.1 Dehalococcoidia bacterium | reverse complement strand
GCAACTGTGATAGAATGCCCGATGTGCGGATACCGGTTCGACGAACCAGAGGCTGCGGCCTCGTGCCGAGGCTGCCCGCTGGCCAGAGGCTGCGCCCTCATGAGGTGCCCGCGCTGCGGCTACGAGATAATGCGGGAGCCGGGACTCGTGCGGGCGTTCAAGAACTGGAGGAAGAAGCGTGGATCTGGAAGAAAAAGCACAGGAAATACTTGAAGCCCTGTGGATGAAATCTCAGGAGGAAGGCCGGGACTCGGTTCCGGTGGAAGAGCTCGCCGATGCTCAAGATCAGGCGGTGAGGAAGCTTGCCGCGGAGGGTTTAGTCGAAGTCAATGACGGCGTGCTACGGCTTACGCGGAAGGGTCTGCCCGAGGCAACCAGTATCGTCAGGCGGCACCGCCTGGCCGAAAGGCTGCTCGCCGACGTCCTGGATACACACGGAACCCTGCTTCACGAGAAGGCCTGCAAGTTCGAACACCTGCTGGACAAGGGCCTTGACGATTCTATCTGCACACTTCTCGGCCACCCGAGAGTCTGTCCTCACGGAAGCCTGATACCCGAAGGCCGCTGCTGCAAGGAGCGCGATGAAGAGGCGGAGCGAGTAATCGCGCCCCTGTCGGAGATGGACGCGGGCAGAGCTGGAAAGATCGCCTACATCCACGCACCGGAGGCCAGCAGGCTCCAGAAGCTGATGAGCATGGGCATACTCCCCGGCACACCGATCAGGCTGCTTCAGCGATTCCCCAGCTATGTTTTTGAGATAAGGAATACCCAGTTCGCAGTTGACCGGGAGCTTGCCAATGCTATATACGTGCGTCTCTCCCCGCCGGGCGAGTCGGCAGCGTTCAGGAGCGCTGGAATACCCGGCGGCTTGAGATTCCGGCGCGGCTGGTGGCGTCGGGGGAGAGGTCGCTAGCTGCCTCCGCCAGCGGATACATCAGGGCGGCTTTCCCTCTTATTCACTCCTGTTTGCTCCTGCTTTGCGCTGCCGTTATCAGAATCACTTGAACTATATAGTCCCCACAGACCCGGTCCGGAGTATTGACAAAGGGTGTCGGGCATAGTATAAGCACTCCGTAGGAGCTTCCTTAAGGATCGCACAGATCATGTTCCATGGATCTCCACGGCATATTTTCAGCGGGAACCTGCCGCCCGGCGGCGGAGCATACGCGGAGTCAGCCCGGCTGAAACCTTTACCGGGAGGAGCGTTCCGCACATCGGGCGCCGCTCTTACTTATCCAGGCAGGATTGAGTTGCCCGTTCACCTCGAACAGTTCCTGTACCGGAGCAATGAGTACCAGGAAGAATACCCGACTCGAAGATACAGATTCTTGAGGGAGGCCAAACGTGGTCAAGCCCAGCCGTAAAGGCAGTTCCGCAGAAATCAAGAGAGCGCTGGAGTCCGGTCGCCTGTTTGTAGCCGACCATGACGGCTACCGCCGTTTCATCTATTCCCGTTGTCCTAATGACGGCAATGACGCCCCGGTCTACAGGCAGGACCGCAGCGGCCAGGCATACACCAGGCTTGTTTTTCGCTGTCCGATATGCGGAACCGAATTTGAAAGCCCCGTGAAGTCCATGTTTCTCCGTTAGTATGCGACTCTGGTCCCTATCTTGACCTTTGCAAGGACCATTCAGGAATCCCTGAGGGAACATGCCCGTTTACTCGCACAGTCAATTGAGCACGTACGAGCAGTGTCCGCTCAAGTATAAACTGAGCTATCGCGACAGGATAAAGCGCGAGTCAGAAAGCGTCGAAGCGTTCCTCGGCAACATGGTCCACGATACGCTCAGGAAGTGCTACGACGACATATGCTTCACCCGGCTCAACACTCTTGACCAGCTTCTCTCCTGCTACGAGAACTTCTGGGAACAGAGATGGCACGACGGCGTTGCCATCGCTCGCGCGGACCTCACCCGGGACCACTTCCGGACCCTGGGCCGGAGGATGATCGAGACCTACTACAGGCGGTATGCCCCCTTCGATTCCGACGTGACCCTGGGCACCGAAGTGAGGCTCAGCTTTTCACTGGACGGCGATGACAGGTACCGGTTTTCGGGCTACATAGACCGCCTCTCCTGCACACCGGACGGATGCCACAGGATCCACGATTACAAGACCTCTTCGCACCTTCCGTCCCAGCAAGAGATCGATAGCGATCGGCAGCTGGGACTGTACCTGATCGGAGTACGGAAAATGTGGCCGGATGTAAGAGATATCCGGCTCATCTGGCATTATCTGGCCTTCGACCGCGAGCTTGAGTCCACGCGGTCCCCGGAGGCAATCGAGGCTTTGCTCGAAGACACCGCAAGGCTTGTTGACGAGATCGAGGCCTGCAAGAGCTTCGAACCCCGCGAATCGGCCCTGTGCGGGTGGTGCGAATTCCCCGACCTCTGTCCCATGAGAAAGCACTTCGTTACAGTGGCCGAGCTTCCCGCAAACGACTACCTGGGTGAACCCGGCGTAGCACTGGTCAACCGCTTTGCCGAACTCAAAGAAGACTCAGCCAGGCTTGATGCAGAGATCGCTCAGGTAAGGGAAGCCCTCATCAATTACGCAGTCAGGGAAAACGTGCAGATTATAAGGGGCAGCTCGCGCAAGGTGAGGGTGAAAATAGAGAAGAAGCTCAAGTTTCCAGGCAAGAACGACGAGGGCAGGGAAGAGCTCGACGGTATCGTGAAAGAAGCGGGGAAATGGATGGAGGTCTCACTTCTTGATACCAGTTCCCTGGTCAAAGCCGTCGACGCAGGCAGGTGGGAACGCTCGCTCCTCAACCAGGTCCTCCAGTACGGCCGCCTCGAAGAAGCCAGCACGGTTTCCCTGTCAAGGCTGAAGGAAGAGAACTAGCTGGCCGCCGTCCCCCCGTACCGCGCTATCCGTTAATTGCCTGGTGTTCCCGTAAACCGGCATCACAACCCACTTGCTCACGCGGCGCATACCGCGTATTCTATGGACTGTACCCGACGAAGGTCTTCTGCACCAGCATGCGCGGAGGTCAAAAGAAATGTCCTGCTATATCCGTCATCTAAAAGGCATTTTCGAAGAAGCCGGTATCGAGCTGACCCCGGCAAACAAAAAGGAGATCGACAGGACTTTGCACCGTATGGCCGGTATTGAGTACAAGAACTGCCCGGCGGCATGGGCGCAGTTGAAGCAGTACCTTGCCGACGAGCAAAAGCGGCGCGAGATAGTCATCAAGCTCCGCGAAGCACTCAAATAAACCGCGTCACCCCGAATTGGTTTTGAAGGAGTTGAGATGGTCCCCGAGGAGTTTCAACAGTTCATAGGTCGTGTCGATCCCCCGCATGTTCGCGACGTTGAACGCGGCGCCATCAAGAGGTATACGGAGGCCGCGGGCGACGACAATCCTCTTTACTACGATAACGAGTTCGCCAGTCGATCCGAATACGGCGGAATTATCGCACCGCCCGGCTTCTTCGGCTGGCCGATCAAGTCCGTACCTAACCTCGAGGCTGTTATGGGCCTGATGTCCGCTGTGGTCAATGCCGGCTACTACAGGATGCTGGACGGCGGCATGGCTTTCGAGTTCTTTAATCCCGTTTACCCCGGCGACATCCTGGTAGCCAGCCCGAAGATTATGGATGTGTCCGGGAAAGAAGGCAAGGGCGGATTGATGATCATATGCCATTTCGAGACATCTTATGTCAAGCAAAACGGCGATCTCGTGGCGAAGTCCTTTCAGAAGGTGATCTGCCGCAAACCTCAGCCGGGAGGTGCGCAGTGAACCGGCAGCAGGTCTACTGGGAGGAAGTCGAACCGGGGGATGAGCTTGTGCCTCTGCCCAAAATCGCCGACTCGGTAACGGTTGTCAAATGGGCGGCGGCCATTGGCGCCCACAATCCGCTTATGTATGAGGATGCCTTTGCCCGGTCACAGGGCCTGCAACGTCCGCTAATGCACGGTCAACTCAAGCTTGCCTGGCTGGTCCACTTCGTAACCCGCTGGATGGGCATGCAGGGCCGGCTCAAGAGGATATCCTGCGAGTACAGAGGGATTGATTATCCCCGCCGCATGAAGACAATGAACGAGCCGGAGGACGGCGAGACCTGGCTGTGCAAGGGAAAGGTCACCGCTAAGTACGTGAACGGCCTGGAACACTTGGTCGAGCTCGAATTGGCCGTAGAGAACGGGAGCGGGAAAATCACAGCCCCCGGCAAGGCCCTTGTGTCCCTGCCATCAAGGGCAAAGCAGCAAACACGTGATGTCTGAGAGAGCCTGAACCTAACCCCCTTCTTCAGTATGGAAAACCGGCCTGCGCTTCTCTTTGAAAGCGCGGATGCCTTCCTGGCCGTCCGGATGGCCCGCGCAGGTGCGAATCCCTTCCCGTTCATGCTCCAGCTGGGTCTCGAATGAAGTATTATAGGAGTCCATAAGCAGTTGCTTGCACCATCCGAAGGAGTTTATCGATCCTGAGGCGATTCTGCCCGCCATTTTCAACGCTTCTTCGAGCACAAGTTCGTCGTCAACAACCTTCGTCACCAGCCCCCACTCAAGCGCCCGGTCCGCCGATATGCGCTCATCGAATGCCACGATTTCCATTGCTCTGGCGAGCCCCACTATCCTGGGAAGCATAAAGGAACCTCCGCCATCGAGGCATAGTCCAGCAGAAGTATAGGCCTGCTGGAGGAAGGTTGAGCGGGCCATTAC
>JACUUS010000299.1 GCA_014859215.1 Dehalococcoidia bacterium | reverse complement strand
GTCGGTCTTGAGCCCGAGGAGCTCGTCGGTAAGGTCCAGCGATGGCGGGTCAAGGTCGGCCTGCCAGACGCCGTCCGGCCGGCACAGCCAGCCGTGGGTGGCGCTTTTGCCAAGGGCGAGTCCATGGGTGGATTCCAGACTGTGCGGGACCGGCTCGCGCCAGAGGTTCGATATGAAGGCGGCGGTGGGCCTGGTGTGGGTCCAGTGCGGCCGGGAATAGGCCTCGTCCCCGGTGTAGGCCTCTACGAAGAAGGCGCGGAAGACGCCGATCGAGCAGAGGGCAGGGAACGAGAAGGATGTATCCGAGCCGGGCGAGGCCCGCATGAGCTCCGCGAGCGCCGACCAGGAGCCGGGCGCCGCGGAGAAGCCGTCGCCCAGGACGCAGGTCCACACACCCGGCTTGCTGTCCACGTCTCCGGTGACCATGACATCCCAGTCGCCCATGTAGATGACGGCAAGGCCCGTTATGGCGTCCAGGGTGTTGGTCCACGCTGCGGGCGTCTCCCACGTGCTGCCGTCCCAGCGCCTCCGGTAGACGGCGTTTGCCTGGGTGTAGAGGACTGCAGCTGTAGTAGCGTTTTTGAAGCAGGCGGCAAGACGGGTGTCCGCGCTGCCGGAGATATCGCCCATGTCCTGCCAGGTCCCCCAGGAGGCCCCGCTGTCGGAGCTCTCGCTGCGGTACAGATGCCCGTCGAGCCCGGCGCGGAAGGCGAGGACGGCGCCGGCGGAGTCGGCTGCCAGGGCAACGGCCCAGGCGGTTACACCCCAGTCCACCCAGGTATCAAAAGACGATCCCTGGCCAGGGTCCGCGACGCGCTGGCGGTAGAGGGCATTGGTGGCAGGATCCGCGCGCAGCCTGATGAGGGAGCCGTCCCCGGCGATGCAGGCGGCGTGGTATGACTCGGGCTCGGCCCCGGTATAGAGACGGTCCCAGGTGAGCCGGGTCACCGCGGCCATGCGGTCGAAGACCTCGACCCTGGGGTACGGGATCCCGCTCATTTTCTTCTGGGCGGCGGCAAGGGCGGAGGGGAGGGTACGCATGAGTCGCTGCGCTCCTTAATCTTGAGTATTGAGAATTAAGATTGAGAATTAAGATTCAGATTTAGACTGAGACTGAGAACAAGGATTAAGAATTGAGAATTAAGATTAAGGTCCCCACCCCGGCCTGAGCCTTAGTCCTCAGTCTCACTTCTCACTTCTCAGTTCTCAATTTAGAGCACGCAGTACGAGCAGCGCTATACCGGCGAGCGCGATCCCCCAGGCGAAGCCCGCAATGTCCTTGAAGGCCCTGTCCTTCTTGTGCCGGTCCTGATTGAGCTCATAGGTCAAGAAGGCGATGGTGAGCACCAGCGCAAGACTCCAGTGCGCCAGCACCAGGGCGGCGCAGGCGACGCCGACGGGTATGTGCAGGAGCAGACGTTTCATTGTTCAGATTCAGACTCAGATTCAGACTCAGATTCAGACTCAGATTCAGACTCAGATTCAGGTTCAGACTGCTACGTCGTCCGACTTCGGCAAGCCGTTCGGCGGGCCGCCTCGCAATAACGGACTACACAAGCGCCGCCAGGCAGGACGGCAGGGGCCGGCCGTGCTTGCGGAAGACGTCAGCCAGCCTCTTCGCCTTCTCCAGCCTCTCCTCGGGCGATATGCGTTCCAGGCGAAGGGCATCGGCCTGCGACATGAGATCATCCCAGTCGGGGCTGCCGCCCGGTTTCTTTTTCGCGATCATTTGACGTCTCCAGAAGTTGATGGGTCAAGACTGAGATTGAGAATTAAGGATTGAGATTAACATTGAGATCACACCACCCCCGGTCCGCTCTCAGCCGTCACCTCGATCTTAGTCTCAGTCTTAGTCTCAGTCTTAGTCTTAGTCTCAGTCTCAGTCTTAGTCTTAGTCTGAGTCTGAATCTGAGTCTGAATCTGAGTCTCAATCCTCAATCTCAGTTCTCAATCTCGATTCTCAGTCTCAACCCCCGTCACGGTCCCACCACGACAGACTTAGATACGGGCGTCGTTGCCGGCGTGTATAGCTGGCGGACGCGGACCCTGTTGTGACGCCCGAGCTTCCTGAGCTCGGCGCGGAATGAGGCAAGACGCTCGTTGCCCTGCCGGCGGTATTCAGCCGGGGCGGGAGCGCCGCCCACGTTGACACGGTTCACGGCGTAGTTGGCCCACTGGACCAGGGCGAAGCCGCAGGCGCCCGCCGCCACCAGGCGCTCAAGGGGGGCGGGGATGGTGGAGCCGGAACCGTCCACGGTGTGAATCACCCCGTAGTACACACGCGCGTCGCTGCCGTCCGGTATGACGTCGGTAAGCAGGGTCAGGGTATCGCCCCAGGAGGCGAAGCGCTGGTATGCCGGGGGGTAGAGGCCTGCGGGGTACTCTACCCCCTCTACCATGACCCTGTTCGCCAGGGATGATATATCTATGTCCCTGCTGCCGGGCGTTGTGGCGATGTCGGCCATAAGCTCATTTGGCAGGCGGTAGGAAAACTCCTTAATGGCGAGCCGGATGTGCCGGTCGAGCTCGTCGTCGGTCCACCGGTAATTCTGAGAGTCTTCGTCGTGGAGGTCCCGGCGCACGGCGCTCCTCATTATCGAAAGGTCCATGGCTGCTCCTTTGGTGACTGGTGCCGAACCCCCGCCGTCGTTCAGCTTGGAGAGCGGGCGCCAGTTACTGAGACCCAATGATTGGCGGGGTGGACCAATCACCGATCACGTCACCGGCAGGGCGGGTTCATACCCACCCTGCCGTTCTGCCCCCTATTCGCGCACTCCTATGAGCCTGCCGCAGGCCACGGAGTTGAACAGCGCCAGCGAGGCGTACCACTTGATGCGCGTGCGCGTGGCGTCCTTGGTCTCCAGCGAGCCCACCCGCTCGACCTGGAGCCCTCCGGGACTGGTGAGGCCGCAAAGCGCGCCCTCCCCGAACTGCAGGGCGTAGATGGTCGAGCAGTCGCCGGACGTGCCCACCTGCTTGTCGTCGGCAATCCAGTCGTTTATAGCGACCGGTACCCCGTTATACAGGTTGACGAAGTTGCCGAACTCGTCCTGGGACATCTCGATTGAGCCAAGGGCGCGCTGCAGGGTGGTGAGGGACCGCCGGCTCCGCCGGCTCATCAGCAGGATGTGGGGCTTACCGCCCCGCACCTTGTCGATGAGCTCGTCGACCTTGGCCAGCGTGAGGGTATCGCCGTTCGTCCCCATGCTGACTGTCTGGGCGCCGGACGTTAGCTGATCGAGCCCGTCGAACTCCTTGGGGTTGGTAGTGGCGTTGCCGTTGATGAACGTGTCCTCGAACTTGTGCGAGGCGGCCTTCGCCTTGAGCTGAATGACCGCTGCTTCGAGGTCCTGGATGTTGCTCCTGGTCGCGGCGAGGAAGTTGTCTACATCGGCATCGCCGCCCAGTATCTTGAGCGTGGCGGTAAGCTGGGTGAAGGTGGGGGTGGACTCGCCCCACGTATCGCCGACGTCATAGAACGCCGCGGTGGGAGCGCCGTTCTCCCGGTTATAGGTCAGGCCGTTCCCGACTATCTCGATGAAGGGCATGACCTGGAGGACCGGCGAGTCCTTTATGATGGTCTCGATGACCCCCTGGAGGAGGATGTCGTTGGACAGCTTGGATGCTTCTGCAAGTGTAAGGGCCATGTTTTGACCTTCCTTTCTGATTAGTGACTGGTGATTGGTTACTGGTGACTGGTCCCCGCCCCGCTCCTCTGCAGTCCCAGGGCGATCTTCGCGGCGGGGCTGAGGTCCGACAGGTCCTGCGCGCCGCGCACCGGCGCGCCGGCGGGTACAGCCGCTGAGCGCGACTCCGCCTCGATGGCGGCCCGGACTCTCGCCACCAGCTCGCGGGCCG
The DNA here is from genome assembly GCA_014859215.1 of Dehalococcoidia bacterium. GTDB lineage: Bacteria > Chloroflexota > Dehalococcoidia > SZUA-161 > SZUA-161 > Kmv37. The sequence goes on along the minus strand of JACUUS010000299.1, from coordinate 796 downwards.
ATGCCAGGGATGCTTCGATCTGCTCTACCGTTTCCCCTTTGATCATGTCGGCGGGGATATGCGGCGAGGCGGCGATCAGGGCCTCCCGGTACTTGCCCGCTGCCAGAGCCAGCGAGTCCCTGTGAGCCTCTTCCCTGAGAGCAGCAAGCTCTTCAAGCTCGGAAATCCTGGCCAGGAGGGTCTCCCGTTCCGCCTGCCAGTCACTGTCCTGCTGCGTGTTCTCCGCCGTATCCGCGGGGTCCATTGACATTCCGCACCTCCTTCACTCCTTGCTGTCCGGCATAGTAGAACATAAGTTCTTATCATGTCAATGGAAAAATGTCGCCCGCGGGGCTTGCATCCGACCTCACGGCGCTGCATAATGCATCCCTAATCCACGCCGCGGGGTGCCCATGAGAAGCAGGACCGTACGGCTGCCTCAACTGGCCTGGTTCGGCAATCACCAGCTCGAGATCGACATTCCCGCCTCCTGGGAACTTACCGTCTGCCGCATGAAGGGACACGCCGCCCCGGCTCTCAGCGAGGCCGGTATCCGCAAGGCGCTCGCCAGGCCGATCGGCTGCCCCCCGATCAGGGAGCTTGCCCGAGGCAAGAAGGAAGTGGTCATTCTGTTCGACGACATGTCCCGTCCCACCAGGATAGCCAAGCTCGTCCCCGCCGTCCTGGAGGAGCTCGCCGCGGCAGGCGTCAAGGACAGCGCGATACGGTTCATCGCCGCGATCGGCGCTCACGGCGCGCTGACGCGGGTTGACTTCGCCAAGAAGCTCGGCGAGGATATCCTCCAGAGATTCACCGT
>JACUUS010000011.1 GCA_014859215.1 Dehalococcoidia bacterium | reverse complement strand
TGAAGGAGGAAAGTGTACGGGATGTACTGGACGAGTACAGGGACTTGACAGTGGGCGGGAATTAAGATACATTGCTGATATATAAATGATACTTCGAAAGCCCAGACAATGCCACATCCAAGACAGAGACATATTCCCCTGAGTGTCGCACACCGGCTAGAAATGGACCGGCGGAAGCGGGAATACGAAGATAGGACCGGGGATTGCGGGGACTGGGGGAAGTTCCTCCAAACCGTTACCCTGGCCGGCCTCGCCGCTCTCGGAGTCTATGCGGAGGGGAAGGTCAGCAGGTTAGGATTAAATGCCTGGAGGGTGAGCTGCCCTTGCGGAAGCAGTTTCCCGGTCCAGACGCCGAACCCGCCGCCCTGGAGGCTGGCCCAGACAACATGCCCGAGCTGTGGCGGCGATATCGTGGTCGATTTCAGCAGGCCGCTACAGGACCCGAGGCAGCGCCGGATTCCGTCGGAGTATTCCGGATTCTGTCAGTTCTGCCAGCAGCCAATCAACCCGAGTTTTTCCAGGGAGAATGTCAATCAGGTGCGCTACATCGAGTGCGGCCGCTGCGGGCGCGTACCGGGTATCTAGAATCAGGGCCGCGGCAGTGTGTAGTTCATGCCGCCCACCTGGCGGACCATTCCCTTGAGCTCCATCATGGCCAGGGTGCTTGACACGGTGGCAATGGGAAGCCTGACCTGGCGGCACACCTCGTCGATATGGATTGGCTCCTGGGTCAGCAGCCTTACAAGCTGTGATTCGGTCTCGTTTGCCGGCAGGATCTCCCTCATCTCCATCTGTTTCGGGATCATAGTCAGATTGAGTTCTTCCAGGATATCACCGGTCTCCCGGACGAGCTTGGCCCCTTCCTGGATGATGCGGTTCGTCCCGCGGCTGGCCGGTGAGAGTACGCTTCCGGGAACTGCAAAAACCTCCCGGTTCTGTTCCAGAGCGAGATCCGCAGTCAGCAGAGCGCCGCTCCTTTCTCCAGCCTCGGTGACCACCACGCCCAGGCTTATACCCGACATGATCCTGTTGCGACGCGGGAAATTCTCCGCTTTCGGCTTTGTTCCGAGGGGGTATTCGGTGACCAGCGCGCCCTGATCGATTATTGCCTGTGCCAGCTTCACATTCTCCGCCGGATACACCAGGTCGAGACCGGATGCAAGCACCGCGACGGTCCTGCCGCCCGCTTCAAGCGCCGCTCTGTGCGCCACCGAGTCGATGCCGCGAGCGAGGCCGCTGACAATGGTTACCCGGCTGCGGCACAGGTCTTCCACGATCCTTTGAGTCACTTCGCGTCCGTAGACCGTAGCCCTTCGGGTACCCACTATCGCTATCGCCCATTCGTCGGCAGGCGACATATCTCCCCTGACATATAGAAGTGGCGGGACATCGTATATTTCCTTCAGCCTGGGTGGGAAAGAAGGATCATTCCAGGAGAACACCCTGACGCCGTAGCGCCACAGCTTCTCCATCTCGCCTTCGGGTGATATGCCCGGCCGGGCCTGAAGTACGGACTCGACAGATCTGGCATCGAGGCCCGCTTCCTTGAGGTCCGCGGCGCCTGCCCGCCAGGCGTGCTCGAAGCTTCCGAAATACTTCTCGAGCTGCTGGAACCTGACCCGGCCGACACCTGGAACGAGGTTAAACGCAACCCAGTATTTGAGATCAGACATAGGAGTCTCGTGCCGGGCTATTGTAGCACAGTACAAACAGGGAAGACAACCGGAGTCTAGTTATTGAGGGACTGCTCCAGCGCGATTCTCATCTTTCGGAATAGATCGGTAAGCTGGTCCACGTTGAGCTTGGCTGTTTCCTCGGTCAGGGCGAGGACAAAGGGAAAAGTCGGCGTGGTCGTTCTTCCGTTATCTGCGGGCAGGGTTGCGGACTGAATACGCCGGTGGGTCTGCCGCTGAGTGCGGGTGCGGCCTTTCCCTGCCGCCGCCGGCTGCTGGCCTGAATCCGGCGCGATCTCTATCTCTGCGAGCCGGCAGAGCTTTATGAGAAAACGTGTCGCCTTAGTCGCCATCTCAGCCCCCAGGCCGCCTTCCGTCACGAAGTAGTTATAGATCCCGTCCCTGGAGATATCCCTTGGCCTAAAGCGATCGAAAATACCAGAATAGGTGTTCCGCACGATTTCCTGGAGGGCCAGGGTGAATGTGGCGCCCTTGGTCTTGAGGAGGCGGCTGTTCTCTGTCGGCCTGCCTTCGTCGTCCACCAGTCCCAGGAAACGGAGGGCTCCGACTACCTTGTACTCGTTACCGGGCGCGATCTTGTTCACACGCAGAAAATCGCTGTCAATTCTCGGTGGGGTCGTGCGCCGGAGTAGCTGCAGGGCCTGCAAAGTACCCCTGCTGGGACCGTAGGGTGGTATTAGCACCCGGGTATCGAAGTCTTTTTCTCTGGTAGCCATCGCCGTCTCCGTGGACTGATTATTAAAGGACTGTCTGTTCAGTCCTTGTGACAGATTATATCATAAATGTGGCAGGACTGTCAACAGTCCGCCCGAAAACAGTCTATGAAGGCGGTAATGTGAGTAACCGTGAACTACGGACAGGTGGCGGCTGAGGGACTGTCTTACCGCAGACAGTCCCCAGTCCGGGCATAAACCAGGTAAGGGCGGGCAAATGGACCGACCGGTCGCGGTTAGTCCCTGAAATAAGGGGGTCGGACTGAGCCGGTTTGGCGGCAGTCTGCATGCTCCTGTCTTACGGCTTTATGCGCTACCGTGTAAGTGACTTTGGTAAGTCCTACACGCCACCGTGTAATACCGGGGTATTGACTTTTACACGGTAGCATGTAAGAATGGTGAGAATGAACCGGCGCAGGAAAAGACGAATTGAATGGGACGGGGACCGTATCAGGGCGCTGCGCTCCCACCTGCAGCTCAGCCAGCAGGAGCTATCCGAAGAACTGGGTACGCGCCAGCAAACGATAAGCGAATGGGAGACGGGGATATACCGTCCGAGGGGCGTCTCTGTTACGCTCCTGAGTATCGTGGCCGAGCGATCGGGGTTCCGTTACCGGGCGAACAGGAAGAAGGCTCCCTCTCAGGAATCCTGAAGGTCTGTATGCCCCGGTGGTGCTATGGTAGCGATCAGGCCCCCTCTGACTGAGGACTTACTGGCCGAAATCTGGAAGAGACAGCTTCTCTCTGACAGGCTGCTTTCCGGAACCGGGGAGGCCATCGGTGTCACTCATCCGGGGATTCTCAGCAGGGACAGGGGACCGGACTTCACCGGTGCGGTCATCTTCCTCGCCGGCAAGGAACTGAGAGGGGATATCGAGGTCCATGTCCGGGCTTCAGACTGGAAAACACACGGCCATCATTTAGACCCGAACTACAACCGGGTAGTACTGCAGGTAGTCTGGGAAGGCGACACGCCGGCGCTCCTGGAAAATGGGACTTCCGCTTCGACTCTGAGTCTATCGGGCTGCCTCTCCGCCCCGGTTGACGAGCTCAGGTACCTGGCCCGCCTGCCGCTTCCTCCTCTCGAGCCCTGCCTGAACGCTGCCCGAAGGCTGGGAATACCGAAACTGCTCAGCATTCTGGAAGATGCCGGACGAGAACGTTTCCTTCGGAAGGCAGCCTCATTCGGCCTCCACATGGGCAGCCTGCCAGCGTCCCAGGTCCTGTATGAAGGGATCATGGGAGCCCTCGGCTATACAAGGAACCGGCGAGCGTTTGAGGACCTGGCCTGCCGCCTGCCGCTCAAAACCCTCGAAGAGGCCTGCAAAGGTCGGGGCAAACGCGAAGCAACAGTCTTACTGGCCGCTCTTCTGGTCGGGAAGGCAGGGTTCCTTTTGCGGACCGGGGATTTGTACCGGGTCTGGCAGAGGGAAAGCGACGGGGAGGTCATGAGATTATCAGCCTGGGACCTCTTCAGGGTGCGTCCGGAGAATCACCCGCTCCGCCGCCTGCTGGGAATGGCGTTTCTTCTGGGACGCTATTTGAGTTTGGGCCTGCTCGACGGTATTGTCGGCCTGGTCAGAGGGGGCGCAGCCTGCCCGCGGGAACTGGAGGCCGGTATGATGGTCGAAAATAACCGCGCGCTGACAGGGGGCTATCTGATAGGGCGGGGAAGAGCCCGGGAGATCGTGATAAACATCGTGTTGCCTTTTGCCTTCGCCCTGGCGGGCAGGGCAGCATCGGGTCCAATTCTCAGGCTCTACGAGCGTTACCCGGGTACGAGCGAGAACCGGTTCACGCGGGACCTGGCGGACTTGCTGCTCGGGTCGGGTGGACACGGTCCGGTTCGATCAGCCCTCCGCCAGCAGGGCCTTCTTCACCTGCACCGGGACTTCTGCAGCCGCCGCGGATGTGTTCGCTGTCCACTGGGAGGGAGGCTGCCGCCGGCGAACGGTCTTTACAGGGTGGCGGAGGGAGGGAGGGGATTACTCCTGGGAACCACGGCCGGACCAGGAAGGTTCTATAACTGATCAGTCCCGGCGCCGTTTTCCGCTCAATCTGCGAGAGAGAAGGCTCTCCGCCGGGTCGTGTTCGTGCTCTTGCAGGCCGCCGTCCACCAGTATGCTGACGATTTCTGACTTATTGCAGCGTATCCCCTGCTGCATGAGTTCCAGCCAGATCTTGTCGAGTCGTGCCAGAATATCGGGATTGAAGTAGAAGGTGCCCTTCTCGAATTTCTTCGCTTCGCTCCCTGTACTGGTGTGCTGGTACACCGGTGTGACCTCGAACAGAGCGTCGATCCCTTTCTTGACAACCATGTCCTCTGACAGGCGCTTACCTACGCTTACTCGTTTGTCCATTGTGCACCTCTCTGGCTAGCTTGCGGTAGGAAGCAGCTGCGGCCGACGCGCTGCTGAAAGTGAGGATCGACTCACCGGCGGTGGTGGTGTCCGCGAACTTTATAGTAGAGGGGATAGGTATCTCGATCACCTTCTCCCCGTAGTGTTCCTTCAGCTGCTCTACCACCTCCCGGGAGTGACGGGTCCGGGCGTCGTAGAAAGTGGGCAGAATACCGAGGACTTCAAGACCCGGGTTGAGCCTTATCTTAACCTTGGAAATGGTCGTCAGGAGAAGCTGCATTCCGCGAAAAGCCAGGAAGTGTGCCTGGACGGGTATCAGTATCTGCCGGGCGGCGGTAAATGCGTTGAGAGTCATCAGGCCCAGGGAAGGCGGGCAATCCAGCAAGACGTAGTCATATACCCTGTCAACAGAGGCAAGCTTGCCCTTGAGTATGAATTCCCGGCCCGGCTCGTTAAGGAGCTCGACCTCCGCCCCGGCCAGGTGGATATTGCTGGGGGCTAGATCACAGTTGGTAACCGTGCGGACCAGCACATCCTCCAGCGGCATCTCCAGATCTCGCAGGACATCATATATGGTCTTTTCAACCCCGTGGATGCCAAGGGCCACCGAAAGGGTCCCCTGCGAGTCCATATCTATAAGAAGGACGCGGGCGCCTAGCTCACTCAGGGCGGCGCCCAGGGAGATGGTGGTGGTGGTCTTGCCGACACCGCCCTTCTGGTTGGCGATAGCTATAACCCTGGCCATCCTGCCCACCTTTCAATGGTTTACTGGTGTACGGTTTTACCAGCATTATAGCACGCCCGTCAACAAGACCGGGCGGCAGGCCGGCAAGATCAAGCCAGCCTAAGGCCGGGAACAGCGTCGAGCTCAAAGCCGTGTCTTGTTCCCGCGAGCAGGTGGAAGTATCCGCAGGAAGCGATCATCGCCGCGTTGTCGGTGCAGAAAGCGAGGTCGGGTATGAGTACGGGCACCGGTGAGCGTCTGGTGATGGTTTCACGAAGGGTGCTGTTCGCCGCGACACCGCCGGCCAGGAGAAGCTGCCGGGCTTCATATTCCCTGGCAGCCTGGATGGCCTTGGTGGCCAGGATGTCCGCCACGGATTCCTGGAAGCTGGCCGCGATATCCGCCGCCGCTGAATCGGACCCCGACGCGTCGGGCAGGCCGAGATCTTGAGCCAGCCTCACCACTGCGGTCTTGAGCCCGCTGAAGCTGAAATCGTAAGTCCCCCTCAGCCAGGCACGGGGCAGCTTGAAGCGGGGAGTGCCCTCCCGGGAAGCACGTTCGATAGCAGGACCGCCGGGGTAACCGAGGCCGAGCACGCGGGCGACCTTGTCGAAGGCTTCACCGGCGGCATCGTCACGGGTGCTGCCCAGCCGGGTTATCTGTTTATGCCCTTCCATCAGCACGAGATCGGTGTGCCCTCCCGAGACGATCAGGACTACCACGGGAAACTCCGGGACTCGTTCCCCCAGCCAGTTGGCGTATATGTGGGCTTCGATGTGATTGATCCCGACCAGAGGCAGATCCCATGAGAACGCCAGCGCCTTGGCCAGGTTCACCCCGACCAGCAGGGACCCCGCCAGGCCGGGCCCGTGAGTAACGGCGATCGCCGCCAGGTCCGCCGGGCAAACACCGGCCTCCTGCATGGTTCTCTCCAGGATGGGGATGGCGGAAAGCATGTGCTGTCTCGACGCCACCTCGGGCACAATTCCGCCGTACCGGCTGTGGATCTCCACCTGAGAGGCGATAACGTTCGAGAGTGGCTTCGTGCCGTCCTGGACCACTGCGGCAGCGGTCTCGTCGCATGAGGACTCGATTCCCAGTATCTTCATTAGCCGATGAAAGTGCACACTTCCTCGAGCGGTTTGCGCGGCGCAATGCGTGACCGCGGTCCTCGGGGAACGCCGAGTGAGATAATTCCGACGAGGAACCAGGGCTGTTCCACGCCAAGCACAGCCTCAAGCTCCGCGCGGGCGAACTCGGCCGGGGCGCTGGCGAAGCATCCGCCGTAGCCCAGGGCTGTCGCCGCAAGGAGGAGATGGGCTGCGGCCATGGAAGCGCTCTCGAGGCCGAGCTCGCGGGCTGTTGAATCGGGCTCAGCCCCGCTTCCTCCCGCCCACGGACGCGCCAGCAAAGCTATGGCGGCGGGAGCTTCCGCGAAGTGAATGCTGTAAGCCCTCATCCGGGAAAGGCGCTCTTTTCTTGCCGGATCTGAGGCTGCATGTACCGCCGCATCGAGCACGGCGGCGACTACGTCCCTCATGCTCTGTTTCACCGCGTTTTCGCGGATTACCACGAAATGCCAGGGCTGGTCGTTGGTCGCGTTCGGAGCCCGCACAGCTGCTTCCAGCATCCTTCTCAGGTCCTGCTCGGGCACGGGTCCACCGCTGTAACGGCGGGCGCTGTAACGGTTCCTTACCGTTTCAAAGAAGTCCACATGTCCTCCACGGGATTTCTGACAGACCGATTATACCATCAAAGCTGCAGGACCAGCTAAATACGGCTGTGCTATAATCAGCCAGTGCTCAAGTGCCAGGAGGGTCGGAGTGATTTTTTCAACGGGTATTCATATTCAGACGAAGGGCAACACTGAGGTTATTGACATAACATCGCAGGTAGCGGACCGGGTCAGGGAGTCTGGAGCAAAGGACGGTACCGTCACGGTCTTCGTGCCGGGCTCGACCGCGGGGGTATCCACCATAGAGTATGAAGGTGGTCTTGTGGCCGACATCCACAGCGTATGGGAAAGAATCGCGCCAAGGGAAATTCCATACCGCCACGATGCGGCATGGGGAGACGGCAACGGCCATTCACACATTCGCTCTTTCCTTCTGGGCCCTTCCCTCGTTGTCCCTTTTGTTAACAGGAGACTTACCCTGGGGACATGGCAGCAGATAGTCCTTGTTGACTTCGACAACCGACCGCGCTCCAGAGACATCGTGGTGCAGATAATGGGCGACTGATCTGCTGGTATACCTCTATTATGGTTCACTGATGTACCGGTGGATAGCCTCTATTCGATGACTCCTTCCTTGCGCAGCTGCTCTATCTCCGATTCAGTGGCGCCGGCAAGCGCCGACAGGACTTCCTCGGTGTGCTCACCGTAGAGGGGCGGCCTCGCACGGGCCGTCACCGGCGTATCCGAAAGCCGGAAAGGGCTCCTGAGCAGCCTCACCTTTTTCAGGCTTGGATGGTCCACCTCGACCACCAGGTCCCTGTGCCTCACATGCGCATCGGCCAGGGCCTCGTCCACGGAGTATACAGGGGCCCCGGCGACATCCGCTTCGTCGAAGAGCTTCAGCCACTCATCCCTGCCGCGTGTTAGAAAGATCTTGCCCAGGTCCTCGTACATCTCCGCCTGTTTTTCCACGGGAGCGAAGTGCTGGCTGATGAACTCCTCCCTGCCCATGAGCCGGCACAGGTTGGCCCAAAGGGGCGGTTCCAGGCAGGACAGTGCGAGGTATTTTCCGTCGCCCGCCTGGTAGACATTCAACCACGCCTGGTCGCTGCCGGTAGGAAGGACGCTTCTCGTCGCGATTTCTCCGTTAACCAGGTACCTGGTGTTCATAACCCAGTTGAAGAAAAACATGCCGTCCGCGATGGCTACCTCTATGTACTGGCCCTTTCCTGTTCTCTCCCTCGCGTACAGGGCGGCCAGGATGGAACTTAATGCCTGGCAATTGGCGGAGAGATCGGAAATCTGGGGCGATATGACGTGTACGGGCGGCCCGTTCCTGTAGCCCGTGGCGCCCAGTATGCCGGTGAGGGCGACCACGTTTATATCGTGCGAGGCCCTGTTTACATAGGGGCTGTCCTGCCCGTAACCGGTTATTGAACAGTATATCAGGCGCGAGTTTCGCTGGTTCAGGGTCTCATAGTCCATTCCCATGCGTCCGGCGGCTCCCGGCCTGAATGCCTCGATGAGAATATCCGTCCGGTCGACGAGCCGGTAGAGTATCTCCCTGCCCCTGGCATGCTTGAGGTTGACGGCGATACTCTTCTTGTTACAGTTCATGCCCACATAGCGGAACCAGGTGTCGTTGGTGAACATGAAAGAGAGGGAAGGCGATCCCGCATTCCGCGGGGTTTCGACGGTAACGACATCCGCGCCGAAATCTGCAAGCACCATGGAGGTATACCTGCCGGGACTGTGCCGGGACAGATCGAGGACCTTGATACCATCCAGTGGACCCATATGTGCCCGCTCCTTTCTATGCCTCAAACAGTATAGGCACGCGGTTTGGATATGGCAAGGAAACCGCCTCAGGCTACGGTTGATCTCTATGGCGCGGCGGCTTCGCTGGTGCTACAATTAGAGAAGTATTGGAGACGCCAGGGTCTGGAGGTGCTGTGTGATAGCGGTTTATGTAGTGATTGGTCTGGTAGTAATCTTCCTGTTCTTATTCGTAGGTACGTTTAACAGCCTGGTCAGATTGCGGAACCAGGTGAGGAATGCCTGGGCTCAGATAGATGTCCAGCTGAAGCGGCGGCATGACCTCATTCCCAACCTGGTAGAGACGGTCAAGGGCTACATGGAGTTCGAGCGGGCTACGCTCGAAGCGGTGACGAATGCCCGAAATCTGGCCGAAAAGGCCAGGGGGACAGGTGCGGAAAACCAGGCCAGGGCGGAAAATGAACTGACCGGGGCGCTCACGAGGCTGCTGGCTGTGGTCGAGAACTACCCCGACCTGAAGGCTAACAAGAACTTCCTTGCGTTGCAGGAGGAGTTGACCTCTACGGAGAACAAAATCGCCTTCTCCCGGCAATTCTATAACGATTCCGTCCTCGGCTACAACAATAGAACCCAAATGTTTCCCTCCAACGTCGTGGCGGGTATTGCCGGGTTCAAGCCGGGAGAGTTCTTCGAGGTGACGGTGCTCGAGGAGAGAGAAGCGCCCAGGGTAAGCTTCGGACGCTAGGGCGCGGGACTATGTGGGAAGAAATCAGGTCCAACCAGATTCGTTCAGGAATACTGGTCGCTTCCATGGCGGTGCTGCTCCTGCTCATTGGCTATTTCCTGGGCCTTATTCTGCTGGATAGCGCCGTAGCAGGGCTGATAATCGCGTTTATTGTCTGGGTCATCAGCGTGCTCATCGCATTCTTCCAGGGTGACAGCATACTGCTTGCCGTTTCAGGTGCGCGCAAGATCGGGCCGGACGACCATCCCCGGCTGTACAACGTCGTGGAGGAGATGAAGATCGCATCCGGCCTTGAGAAGATGCCCGATGTGTATATAATCGAGGACCCCGCCTTAAACGCTTTTGCCGCCGGCAGGGACCCGAACAGGGCCGCGGTTGCCGTCACACGCGGCCTGCTTGATAAACTCAACCGCGATGAATTACAGGGGGTCATCGCCCACGAGATGGCCCACATAAAAAACAGGGATGTCCTTCTCATGGCCGTTGCGGCAGTGCTCGTGGGCAGTATCGTGCTGCTTGCCTGGTACGCCACGCGCATTCTTTTCTTCCGCACGGCTTTCGGCGGACGAAGGGGCGGTGGTGGAGGCGGTCTCGTACAGATAATCTTGCTGATCGTCGGACTGGTACTCATCATCCTGGCCCCCATCGCTGCCCGGCTCATCTATTTCGCAATCTCGCGCAGACGGGAGTACCTGGCGGATGCCTCATCAGCTCTTTATACACGTTATCCGGAGGGTCTTGCCTCAGCGCTGGAGAAACTGGCCACTTCGGATACCAGGGTCCGGGCCGCCAACGGCGCCACCGCCCCCATGTATACCATCAACCCGTTCCAGAAGAAGGGCAGGTCCATGCGCGAGCTGACCAGCACCCATCCGCCCATCGCGGAGAGGATCCGTATCCTGCGTTCTATGGCGGGGGCTTCGTACAAAGACTACGATTCGGCCTACCGCAAGGCTGGAGTCGGGCCGGGCATCATTCCCCCTTCGGCCCTGAACAGTGCGGGTGAGGCGGGGATACGGGCCGGTCAGTCTCCGGAAACAGGGGAAAAGCCCTGAGCCAACCAGGGGGGTAGTCTCGCCGAAAGTCCGGAGGAGCCCCTTCCCTGCAACTCCCAGCTTCGGGCAGCATCTGTTTCGCCGGAACGTCATTCAGATAGACAATCTTTTCGGTGGCCGGTATACTCAAATTAGGGTGCATACAACGGAATCGGCTTGCAGTCCGCAGACCTACTACATGGGCATGGTGGATCCCGACAAGAAGGTCAATCTCTACGAAGGCAAACTGAGGGTGATAAGCCCGTACGGCGGCGAGTATGCGCTCTTTGACCCGAAAGACTATATCAGCTATATCGGGGAATGGGTGGAGCCCTGGACTTACATAAGGCTCACTCACCTTAGAAAGCTTGGTTGGAGCGGCCTCATCGAAGGAGATAAGACGTCTCTCTATCGAGTGGGACCTCTTGCGAGGCTGAATGCGGCCGAAGGAATGTCCACGCCTCTGGCGCAGAAAGAGTACGAGACCATGTATGATACCCTGGGCGGCAGGCCGAGCCATCACACGCTTGCCTTTCACTGGGCCAGGCTCATAGAGGCGCTGCATGCCGCGGAGGAAATGCAGCGGATTGCCGGCGATCCCCTGCTGACCAGCAAGGACCTTCGCAATATGAACCTGAAGCTCAAGAAGGCCGGAATAGGGTGCGTGGAAGCCGCTCGCGGGACACTGATACATCATTACGAGACCGACGACCGTGGTATCGTCACAGGTGCGAACCTTATCGTGGCGACCCAGCATAACGCGGCTCCCATCAGTCTATCGGTGAAGAAGGCCGCCAGGGGTTTCGTGAAGGGCCCGGATGTGAAGGAAGGCCTTCTGAATATGGTGGAGATGGCTTTCCGGGCATACGACCCCTGTCTTGCCTGCGCCACACATACCCTCCCGGGGCATATGCCGCTTGATATCGATATAAGAAACAGGAGCGGGGACATAATCCGTACAGTGCGAAGACCATAGACGGAGTACCAGGTATACAAGGCGTGCCCGGAGAGTCCCGGGCACTTTCTTGTCTGGCAATCGGGGACCCCTATCTCCAGGCCCGGCTTCGTGCTACAATTGAGCCGTTCGTGAAAACAGACCAGCCGGTAATAAAGATCAAGAAGCTGCAACCGCACGCATTGCTTCCCCGCCGGGCTACGAGGGGAGCCACCGGCCTCGACCTGTTTGCATGCCTGGAAGGTGACAGGAGCATCATTCTCGGGAGACACCCGATGCTGGTGAGAACCGGAATAGCACTGGAAATCCCCGAGGGATATGACGTCCAGATCCGGCCTCGTTCCGGCCTGTCATCGAAGGGGGTGGGGGTGGCGTTGGGAACCGTAGACAGCGATTACAGGGGGGAAGTGCTGGTAACCATGTATCTCCTGCACACCGGAGCCGCTCTAGAGGTCAAACACGGTGACAGGATAGCCCAGATGGTAATCAGCAAGATCGCGGACCTGCCGCTGGTAGAGGTCGAGGCCCTTACATCCACCGAGCGTGGGAGCGGCGGGCACGGGTCGACCGGGCGATAGAATGTGCCTGCCGGTAAACAAGTCACCCTGCGGAAGAAGTCGCGGTAGAGCATGACCTGGGTCACCATAGCCCTGGTGGCAGCTGCCATCCTCGGGCTCGTAAATGTAATCGACAGTCACCTGATATCTAAGAGGATGCCCAGTATCTGGGCGTTCTTCTTTGTCGTGGGCATCGCAACAGGCTTCTACGGGATCATAATCCTCGCGCTCAATCCGCTACCAGAAGGTGTTCCATCCTTCGTCTGGTTCGTAGCAGGCCTGTCGGTAGCTTCACGGCTGGCAGCTATCCTGGCGATGCTGTTCATGATGCGCACCGAAGAAGTGTCACGGGTCATACCGGTCGTCTACACATATCCGATCTTCGTCGCCATCATGGCTATCCCGCTTCTCGGCGAGACGCTGGGATTTCTGCGGTGGCTGGCTATCGCCATGACGGTGCTGGGAGCGGTACTGGTCTCCATGCGCTTTGGCGCTGACGGCTCCGGGCCTCGACTGAGGATATCCTTTGGAGTGCTCATGGTTTCCAGCTTGCTCCTGGCCGCGGCGGATACGGCTGCCAAGTACGTGCTCGAATCCGTATCATTCTGGAACATGTATTCCATCACCGCTATTTCTTTTGGGGCGCTGCTGTTGCTGCTTTCGGCGCGTCCGAGCGTTGTCCGTGAACTTGCCGGTATGCCCGGCAGAACATTCGCAATTACGATGACGGTCCTGAACGAGGTGTTGACAGTGGCCGGGTCCCTCTTATCCTTCTGGGCGATTCAGCTGGGCCCAGTATCGCTTGTCTCGACCGTAGTAAGCACGAGACCACTTTTTGTGTTCCTTTTTGCCCTGGCCCTGAGCCTGCTCTTCCCTGCCTCCTTAAATGAGTTTTTCAGCCGCCGGGTCATAGCGTTGAAACTGGTCTCGGCTGGTCTCATCGTTGGGGGGATAACCCTCATAAATCTAACGCAGAGTCCTTGAATAGAGTATCACCCTACAGAGTGATTTGATCCCTGCAAGGCAGCCAAACATGTGTACTCTGCCGGGGCATCTTCCATAGTTGTCTTCACGAACTCCCAGCGTCTTTAGACTCAACCGCCACAAAAATCTCACATGCGCCATGACAGTATTGATTTCCGGGATCTTAGATGATATATTTGCACTAATGAAAGTATAACAACACACGCCAATGGAATTGAAGATAGACCAGCATTCTTCCACGCCTTTATATAGACAGATCGAAGAGCAAATAAGGGGGCTCATCGCGTCAGATAAGCTCAAACAAGGAGACCGTTTACCTGCGGTCAGGGAGTTGGCCCGCTCGCTGAAGGTCAACCAGAATACGGTAGTCAGGGCGTATCTAGAGCTCGAGCAAGAGCAGGTAATAGTCTGCCGGCGTGGTGGGGGCACCATCATATCAGCTAAGCCTACTGACCCTACTATCCTCGCACTCCGGCAGAAGCGTCTACACGATATCCTCGATTCTGACATTGTGAGAGTCCTTAGCATGGGCTATGCGCCGGAAGAGGTAGAAGCCGCTTTTCACCTGCATATCAGTCGCTGGCGAGAGGAAAGACTTGACGTAACGAGAGCTCACAGTGTGGGGGAAGAGCATAGTATCCGTGCCGGGAACATGATTTCTGTTGTTGGCAGTCATGACCCTGCCCTCGACTTGCTGCTCAGCCTGTGCCGAGAACGCAGTCCATTGGTTGACATTCAGGTGACGCACGCTGGCAGTCTGGGAGGGCTTATTGCCCTCCAGGAAGAGCGAGCCCATCTGGCTGGTATTCACCTCCTGGATGAAGAAACGGGGGAATACAACTACCCATACATAAGAAGGATTCTGCCTGGCCGTGAGGTCGCCGTAGTCCACCTTGCTTATCGCATTCAGGGCCTTATTTTCGAACCCGGGAACCCTAAAGGAATAAAGGGTCTGGATGACTTGCGACGGCAAGATATCAGTTTCGTGAACCGGCAAAAAGGATCTGGAACAAGAGTACTCCTTGATCTCAGACTCAGGCAACGGGGCATTGTCCCGGGAATGATACAGGGGTACGGGAATGAGCTTGATACGCATCTTTCTGTTGCGCTGGCTATTGCCCATGGAGAGGCAGATGCAGGTCTGGGAGTTGAAGCAGCTGCCCGGAGTTTTGGGCTTGATTTCCTGCCTCTGTTCCGAGAAAGGTACGACCTGGTCATGCCAAAAGAGAATTATCAGAATGAACTCCTGAGACCGCTTATAGAAATAGCTGCCAGCGGCGAATTCCGAAATGTTGTGACCCAGGTTGGCGGGTACGATACCACCCAGACTGGTTCCGTTACGCTATTCCGATGAATAACAGCGACCTCTGAGCCTGTTCTCCTAAGGTTCACTGGACTATGGAGGCAGGCCGATAGGGTGTAGATGGAAACGTCTGTGCCTCCCTGCTTGGAAAGGAGGTTTGTTATGCAGGTACGAGATCATGCTCCTCATGCCCAGCCCAAGTGAAGCTCGACCATAGATGAGTAAGGAGAAAGCATGAAGCGTACATTCATTTGCCTGGTAAGCCTGCTGGCAGTCCTAAGCCTGCTGGCGGGATGCGCCGCCTCGTCTTCCACGGATACGGAGTACCGGCTGCATGACCCTTTGCCAAGATTCAGGATTGCTACCACCACCAGCCTTTACGATACCGGACTGTGGTACCATTTGGAGCCAATTTTTGAGGAAAAGGCCGGCGTGGAATTGGATATCATCTATGCCGGTACGGGAATAGCTCTGGAGTACGGCCGCCGCGGTGACGTCGATGCCGTGATTGTCCATGACAGGGAGGCGGAGGACAAGTTCATTGCCGAAGGTTACGGAATAAATCGCAGGAACTTTGGCTACAACTTCTTCCTGATCGCCGGGCCGAGCAGCGACCCGGCCGGCATTAGAGGGTCTACGGCAACCGAAGCTTTGAGCAAAATATATGATGCGGGAATGAAGAATCCGGGTCTCGTTAAGTTTATTTCCAGGGGGGATAATTCCGGTACGCACACCAAAGAGAAGTTGATCTGGAAGGAAGCCGGCTTCGACTATGAAGATGTTCAGAGATCGGGCGGATGGTATGTCGAAGCGGGGAAGGGTATGGGTCCGTGCCTGCTGATGGCTAACGAGATGCAGGGGTACGTTCTGGCTGATATATCAACCTTCCTGGCATACAACAGGAAGAGTAACCTGAATATCGAACCGTTGATTGAACAGGACTCCATATTCCTCAACGTTTACGCTGCCATAGCGATTAATCCGGAAAAACATGGCAATGTGAAAATAGATATCGCTAATGAGTTCATTAACTGGCTCATTAGCCCGGAAGTCCAGGAAATAATTGGAGTTTACGGGGCAGCCGAATATGGCAGGTCGCTTTTCAACCCGATTGGAAGAGGCTTGGAGGACGGCAGCGCAAACCTGCCGGGATTTCCCCCAGTTGAGGACTATACAAGACCCGTTCCCTAGTATGACTGCCGGCAATTGAGCTTACACCTAGATAGGTTCCGAGCTTGAGCACTGCACTGTTGCAGTGCTCAAGCTCGGAAGCAGGGGCACAACGCTTTGTCTGAATTGTGGCAAGCACTAACGAGGGCGGTGGAACTGATAGTCAGCCTCGATCCGGAAGTAATGCAGATAGCCGGAAGGTCCATGATGCTGGCGGCGGTCTCATGCTGCATTGCCACGCTGCTTTTCCTGCCGCTTGGCAGCATCATACACTTCAACCAGTTCCACGGGAAAAGAGTCGTCCTTAACGTTATCCAGACGCTTTACAGTGTGCCCACAGTTGCTGTGGGGCTCTTTGTGTTCGTATTTATCTCCAACGCGGGACCGTTCGGCAGTCTGGGGCTGCTGTTCACCCCGGCCGCTATTATCATCGGGCAGGTGATACTGATAGCTCCTGTAATCACCGGGCTTACCATCTCTGCTCTCAGCGGTGTGGACAGGGCTGTGAATGAAACGGCAGTGTCTCTGGGCGCCAGCAGGACCCAGGCAATGGTTCTGGTTACCCGAGAAGCACGCTTCGCTATACTAGCCGCTTTGACAATGGGTTTTGGGCGGGCTGTATCAGAGGTGGGGGTGTCATTAATGGTCGGCGGCAATATCAGGGGTTTCACCAGGACATTTACCACCGCAATCTCGCTTGAGACATCGAGAGGCGACTTGGAGTTGTCCCTGGCGCTTGGAATGATACTGGTCTTTCTGGCCCTTGGGGTCAATATCATAATGAACCAGATACAGCACAGGAAAGAATAATGCCTTTACTGGAGGCAGTGGGACTGTCAAAGGATTACGAAGGCGTCGCCGTCCTCAGGGGAGTCACGGTCGCCATCGAAAGAGGGGACGCTCTTGCGCTCATCGGGCCAACTGGTTCGGGCAAGAGCACGCTGATTAGACTTCTTGACCTGCTACTGACACCGACAGCAGGAAGAATCAAATTCGATGGAAATGACGTCACCCATGATGGCAAGGGCCGCCTGGAAGCTCGTCGCAGGATGTCTTATGTGCAGCAGAAGCCCGTAATATTCAGTATGAATGTTTACGATAGTGTCGCATGCGGACTGAAATGGAGACATGAGAAGCGTGATTCAATCAAACGGAGAGTCGAAGACGCTCTTGAGCTTGTCGAGATGAGCAACTACAGGGCCAGGAATGCCAAGACTCTATCCGGTGGGGAAACCCAGCGCGTGGCCATAGCTCGTGCTCTGGTGACCGAACCGGAAATACTCTACCTTGATGAACCGACGGCAAATCTGGACCCTGTTTCTACGTCAAAAGTGGAGCAGGTGATACACGATGTGATCAGGGAGAGAGAGCTTGCGGTAGTTATGGCTACTCACGATATGGTGCAGGGACAGCAATTGGCGACCAGAATCGGCGTGATTCTCGGGGGAGAGCTGATGCAGATTGGCAGTCCCGGCGACATCTTCAATTCGCCAAGGAGCCAGAAGGTCGCAGAGTTCGTAGGCATCGACAACATGTTGCCGGGGAGAGTAGTTGAGCAGGAGGATAGCCTGCTGACAGTGGACATCGGCAACGGTCATATTCAGGCAGTATGCGACCATTCGGAGTTGAGTAGTGAAGTATATGTGCTCATCCGGCCTGAGGACATCACATTTTCTCTTTCCCGAAGCATGACCAGCGCCAGAAATATGTTGCAGGGTACCATTACCAGATTGACCGCGATGGGACCATTGATACGACTCGAGATTGACTGCGGGTTTCCCCTTCTAGGTCTGGTGACGAGGAGTTCAGCCAGCGAACTGGGTCTTGAAGTCAGCAAAGAGGTCTGTGCCAGTTTCAAAGTCACAGCCACACATGTTATCAAGAGATTGGTATGACACCTGTGAAACGAGCGTGCTCGCCCGGAAGACATGGGTGCCACAGGGTGATCCTGCCGCAATTTGCCTCAGGGGCAAGTCCCGGTGAGCCTGAACTCGATGCAAAGGACCTGTCGGGTGGAGGGCAGCACCCGCGCGCGATGGTCTATGCGCCATCCCGTCACCCAGATTATCTTTTCGGGTGAGCTTACTAAGGGGATGCGGTCACGCCAGGCTCCGGGAATGCGGGCATCGACCATGAAATCCTGAAGCTTCTTCATCGATTCCATTCCCAGAGGCTGAAACCTGTCGCCGGGCCTGCGCCTGCGGACGATCAGGTCTCGACCGGTTGCGCCAAAATCGAAGCAGGCTTTGAGGTTATTCGCCTCTTCACCCGGGGGCGGACAATGCTCGAGAATGGCGGTTCGGATTTCCCAACCGGGGAGCACCGTCCTGCCCGGCACCTTGAGCGTGTGCTGCCCTGCCAGTTTCGGGAAAGGGCAGGCCAGACCCTCTTCCGTGGTGATGAGGCCTTCGTCATAACCACTGTAGAAGACGAGGCCGCGGGGCAGATAGTTCATCTTGCCTGCCGGCATGGTCATGGCCTGGACCAGACCCTCAATATGCACCGCTTCGATATCCCTCAGGTCTCCCACAAGGCGCTCGATGGCGGAACGGAGGAGCTGGTGCTTCACAGCGACATGGAGTTTGAAGAACTCCCGCCGGGCGATCGTTATTCTACCGGGCTCTTCCTTCACGGTCCGGTCCCATGCCTCGGAAGCCTCTGCTTCCACCAGGTCGAGAGCGTCGCCGGCGGTACGCGCAGCCCTGAGCAAAGCGCTCTTAATATCCGGGTTATATTCCTGCAGCAGCGGGATCAGGCGGGAACGCACCTGGTTGCGAAAACGGTCCTGCCATATGTTGGTGGAGTCGCTGCGAGGGGAGAGCCCCAGGTCCCGGCAGTAGGCATCCGTCTCGGCGCTTGTGATTTCGAGAAGTGGTCTTATAACGATGAGCCGAGACTTGCCCGGCTTCCACCGGCCTGTTGTCCGGATTCCGCGAAGCCCTGCAAGCCCTGTGCCACGTAGCAGGTTCATGAGAATGGTCTCCACGTTATCATCAAGCGTGTGTCCGACAGCAACCCGTTCCGCGCCCAGGTCTTGCGCAACCTGGGAGAAAAAGTCGTATCTCACGTTGCGGGCTGCTTCCTCGAGCGAGGCGCGGTATTCCTGCCGGTATGCCGTCACGTCGCGCTTCTCAATCGTGGCCGGGAGTCCGAGTTCGCGGGAAATCCGGAGAACGTACTCGGCATCGGAAACAGATTCCTCGCCGCGCAGCATATGGTTGAGGTGGGCTACGTGCAGACGGGTACCCGTGATTTCCCTGAGCTCTGCCAGAACATGCAGCAAGCAGACGGAATCCGGTCCGCCGGATACACCGACCAGGAGCAGTTCACCTCGTTCGAGCAGGTTATGCTCCTGTGTGTAGCGGAGTACCCTCCGGGGAATAGTCTGCCGGATTCTCATGCTTCCTAGCCGAGCTGCTTCAAGTGGCATGTATCGTTCATTGACACAAGCACTATTCGGTCGGAATTGAAGTCCAGTGTGCAGATAGAGGCTAGACCGAGCCTGAGCCTCCTGCACTGTGAGAGGTCGAGAGACAGTGCCTTGCAGAGAATTGACAGAATGGGGAAGAAGTGCGCCACAACCACTATAGACCTCTCTTGAACTGCCTGGTCTTCGTCAACTTCATGCCTGCTTCTTATGTGGTCGATTGCAGACCAGACCTGGTCCTGAAGTTCCTGAAGGGTGCATCCTCCGGGGACCCTTATCGACGAGCAGTCCTCCAGCCATTTGACCAGGAAATCGGCATGGTTTTCCCGCATCTCATCGTACGTCATGCCGTCGACTTCCCCTGCATCGAGTTCCTTGAGGCCGTCGAGCACCGTCATCTCTACCGGGTGATAGCGGGCGATGGCTGCCGCCGTATCCATGGCCCTCCTGAGAGGGCTCGTGTAAATGGCCGAGACTCGCTCGTTTCGCAATGCTTCCGCCAGGGCTTGCGCCTGTTTCCTGCCAGTCTCGTTCAGATCAAGGTCGGCAAGTCCCTGTATCCGGTGTTCCCGGTTCCATCGTGTCTCGCCGTGCCTGACAAGAATGATTCTCATTGTCGCACCTCGTCCCTGTAACGGCGTGCCACCGACAGACGCTTCGAATAAGTTGGATGGTCATGGAACAGCAGTTCTACGATCGTGCCAGGATCAGATTCTATGAGATTCTGGTTTGTCAGCTTGCCGAGCATGCTGGAGAAAGCTTCCGGATTTGCGGTCGCGGCAAGAGCGTAGTCATCGGCAGCCTCTTCTATTCTCCGGCTGAAGTAGTTAGCCAGCGGGGCAAGCAGGATAGCCGCCGCAGCCAGCACCAGGGCAAGCAGCGGCAGCGCCGCAACGTCTGATAGGCCCTGAAAGCCCATTCGAGGCACCGCCCAGTTTAGGACCATATTGACCAGGTAAAAACCGACGAACATAAGGAATGCCTGTATGCCGATTAACCTGGCCATGTCGTTGTGGTATTGATGACCGAACTCGTGTGCCGCTATGACCTCAATTTCCTCCGGCGTATAATCCTTGAGCAGGGTATCACTAAGCGCTATTCGTCTGGTGCCTCCCCAGCCCATCAACATCGCATTCGCCGCGCTTGTCTTGTTACTGAACTTGATCTGAGAAATGTCATTTACCCTGATGCTTGTTCTTTCAGACAGATCAAGCAGTCTCTGGCGAAGGCCGGTATCTTTGAGCGGTTCGAGTTCATAGAAGAGGGGGAAAATAATGACTGGAGCAAGCTTTGACATTACAATCATGGCAAGTGTGACAGTCGCAAAGGCTAACAGCCACCATGTTTCAGGGAAGGCGCGCAGGAACAGGTAAATGATGACTACCAGAGATGTGCTAAGTACGAGTCCCAGGGACTCCCCCTTGACCTGATCGGCCAGCCACGACGTCCGGTTCTGGTTCGAGAGGCCGTAGCGGTGCGCCAGGACGAAACTGCGGTAGTAGCTCAACGGGGCTGACAATATGCCCAGTACCAGCATCAGGATAATGAAGTAGGCCGCAACCCTGACCGGTTCCGGGAATGCGAGCATATTCCTGAGGCTCCCGGATAGTCCACTCAGTAGAATAACCAGGAGAACGATCATGCCGAGCAGGACCTCGAGCATCTGGAAACGCCGCGACAGGCGGTTGTAATCCCTGGCCTGTTCCTGCCTGCACGGATCGAGCAAATTCAACGCGGTACTCATCTGTCTTCGCTCTGCCTGTTCCCGGCGAGCACCAACCCTGTACGGTGGATGGTCTCCGGATATCCTTCAAATCCGAGCGCGGATAAGACCTGCTCCGGGCGTCCAGTGCCCCTCTTGTCACAATAAAGCCGCATGCCTAGTATGCACCGGCCGGATGAACAGTCTATGAGCCAGACATCGTCTACGAGTGCACGAAGGTCATATCTGCGCACCTCGGTATCTCTGGAGTGTTGCCAGGGAAGCGTCTCTTTGTCAAGAAAGTCTCGAACAGCGGCGGCAACATCTCCGGGGGCGCGGTCGCTCTCAATCACGACCTGATATTCCGCATGCAATACCTGCGACTGGAGCGAGGGCATTCCCGCCCCGACCTCCACTGCTTCGGATATGTCGATACCCGGAGGGAGCTGTTTGCTGATCGTCTTGACGAAAAAATAGGGCGATATCCTGCGGTTGAGATAGACATCCATGAGCTCGGCGCTGCTGGTAACCCCGATGGCAAGCGGAGCCGCCAGAGAGAGCTTTGGATGCGGACTGAAGCCATGAGAATACGTGAGAGGCAGGTCGGCCCGCCGGAAAGCCCTTTGCCACAGCCGCATCAGGTCCAGGTGGGAGATGTATCTTACCTCCCGCCCTCTACTGAACGTAAGGCGTAGCCGCTGCATATCTACTCCCTGGTGACGAGCACCTTCTCTATCTTGACACCCTTCATCTCGGTCACCACTAGCCTGAGGCCGTCATATTTCAGTTGTTCCCCTTCTTTGGGTATATGCCCGAGCAGACTGAGTATGAACCCGGCAACCGTTTCATATTCACCTTCGGGAAGGCCCAGGTCCATCTCCTCATTCGCGTCATCCACCCTCATCGCACCGTCTATCTGGAATGTATTCTCGTCGATAGTCTCGAAGCATTTCGTGGTCCTGCTCAGCTCGTCACCGAATTCTCCGACGATCTCCTCCAGCAGCTGCTCGATGGTCACCAGGCCCGCTATACCGCCAAACTCGTCAACCACCATGGCCAGTCTCCCGCCTGATTCCTGCAATTCTGTAAACAGCTCGGCAATCAGTTTGCTTTCAGGGACGAAATAAGCAGGTCGAAGCAGATCGTCCATCTGGCTCTCTCTATCTATGACGCCATTAGCCTGGCCTATGAGCACATCCTTTATCCAGAGTATACCTACCACATTGTCAATTGTATCCTGATAGACTGGAAAGCGTGAATGGGGAGCCTGCGAATAAATGGGCAAGAACTCCGAGAGCTTTGTGCCTTTCTCCACCCACCGGATATCGGGGCGCGGCGTCATTACTTCATCCACGCGTCTGTCGCCGAACCGGAACACCCGCTTGACCATCTCCGCTTCGGCTTCGACGAGCGATCCTTCCTCAATACCGACAGACATCGCGGTCCTGATCTCCTCTTCCGTGACAAGCAGTCTTTTCCCGGGCGTAGCTCCCACCATGCGCGCAAGCTTGTCTGCAATCCAGACAAGCACGGTTGTGATAGGCGCGAGCAGTATTATTAAGGTCTTCAAGGGCCTGGCATAGACCAACGCCAGCTTCTCCCCGTACCTCGTGGCCACCGTCTTGGGGAATACCTCCCCGAAAACCAGCAGAAGGACGGTAACACCTGCCGTGGCGGCAATTAAAGCCAGATTCTCGGTCAGTACCGTGGCTGCTATGACGGTGGCCAGTGCCGCCGCCGCCGTGTTTACAAAGTTGTTTCCCACCAGGATGGTTGTGAGCAGCTGTTCAGGCTTCTCGGTCATGATGTCAACCTGCTTCGCCGCGCCGCCTTCTGTGTTGGCCAGGTGCTTCAAGCGCAGTTTCTGGAGCGACACAAAGGCAATCTCCGAACTCGAGAAGAAGGCCGATAGCAGCAGCGCCACCAGAAATAGAATCAGGTATATGATCTCAAGACTTGTCATTGTCGCACTCCCTTACCCGAGGAGAGTCCAGGGTGATCTAAATCGGCATTCCGCGCAGACCTGAATCTTCAACGCCGATCAGGCTGGTAGTGAGCAGTCTGTTGGCCAGGTTCTCCCGGCTCTGAAGAGACACTCTGACATAGTTGCCGGTGAGGCCGTACCAGAGCCCGTTTCTAGCCGACTCGAAAAGCACATCCATTTTCCCGCCCAGCAGACTCTCGCGAAAACGCCGGCTGTTCCTGCGAGCCAGGTCAAGCATGAGCCCGCTTCGCTTCTTCTTTATAGTCTCGGGCACCTGGGCAGGCATCAAGGCAGCCTCGGTCCCCGGCCTCGGTGAGTACGAAAATACGTGCATTCCGGCAAAATCAATCGTACGGCAATAACTGTAGCTCTCGGCGAATTCCTCTTCAGTCTCGCCGGGGAAACCGACCATAATATCGGTCGTAAGAGCAAGGGTTGGTACATATTCGCGGGCAAGCTCCGCAGCGCTTGCGAAGGTATGAGTGGAATAGGCGCGGCGCATGCGCTTCAAAACGGAGTCGCTGCCGCTTTGCAGGCAGAGATGGATGTGAGGACAGAGCCGCTTGTCCTGCCAGAGCTTCAGAAGATCAGGCTTGAGGTCGGCCGGTTCAAGCGAGGACAATCGAAGCCTCTCAATGGCGGTTTCTTGGAGAATGCGCCTGATCAACCCCGGCAGGTAAGCCCCCCCCGGGTATCCGAGCCGTGTCCCGGTTAGCAGGACCTCCCGATAGCCTTGGTATGACTTCTCCTTAATGTCGCCGATAATCTGGTCCAGCGGCCTGGTCTTTTCCGGTCCCCGAACGAGAGGCACTATGCAGAATGAGCAGGGTCTGCTGCATCCTTCCTGTATCTTGACCATAGCCCGTGTCCGTCGGCTACAGGAGTACTCATGTAAGCGGGCGCTTGAAGCCGCGGGTCGTTTGGGCAAGATATCGGGTAGGCGTTCTTTGTCCGAATTCGGGATAACCATGTCAACCCCCGGTATGCTGCCGACTTCCTCAGGAGCCCTCTCAGCATAACATCCGGTTGCGACAATAAGAGTACGGGGGTTCCGTTTCCGCATAGATCTCAGGAGCTTCCGGCACTTCTGGTCGGCGACCCGGGTTACAGTACAGGTATTCAGCAGGTAAATGTCAGAAGCATGATCCGGGTCGACTACCCGGTATCCGGCTTCGAGGAGTTTCTGAGTTAAGAATTCGGTTTCTGCCTGGTTGAGTCTACAGCCCAGAGTCTGGAGACATATCGTCCCCCCGCCAGGCCACCCCACCTCATCTGTCAAAGGACAACCTCCGCGTAATGCGTAATGCAGATTAGATTATATGTTGGCATCGTAAGTGAGTCAAGGTTGAAAAATGCAAGGGTGACTCTTGTGGGACAAGGACAAGGAGCCGGAATACTCCGGCTTCTTGCCCAGGGTCCAGCTATATTCAGGCTTATTTCGTTTCGGCAGATCCGGCCTCTACCTTGATCTGTTTCGGTCGGGCCTCTGTTGCCTTCGGGAGGGTAAGAGTCAGCACGCCATCCTCGAAGTGGGCTTCCGCCCTGTCGGTTTCCACAGGCACTCTCAATACAAGTGACCTGCTGAAGGTTCCTTGCCAGCGTTCTTTTCGGAAGTAGTTCTCTTCTTTTACCTCCTGCTCTTCCTTGTGCTCGCCTTTTATGGTCAGCACATCTCCAGTGATACTGATGTCGACTTCGTCGGGTTTTACTCCCGGCAGGGATGCCTTTACCACTATCTCGGCATCCTTCTCGTAGACATCGAGCGGCAGGCCGTCTTGATCGATGAAGCGGGACAGCGCTGCAGGGCTGATCACATCATCGAACCAGCGGTCAGCAGCCTGTTTCAAAACGACGAAGTCTCGCAGTGGTTGCCATCTCACGATTGCCATTATCAGGCCTCCTGAACATTTTTCGTGGATAAGGTTTCCACGCGACTAATATATCACTTGATAAAGATATTGTCAATACTTTTTATAAGTGTTGGGCAGGAACGCCTGTTAAGCCTACCTAGTACGAAGGAACTATAAACATAGACATGCAATTGATTGACAAAGTCATTATCAAGATATAGAATCGGACTTGGAGGTTCATCAGATGCCTGCCAAAGATTACTACAACGTACTGGGCGTGGACAGAAATGCCGGCAGCAAGGAAATCAAGCAGGCGTACCGCAAGCTCGCCCGCAAGTATCATCCGGATGTAAATCCGGGTGACAAGGCAGCTGAGGCCGCCTTCAAAGAGGTAAACGAGGCCCATGAGGTGCTGTCCGACCCCGAGAAACGCAAGAAGTATGATCAATACGGCGACCAGTGGCAGTATGCCGACCAGTTCGCCAGGACCCAGCAGCAGCAGGAAGCCTGGAATTTTCGACGCGGGTCAAGGGTTCGTCTGGAGGATTATGGGGATCTCGGAGACATTTTCGACTCCGTTCTGGGTGGTTTCCCCGGACGGGGGACTCGCCAGTCAATGCGGGGACAGGACTATGAATACCCCGTCGAGATAACACTCGGAGAGGCTATTCATGGCGCCAGCCGAATGATCGAGGTGCAGGTCCAGGAAGATGGCAGAATCCGGCCTCAGAGACTCCAGGTGCGGATTCCGCCGGGCGTCACTAACGGGTCCAGGGTCAGGATAGCGGGCAAGGGCAGTCCCGGCTTCAACGGAGGTCCCCCCGGCGATCTCTACTTGCTGGTCTCAATATCAAATGATGAGCGTTTCCAGGTCAAGGGTGTCGATATTCAGACGGAGATACAGGTTCCCCTGGTGGACGCCGTACTGGGCAGCGAAGTCCAGGTGCCCTCCCCGAATGGCAAACGCCTGGCGCTGAAAATTCCCCCCGAAACTCAGAATGGGAGAATTTTCCGGCTCAGGAAGCAGGGTTTGCCGGCTCTCAGTGGGGATGGCAGAGGCGATCTGCTTGTCAGAGTGCAGGTGCAGCTTCCTACCAGATTATCGGAGCGAGAGAAAGGACTTTTTGAAGAGTTGAAGCAGCTACGCAGCTAGTTATGCTCATGCTCGAATGGAGGAATGGACTATGGGTTTCGATGATACTGAGCCTCGTTTTGTGATAAGCGTCGCGGCAAGGATGCTCGGTGTGCATGCTCAGACACTGAGATATTACGAAAGGGCCGGCATTGTGGAACCGTCCCGTTCCGATGGAAACCGGAGACTCTATTCAACGGAGGATATTAACAGGCTGCGCCGGATCAAAACTCTCATAAATGATCTCGGGGTCAACCTGGCCGGGGTAGAGGTCATTCTCAGGATGGCCGCCCGCATGAGAGAGATGGAACGGCAAATAGAGAAGCTCGAAGCTGAGCTGAACCGCCGTATTTGAGCAGATTATGTTTACGTAATGTTGGGCTAGAGGCGGTAATTGGACGAAGGAGCTTTGAAATGATGAGATTACCTAAATTTACCGAACAGGCGCAGGAAGTACTCGCTGCCTCTCAAGAAGTTGCCAGGAGTTTCCGTAACAGTCACTGGGACGTGGAGCATATTCTCCTGGCCCTGTTGCAGCAAGAGGGAGGCGTTACCAACGACGTATTGCAGGAAATTGGTGTTGAGCCTGGACAGGTTAGAGGGAAAGTTGAGGAAGCGGTGCGGAGCCTGCCTATAGCGGGATACGAGACCGGCCAGCTTTATCCCACGGCGCGAATTGAAAACGTCTTACGGTCGGCGACCATCGAGGCCGACCGGTTCCAGGATGAGTTCGTGGGTAATGAGCACCTGCTTATTGCTATCCTTAACGAACGCGGCGGAAGGGGAGCGGATATTCTCAAGAAATTCGGGGTGGACCAGGAAAAGATATATCGCGCTCTTCAGCAGATCCGGGGAGGCCAGAGGATTACTGACCCGCGGGCGGAATCCAAGA
>JACUUS010000171.1 GCA_014859215.1 Dehalococcoidia bacterium | reverse complement strand
GCCCAGGAGGGGGGCGGGGCGCACCCCTGCCCATGGGGTCTCGGAGAATTGATAATGGCAGGAAGGAAGCTGGATGCCGCCCGCCTCGGGGTGGTCGACTTCCACAAAGAAGCCCCGGGCGCGATATTGCGCACAGCGGGCCAGGTCGGCAGCATCCCTCACGATGCCAACGGGGCAGCCCCTGGACTGTCCTCCATGGTAAACTTCATCCACAGTCCGCCCAGCGACCCACTGCTGCACTCCGGCGCTGAGTTCCGCTGCGTGCTCATCGCGATCCACCTGGCCGTCGAATTTGGGGTGGAGTGCCCACTGAGGCCGCCCCATCAGGTCAACCAGTCCCTGCCACATATGGTCGAGGTATGGCGATATCACAACGAAGCCATTCATACACCTGTATATCTGTGAGCCCGATGGTCTACCCGTGCGTTCAGGGCTCCGGCCTGTGTTAGCCCACGTGGCCACGTGTACCCTATCCAGGTCCATAACTGCCTGCTGCTTCGAGATGTCAAGGTGTTGCCCCAAGCCGGTGAGACCTTGACAGTAGAGCGCTGCCAGTGCCCCCAATGCAGCACTGAGCCCCGCGCTGAACTCGTCCAGCCGCCCGCCTCCCTTCAACGGCTCCCGATGTAGACTATCTTCGGTGACATTTGGGGTGAGATAACCACCCCCCGCACCATGGATGAGGTTGAGATGATACATCTTGTAGTGGCGGTGGGGGCCGGTCTGGCCGAAAGGGGTTATGGAGACCATTATGAGCCCGGGATTCAAGTTCCTGAGCTCCCCGTAGCCAAGGCCGATTTCCTCCATCGCCCCAGGGGGACGATCCTCTATGAGTATATCAGCGTTGGAGACCAGTTTCTTGAAAATCTCCCTGCCGGTCGCACTGGTCACTTCCAGCGTTATGCCCAGCTTGTTCGTATTGCAGTAGAGGAAAAGGCCGCTCCTCTCACGGTGGGGAATATCCTCCGGATACGGGCCGCAGAATCTCGCCGCGTCCCCTGTCCGGGGTGGCTCGATTTTTATCACCTCAGCGCCCAGGTCGGCGATGAGCTTGCCGCAGTATGGCCCGGTCACCATCTGACACCACTCGACGACCTTTGTTCCCTCCATGGCTCTCTCGCTCATCTGGATCCCCCTTCAAGAGTCTGGACGGCGGGTGGCTCGCAAGTCTCCGGGAAATACGATACGGCGGGCTGTCTAAGCAACGTGTATCGGTTCACTTCGGACAATCTGGAACGAAACAATGATGCCAAGATGCTACAAACCTCCTCAAAAGTCGCCGAAAGCGAGTATTGACAATTTATTGACAACTCGGGAAAGTTGAACGTGGGCGTTGCGGACTTGAATCTGCGGCCTTCTGGGTGTAAATGCTGTGTTGGTTGCTTCGGCGCGGACACCGTTTGCTGTCTCACTCGTTCTACGTAACCGTTACACATGGATGCACAGCGCATGATTTTACTGTTGAAGCAACATATGAATGTTAGCAAAGAAGAAGGCAACGGGGCAAGGCGCAGGTACAAGGTTGTATAATTGTCAAACACATATACATATTTGTCAATCATTTTGCCGGTTATACGGGCGGGCCTCCAGGGCACGCCACGCTTAAAAGGCGCTCCATGCAACCGTAACCGGCTTTGGCTCTATTCCTTCCTCCCACCTGCTGACAGTCCGCGCAGTACGAAGAGCGCGAGCTGTAAGCGTCGGACCCTTCGTCATGCGTTGTCCCGAGAGAAACCCCGGAATACAAGAGCTACGGTACATGACAAAAGGCAAGAAGCTGGAAGATACGGACGTGGTACTCTCGCACTCGAATCCTGCTATCACGCCGGATGGCATGACACACGCATGGATGAAGCTAACCGCAAACTTGGCCTTGATAACATGCGTCTGCACGATGCCCGACATTCTCATACCAGCTTGCTTCTGAAGCAAGGTTGCCATCCGAAGGTAGTCCAGGAGCGCCTGGGCCATGCGTCAATAGCGATAACATTGGATATCTACTCTCACGTATCGCCGGGCTTGCAGCAAGCGGCGGCGCTGAAGTTCGACCAGGCGTCAGCGAAAAGGGCGACTCGTTAGCAGAATGTTGGCAAAAAGGTTTTCAGGGGAAAAACACAGGACACAAACTTCAATGGTTCAGCTTCAGAAAGTGGTGGGCGATGCAGGACTTGAACCTGCGGCCTTCTGTGTGTAAAACAGACGCTCTAACCACTGAGCTAATCGCCCGAAGTGGCGCGCTTGGCGGGGCTCGAACCCACGACCTTAGCCTCCGCAGGGCTACGCTCTATCCAACTGAGCTACAAGCGCGTTTGACCGAATACGCGGGGAACCCTGTGGAATGAGAATGGTGCCGGAGGGGAGATTTGAACTCCCATGCCCTTAAGGACACTACGCCCTGAACGTAGCGCGTCTGCCATTCCGCCACTCCGGCCCGGGAATACGGGTCCCTCCGAATTCATTATTATACAGCCCTGAAGCTTCACGGTCAAATTTCGGGAGGGAGAGCGTTCCGCGAAACTTGCTCCTGTTCGACTGCGGTCGCAGCTGACAGCGCACATCTGAGAGAGGCACATGCTTCTGTCTTGAAGCTGGAACCCGCAAGACTTCGGCGTTTCGCGGATGCCTGAGGGAGCTAAGATGAGAAAACTCTGGCTATGCCCTGTGGGCCTGTACGAACCGCCTCATGCGTCGCAGGGCCTCCCTGATGTCCGGCAAAGCGGTGGCGTAGCAGCACCGCACATGCCCTTCACCGCTGGCTCCGAAGGCTGATCCGGGAACTACTGCCACCTTCTGCTCGAGCAGCAGCTTTTCAGCAAACTCCTGCGAGGTCATCCCCGTTATTCTGATCGATGGGAAGGCGTAGAAAGCGCCCCTGGGCTCGAAACAGGTGAGACCGATGGTGTTAAAGCCTTTCACCATCACACGACGCCTGCGGTTATAGTCGTCGACCATCTCCTTTACCGACCCGTCTCCTGACCTCAAGGCCTCGATAGCCGCCTTCTGGCCCATGATCGGCGCGCACAGCATGGTATACTGGTGGATCTTTGTCATAGCCTCGATGATCTCCGCCGGGGCAGCGGCATAGCCGACACGCCAGCCGGTCATCGCGTATGATTTCGAAAAACCGCCCAAGAGTATGGTGCGCTCCTTCATGAACGGCAAACTGGCAAAGCAGGTGTGGTTAACGCCGTACACAAGCTGATCGTATATCTCGTCGGATATCACGACCAGGTCGCGCTCGTGCACAAGCTCCGCGATCTCCAGCAGGTCGTCCTTCTCCATCACCGCGCCGGTAGGATTATTCGGGTAGCCCAGGAGAATAGCCTTGGTGCGGGGGGTGACCCGTTTTTCCAGGTCATCCGCCTTGACCCTGAAACCGTTTTCAGCGGTGGTAGGCACCGGCACGAAGGTCCCCCCGGCCAGGATTGTACAGGAGCTATATGACACATAGGTTGGTTCCGGCGAGATGACCTCGTCCCTGGGATTGACTATCGCCCGCAGAGCCAAGTCCAGCGCTTCACTCACGCCCACGGTTATCAGGAGCTCCGTTTCGGGATTGTACTCGACTCCGTGACGCGCCGCCAGCTTCCTGGAAACCTCCTGCCTCAGTTCGGGAAGGCCCCGGTTGGAAGTATAGATCGTGTACCCTTTTTCAATGCCGTCAATAGCAGCTTCGCTGATATTCCACGGCGTGGCGAAGTCAGGCTCGCCGACACCGAGGGAGATTGCATCTTCCATGGTCGATAGGAGGTCAAAGAACTTCCTTATTCCAGAAGGGGATAGCATGTCCACACGACGCGAGATTACCTTGCGACCGCTGTTCAATACCGGTTGCTGCCCCAACATAAGAGACCTCTCCCTCCTATAGCGTCAGTGGCTGCCGTCGCACCTTTTCTCCACCCTCAAGGATTTCCCCATCTTCCTTGTATGGTTTCAGGAAGAAGTGCGTTACAGTACCCTGTACAGAGTCAAGCGACGCGAGCTTCTCGGAAACGAACCCCGCCACATCATGCTCGGTCTTCGCCATAACGAACACGGCCAGGTCATAAGCGCCTGAAACGAGATAGACCGCCCTCACCTCCGGGAAACGGTAAATTCGTTCGGCGATGGCATCGAAACCCACGTCCTTCTCGGGCTGTATCTTGACTTCGATCAGAGCCTGAACACGCTCATCTCCGACCTTCGCCCAGTTGATCACGGTCTTGTAACTGATGATAATTCGGTCCTTCTCCGCCTGCTCGATGGTGTCCTTGACTTCCTTCACGGAAAGACCTGTCATGGTCGAAATCTGCTTCAGACTCGCCCTGGCGTCTTTTTCCAGGATTTCAAGCACTTCTCTTCTCATGGCTCTATCCCTCCAGCGTTTCGGGTGCGTTTAGAAGGGACCACCGTCCGCTTTCTTCATAATAGCAGAGCTCGAGCGACAAGTCAGTAATGATCACGACCCGAAAGTGTTTCTCTCCGGGCTCGCGCCATTCCTTCTCTATTGCCTTGATCGCGTATTCCCTGCCGCCCAGCGTGAATGAGAGGGGCCGTTCGGCATAGGAATGCCCTGAGTAGCACTTCACGTCCACATCCAGCTTGCTCTTCAAATCGGCGGTCTCTTCCCACAGCATCCGGATGCCTGCTCGTAGGCATAGCCGATCTTCAACAGGGTCTCCTCGGAGAAGTTCCTGCCGAGTATTTGCATCCCAACGGGAAGACCATCCGAG
>JACUUS010000170.1 GCA_014859215.1 Dehalococcoidia bacterium | reverse complement strand
TGTATGGGCGGGAACAGACTCCAGGACTTGAAACCGATATCCCAGGTAATGCGAGGCGCCACCTGGTAGGCCGTGCGGGGCCCGTTCTCGAGTGCGGACATGGCCTCCTGGAGACGGGCTTCGTGATGCGCCCGCAGCTCCCTGATGCGCGCGCGGTGATCGCTGATAAGACTCCGGTGCCCGGGCAGCGTGATCTTCACATCAAGGTCGTAGACCCTGTCCAGGCTTTCAAGGTACCGGCGAAGCGAATTCTCCATTTCCGGCCAGGCAGTGATATTCGGAGTGATATCATCAAGGATATGATCCCCGGAAATCAGCACCTTCTTGTTATCGTCGTACAGGCAGACATGGCCGGGGGAATGGCCCGGAGTCTCGATGCAGCGGAAGCTGTATTCTCCGATATCAATCCGGTCCCCTTCCCTGATGATCGAGAAATCAATTCTTCGCTTCAGGCTGTAACGGCGTCCAGGATGGCTCTGCAGGGCTGCAGCCATCTGGTCCTCGGCAAAGCCGTGGGAGCGATAGACCTCGTCCCATCTCTTCCAGTATTCCGCCCTCTTCAGCTCATTCAGTGAGCTTGACTGGGCCTCGACCTGGCTGAGGTACACCCTGGATTTGTCGGCGGCCAGGGTTGCTGCCAGCCCCAGGTGATCGGCGTGGAAATGCGTTATGAAGAAGTCAGTCCTGTTGAGATCAACCCCCAGCGCAGAGAGGCCGGACCTCATTGCCTCGATGCACTCTTCCCGGTTCATCCCCGTATCGATTATGAGAAAGCGCCCGTCGCCCTTGACAACGTATGAGTTCAGGGCCTTGAGCGGGCTCTTTGGCAGCGGAATCTCGAGCCGGTAAAGTCCCGGCAGGACCTCGTTAATCATCTATTCCTCTATTTCTGATTCACTCGTTCGCGCCCTGATAACGTCTTCTCGGGATCAAGGGCATTACGCAACTCTGTCTGTTGTCGATGTTTTAGCTCAGCTTCATACGCGGTCTTCATTCTTCTACCGGTTCCAGGGTTACAGTTATGCTTTGATAGTAGATGGCGGTCAGGCCCTCGAAACCGGAGTCGGTGCCCAGCAGCAGCCACAGCTCTCCCTCGGGACTTGCCGTGACAGCGAACTTGTGTTCATGCCGCCGTTCTACAGATACGTAAGGAGGGTTTTGCAGGTCAACCTCCTCGCAGACCAGACCGTTGGCGATATGCCCGGCTGTTGTCGCCGCCTCTCCGCCGCCTGAATTGCCGTCTCCCTTATCCACGTTCACCCGATAGTAGTCCTCTTCGTGATCCAGGTACACCTCGGGCTCGATCGGGGATGCCCCGGCCTTGAGAAACACGCTCTCGCCGGGAGCCCCGCCGATACCGAAGCATCCGCTGGGCGCATTGGAAGCGAACACGATGGTGAAATTCACCCTGTAAGCCTGACCCGACGCCAGACCTTCATCCGGACCGAGGCCGAGCTTCAAAAACATGAACAGGTCATCGGAATGGTTCATCCCTTGCAGGTAACAGCCGGTGCCGTCGATCTCCAGCTCTTGTGGAAGACGCCTCATCTCTGCGCCGAGCTGCATGTCCATGCCCGGTTTGTATTCGGCAAATCCTGCCGTCCATCCCTGGTAGCCTTCACGAAAGTCAAATTCAAGTTCCACCGTGGGCGCGGGGGCGGGTGGGGATGGAGGCGGGCTCGGTGTGGGAACCGGCGCAGGTGTGCTATCCGGTGTCGGCGTTGGTGATTCCTCCGGCCTACCGCAGGCGGGCGGTAGAGCCAGCAGCGTCAGCACCGCCAACGTCAGGGGAATGAACAGTAATCGCTTCATGGCTGGACTCTCTTTGAAGGTTGGTTGCATGGTTCCGGTACGGCCCGGCACAAACGTATTGTAACGCGGCGCTGTGATCTTGTGAACCCTCTCACGATCATCCCCGTGGTCGCACCGGCAACTGGAACATGCTTTCGCGGACGCGGCTGCCCGCTGTCCAAGGGCGGCTCAGGGGATTCGCGGAGTCAGTCGTCCTCGAAATCCTCGGTTGCCAGGCTGGTTTCCGCTACCACGGATGCTACCGCGTAATCGCGGGAATGGGAGAGGCTGATTCCCAGACCGTCAATTCCCATCCTTCGAGCCCGCAGAAGGGCCCCGCCGTGCAGAAAAACAAGTGGCGCCTTTCGCCTGTTGGGCAGGATCTCTATGTCTTGCCAGGAAACGCCGCCCCTGCCGGTCCCCAGCGCTTTCATTACGGCTTCCTTGCCCGCAAAACGCGCGGCGAGTTCAGGGGTCCGGTCGCGGCAGAAATCGATTTCCGCGGGGGTATAGACCCTTCGCAGGAACTTCGGCCCGAAGCGGTCAACCGCCTTCCGGATTCGGTCTATTTCTACTATATCGACGCCTACCTGGTACATACGCAACCGTTTGCAGAGTATACCATACTGGAGCCTGCTGTAGAAACTCCAGCAGGCTTACCCGAGTATGACAAGGGGCAAGGTCCGGTTCATCCGATCGTTATGTCCGCCGTTTTCTTGATGTCTATCCCTCCCGGAACATCCAGTTTCGCCAGCAGGTACCATTTCGTTTGTTGCAGCGGAATCGCGCCCGTCATCGCCGCTACTGCCTGGGCGACCTTGAGCCCCTGTCCCAGCTTGCCTTCCAGCTCCGGCATCTGCGGTTTCGCGCTCAGAATATCCGCCGGTATCTTAATCTCAAAACTGTATTCCTGCCCCTGAGTGTACTCTCTCTCGGTATCCAGCTGCTGTTTGAAGTCGTAAATGCGGATGCGCTGGGTAGTCGTGGAGGTATCCTTGCTGCCGGGCCTACCGCCCACCCGCGTATTCTTCTGTTCTCCAATCAGGGATATGATCACTTCTCTGGCTTTCACTGGCTTCTTCAATGTCAGGACGGTCTTCCCGGAGATTGTATCCCCGGGGCTGTAGCCTGTTCTGAGTATCCCGATGTCGATTCTACCTTTGCCGAACATTCTGCTTCTCCTTCTGCCTGAGCGCTCGTACACGCCGCCGTCCCAGACTTCCGTGAATCTCTATTTAGAATGAGTGTCTGAGCACACCAACCTTGTGGCACAGTAATTATAACCGTTCTTTAGAGTTTAGTAACCGCCATCTTTCTGGCACTCATACAAATGAAGGAGAGACTCGGCCGGAAACGTGACTGAGAGCTTCAAGAAGAATTGACAAGAGTCGAGGAAAATAGTAGATTCATTGTAGATACCATTGAACGTTGGTTGGTTTCGATATGAGAACGCGTGTCCAGAAATGGGGTCACAGTCTCGCCTTGCGCATCCCTAAAGCTGTCGCTAATGAAGCAGGACTCCAGAGAGAAACGACTGTCGAATTATCGCTTGCAGATGGCAAACTCGTTATCACGCCGGTGGCTGAACCGAAGCCGACTCTTAAGCAACTTCTTGCAAAGGTCACCAGGGAGAATTTGCATCACGAGGTTGATACCGGTTCTGCCCTAGGAACGGAAGCGTGGTGAGTCCCCGGCTTTACGTTCCTCGACGCGGGGATGTGTTGTGGATTACCCTGAATCCGCAAGCGGGTCACGAACAAACAGGACGGCGTCCCGCCGTGGTCCTGTCACCTCAGAGCTATAACAGCAAGGTAGGGCTCGCCATCCTTTGTCCTGTAACCAGTCAGGCCAAGGGCTACCCGTTTGAAGTCCTCCTTCCTGCAGGGTCGCCGGTGGTGGGGGCGATCGTGTCTGACCAGGTCAAGAGCTTGGATTGGCGCGCTCGAAATGCTGAGTTGATATGCACCTTACCTGCCGCGACTGTCTCGGAGGTACTTCAGAAATTGAGTACGCTGTTATCTGAATAAAGGAACGCCAAATCTGTAAGGGACACCTTCACTTTGCGCTTTCCCGCCGAAGAGGCTCCGCGAGCATCTTCTCGCGTTGCGGCCAACAGATGGTTGCAAAA
This sequence comes from Dehalococcoidia bacterium, assembly GCA_014859215.1. Taxonomy (GTDB): domain Bacteria; phylum Chloroflexota; class Dehalococcoidia; order SZUA-161; family SZUA-161; genus Kmv37. The sequence goes on along the minus strand of JACUUS010000170.1, from coordinate 797 downwards.
TTCTCCTCAAACTGGTAATATCAACAATTGAACTGGACCTTTAACTCAGCCCTGTGAGACTGAGAAGGGAGACTGCCGTGAACCCGGATACGGGTCGAATAAGCGAGCCAGCGTGGCCTCAGCCCCTTGGGGGCGGAGGTTTTTTTTATGCCTGAGAGAGTGATCATGTCCGAGGGCGAGATACGGAGGGCGCTGGTGCGCATCGCCCATGAGGCCGTCGAAGCTAACGGCGGCTGCGAAGACATGGTCCTCATAGGCATCCATACGCGGGGCGTGCCTCTGGCAGAGAGAATAGCGGCGGTGATCGAGGGATTTGAAAAGGTAAGCATTCCGGTGGGCGCGCTCGAGATAGGGCCGCACCGCGATGATATTCCACTCCTGGCGGCCCGGCCGGTTGCAAGGCCCAACCATATTCCCACCGAGATAACGGGGAAGAACATTGTGCTGGTTGATGACGTGCTCTTCACCGGACGCAGTATACGCGCAGCCCTCGACGCTATTGTGGACATGGGCAGGCCCCGGCGCATCTTTCTCGCCGTACTCATCGACCGTGGTCACCGCGAGCTTCCAATCAAGGCCAATTTCGTGGGGAAGAATATTCCATCCTACAGGTATGAGCGCATTCAATTGCGTCTGAGGGAGACGGATGGAAAAGATGAAGTGGTGATTGTGGACCCGGCAAAAGCAGGGACGCTTAAGGCGCAGAACTGAGGAGCTTGTATGAACCTGGCAGGCAGGGACCTGGTAACGATAGACGACCTCTCCAATGAGGAGATAGAGTCGGTCTTCACGCTTGA
>JACUUS010000010.1 GCA_014859215.1 Dehalococcoidia bacterium | reverse complement strand
CCACTATCCCTGGCCGTTCCATGAAGAGATGGTGGCGGTAATGGTGCACAAGCAGAACGTTTTCTGCGAAGTGCACGGCTGGCGTCCCAAGTATTTCCATGATACCTTCAAGAGGGAAGTCAACAGCCGCGTCAAAGACAAGATAATGTTCGGGTCCGACTATCCCTTCTTCCCGTACCAGAGGCTGTTCACGGACTGGGAAGCCGGTGAGTATAAGCCCGAAGTACTGGAGAACATCTACTACAGGACCGCTCAGAAGGTCCTTGGGCTGGTGAAGTAAAGGCACATACTTACTCCGAGCGGAGGCTGTGCAAATGGATTTCAGTTTCACGCCCCAGCAGGAGCGCCTGCGGGAAGAGATTCGCGCATTCCTCGAGAAGGAAGTCAAGGAAGACAGCAAGGTGGATTTCCTGTACGACCGGCCTTACAGTCCGGCTACTTGGGAATTCCTCGGCAAGCTGGGTGAAAAAGGCTGGCTGTGCCCCACCTGGCCTGGAGAATGGGGAGGCATTGGCGCTTCCGCGCTCGACAACTACGTTATCCAGGAAGAAATCGCGTACGCATTCGCCCCGGCGCCGTTCGCGGTTATCGGGGCGATGGTGGTCGGCCCGACCCTTCTTGCGTACGGGAACGAGGCGCAGAAGAACAAATACCTGCCGCTCATAGCGCGAGGCAAGGTCGAGTTTTCCATGGGCTACACCGAGCCCCAATCGGGTTCCGATCTCGCTTCGCTTTCGCTCAGGGCCGAGGACAAGGGAGACTACTACCTGTTAAACGGGCAGAAGATGTTCAGCACCAAGGCGGATTTCGCCCAGTACGGGTGGATCGCGGTCAGGACCGACACCACCAACCCCAAGAAGCACAAGGGAATATCGCTGCTCATACTGGACCTCAAGAACACGCCGGGCCTGACCATCAGGCCCATCTACAACATGAGCGGCTACCATTCGACCGAAGTATTCTACGACGACGTCCGTATTCCCAAGGAGAACCTGGTGGGTGATCTCAACCAGGGGTTCTACATAATCGGAGCCGCCCTGCTCTTCGAAAGGGCGGTTACCATCAGGGGATTCCACAAGCCGCTGGAGCTGCTGGTTGATTATGTCAAGAATACGCGACGGCGCGGCAGGCCCCTCTCGGAGGACCCGCTCATCCGGCGCAAGCTCGCGGAACTGGAGATGAGATTCGCCGTAACCGGCGTAATCGCACGGCGCCTCTGCTGGATGCAGCAGAACAAGATGTTCGCGCTGAACGAGACAGCGATCGCCAAATTGCTGAGCACCGAGCTCGTTTATGACCTGGCGAATGCCGGCCTGCAGATAATGGGACCCTACGGAGAGCTGCAGTCGGACTCGAAGTACGCGGCGCTCCAGGGGTGTTTCGCTCACATGTACCAGGAGTCCCCGCACTACAAGATTGCCGGCGGCACGTCCGAAATTCAGCGGCAGATCATCGCCACGAGAGGGCTGGGGCTGCCCAGAGGATAACCCTTACCCGTCTTCGCCGTGAGTCATCCCGGCCTTCTGCGGCCTGGTCGAGAGGTCTGCTTTTGAACTATGCAGCGAGTAGTGATAAAGGGCAGCTAACCGGGTGCGTCTTTAATATCGAGCGCTTCGCCATACGAGACGGCCCCGGGATCAGGACTACGGTGTTTTTGAAGGGCTGCCCGCTCAAGTGCATCTGGTGCGCCAATCCAGAGTCTATCAGGCCATACCCGCAGATGTTCTGCTTCGCGCACCTGTGCGCGAGCTGCTGCCGGTGCGTGCAGGCGTGCCCCAACAAGGCTATCTCGGTGGCTGCCGACGGCTCGCCCTTTACCGACCGCGACCTCTGCAAGAACTGCGGCACGTGTACGGACGTCTGTCCCAACCGGGCAAGAGAGATAAGCGGGAAAATGATGACCGTAGACCAGGTGCTGGAAGAGGTCAAGAAGGATGCGCTGTTCTACCAGAACTCCGGCGGCGGCATTACCGCGTCCGGGGGTGAACCCGCGTACCAGCCGGAGTTCCTCCGGGAGCTGTTTCGCCGGTCCCGGCAGGCCGTCATCCACACCTGTCTCGACACAACCGGGTTCGTGAAGACCGATATCCTGAAGAGCATCCTGGAACACACGGACCTCGTTCTTTACGATCTCAAGCACATGGACCCGCAAAGGCACAGGCAGCTAACCGGCGTTGACAACGCTTTGATCCTCGAGAATGCAAGGATGATTGCTGTCATAGGTAAGCCCATGATTATCAGGGTCCCACTTGTACCGGACCACAACGACTCCGCTGAGAATCTGGACGCCCTGGCCAGCTTCATGAAGGAACTGGGACTGGCAAGGATTGATCTTCTACCGTACCATTCCCTCGGCAGGGACAAGTACACGCGACTCGGCATGGTCTACGGATTGAGCGAACTCAAGCCGCACAGCAGCGAAAGGGTGGCCGAGATCAAGGCTTGCCTGGAATCGAAGGGGCTCACGGTGGAGGTGGGCTGACCGGAGAGCAGGACACAGGACTCTGACCATTACTTCGCCGCGTCAAGGAGGAGAACATGGACTACGCATTGACCGAGCAGCAGGAGATGCTGCGGAAGACCAGCAGGGATTTCCTGGAAAAGGAATGCCCGAAGGCGCTTGTCCGTGAGGCAGAAGATGACGAGAAAGGTTATTCGCCGGACCTGTGGAAGAAGATGGCCGGACTGGGCTGGATGGGCCTGGTCTTCCCGGAAGAATTCGGCGGAAGCGGCCTCAGCTACCTGGACCTGACAATTCTCCTCGAAGAAATGGGCAGGGCTCTTGTTCCAGGTCCCTTCATTACAACCATTTGCGGCGGGCTGGCGATTCAGGACTGGGGCAGCATGCAGCAGAAAAAGAAGTTCCTGCCCGCCATAGCTAGAGGTGAACTCAAGCTGACGCTGGCCCTGATGGAGAGCGGCGCGACATATGACCCCGCTGACATAGCGGTCGCGGCGGCAACCGAAGGGGATGAATACATCGTAAACGGCGCCAAGATGTTTGTGCCGGACGCGCACATAAGCGACTACATGCTTTGCGCGGTGCGCACGAAGAACAGCGCCAGGAAAGAAAACGGCATCACCCTGTTCCTGATTAAGACAAGAAGCGCCGGCATAAAGGTGAACCTGCTGAAGACGTTCGCCGCTGACAGGCTCTGCGAGGTAGTATTCAAGAACGCCAGGTTCCCGGAGGCCGGATTGATCGGAAAACTCAACGGCGGGTGGAAGGTTGTAAACGACATCCTCGAGAAGTCCGCCTTTGCTACCTGCCCGTGGATGGTAGGAGGAGCTCAGCAGGTGCTTGAGGCGTCGGTGACTTATGCCAAAGAACGCGTCCAGTTCGACCGGCCCATAGGCTCCTTCCAGGCAATCCAGCACAAACTCGCCAATGTGGCAATCGATGTGGCAGGCGCACGGGATATAACATATCAAACAGCCTGGAAATTGACGACCGGCGTTCTCTGCCGGCAGGATATCTCGATCGCAAAAGCCTGGACCGGCGAAGCTTATCGGAAGGCTTGCGCCGAAGCGATACAGGTGCACGGCGGGGTAGGCATTACGCGGGACTATGACATACAGCTCTATTACCGGCGCGCCAAGTCCGCGGAGCTCGCGTACGGGGATGCGGATTACCACCTCGAAATGGTGGCGCGTACTATGGAGCTCTAGCTAGAGGGTGATCTTCATCCCCTCGTAGCTGACTTCGATATCAGCCCCCGTATCTGAGGCCAGCCGGGCTGCTTCAGCCCTTATCTCGTCTTCGAACAACGGGCTGACATGGATGATGACGACTCGCGGAAGGTAGCCTTTCATTTCCCTGAAAACAGCGAGCTCCTTTGCAAGGAGGCGCGGGTTGAGGTGTCCGGATGGCGCGGAATGTTCTTCAAGCCTGTCCGGCATAGTGACGTCCACAATGAGCAGGTCCGGAGAAACGTGCTCCCAGCACGAGGAAAGGCCCGGACCGGTATCCCCCGTGAAGAATACACTGCCTCCTGAGTTTGCCGTGATCAGGTACCCGACGGCAGGAACGGCGTGCGAGACCGGGACCGGCAATACGCTGTAACGTCCTATGGTCCGGGACTGCAAAGGCTCCAGCGTGTGAAACCTTAAAGGCGGGCTTTGAGCAGGGACTTCGGTCAGTTTAGGATATATCACGCCGTTGACAATGTGCTTCGAAAGGGCGGCCAGCGTTTCGGCCTGGGAATATATATCTATCGTCTTCCTGATGAACGACATATTCAGTCCGATGGCGGCGACATCCCTGACGTGGTCATAGTGACCGTGGGTAAGCAGAATCGACTTCACCTTCTCCTGTTCCTTGAGAGTAAGGCTTGAAGTGAGCGCGCCGGCGTCCAGCGCGAGTACTTCATCAACGAGGATACACGTCAGACGAGTGGACGCCGATTCGACATTATGCGCCCCCAGAAATCTCAGTTCCATTCTACTCGCTCCTTTGAAGGTTCTCGTCACCGGGTGATGAGGAGGGGATTAAACTCAGTGTCGCGGTCAAACGTGTCTATTCGCTCGCTTCTCTTCAGAAAGTTCACGATCGCGTAGGTAAGAGGTGTCGCCGCTATTTCATAGCCGGTCTTGACCAGCCAGTGGGTGAGCACAATGCCCGCAAGGACCGGCCAGCCGAGTACACCCGCAAAGGCGATAGCGATGAACACGGCGCTGTCCAGTCCCTGACCGACTATCGTAGAGCCTATGGTCCTCGTCCACAGGAAACGACCCTTCGTCATCACTTTCATCTTGGCCAGGACGAAAGCGTTGGCAAACTCGCCAACCAGGTACGCAGCGAACGAAGCCGCAAGGAGACGCGGCGTATATCCAAGGATACGCTCATAAGCGCCCTGCACCTCCGTATCCAGCGCCGGAATCAGGCCCGCCAGGGCAAAAGCGATTACGGCGAACAGGTTGCAGAGAAAGCCAAGCCAGATCACTCTCCGGGCCACGCGGTATCCGTACACTTCGGTCAGGATGTCGCCGAAGATATAACTCAAAGGAAAGATTATTATCGCGGCCGGCAAGGGCGCCGGGAACTCGAATGCGCCGATCCTCACGGGGTCAATCCCCAGAACGATCAGCTTTACGGCGATTATGTTGGCTGTGATCAGGCTGGTGATGAAGATAGCGGAAATGATCAGAAGACGGTGAGAAATGACCATGTCAAATCCAGCGACGCGAACGGAAGAAAATCAACATCCCGAATATAACGGCGCCCATTGCTGCCACTATCGCGAAAAGTGAGCCCGGACTTTCAAGAGGCACGAACGGCCAGACATTCATTCCTATCAGGCTTGCGATCAGTGTCAACGGGAGCACGATAGTCGAGAATATCGTGAGGACCCTGATAACCTCGTTAATACGAAAGCTTGTCATAGTATTGTTCGTGTCGCTGAGTCCTTCAACCACCTCTTTGTAGTCATCCAGCGTATAGCGGAGTTTCCTCAGGTGGTCCGCGATGTCGCCGAAGTAGACATCAGGGTCTTCTTTCAGGTGGACGCTCCAGTCCTTCTTCTCGAGCAACTCCACTGCTTCCGTCTGGGGCCTGATTATCCGGCGAAAAGAAATAATGTCACGGCGGAGTATGCCAACGTCCCTCACCGTCCCTCTGGCAAGCTCGTCGAAGATACGGCTCTCCACCGCATCAATATTGTCCCCGATCTTGTTCAAGATGGGGAAGCAGTAATTGACCAGTCTATCCAGGATTATGTAAAGGAGATAGCCTGTAGTCCGGCCGAGGTATTCCTGGCAGGCCTTTTCACTTGCCTGGCAAGTCCTGAAAAGGCTAACGAGCGGTTTCAGATCACCCTGGTGCAGGGTTATGAGATAATCTTCTCCGACGAAAATCGACACCTGGCTTGGCGTGGTCACCCTGGCGTGAGGATTGAATACGGGAAAATGGAAGACCATGAACATGTAGTCGTCATACTCGTCAATCTTGGGAAGCTGAATCTTGCTCAGAACGTCATCGAGGTCCAGTTCATGGAAGGGATAATGGCGGGCAAGATAATCGGTTTCGTCTTTGGTCGGCCTCTCTATGTTGACCCAGGTTATCTTTTGCCACTGGAGCGACCTGACAGTTGGCTCCTCTACAGTCACGGGAAGGACCATATCCCGAGTTTTCTCGACCCGCGGTCCAATAAACCTTTTCATCATATTGACCAACCATCTTTGGAGGTGTAAACGTCATACCGCAATCAGGTATTTCTGAGCAGCCATAGCCGCGCAAACGCCGTCCCCTACTGCGGCGGCAACCTGATGGCAGGATTCCGAGCGTATATCACCGGCGGCGAAGATTCCAGGCACGCTCGTTTCCATGTTCGCGTTGACAGCGATTGAGCCGTCCTCGGAAAGCGCCAGAAGTCCTGCCAGGTAACCGGTACCCGGTTTCGATCCGACTGCGATGAATACCCCGTCTACCGCCAGTATGCTGCGCTCGCCGGTCCTCACATTTCTGACCTGGAGCTGCTCAACCCGGTTGTTACCCTCGACAGCCTCAACCACGCTGTTCAGCAGGAACTCGATCCTGGGGTCGTCGTAAGCCCTTTCCTGCAGAATCTTGCTTGCCCGCAGCTTGTCACGACGATGAACAATGGTAACCCTGGAGGCGAACCTGCTCAAAAGAAGAGCATCGCTCAGGGCTGTATCGCCTCCGCCTATGACCGCGACTGAAGCATCCTTGAAAAGAGCGCCGTCGCACGTCGCGCAATAGGACACGCCTCTTCCTGACAGTTCATCCTCGCCCGGAACTCCCAGCCTGGAATGAGAAGCGCCACTGGCTATGATAAGAGTGCGGCCCGTATAGGTGCTCTCGGCGGTTTTGACTATCTTGAGGTCGCCCTTGACTTCAACCCCGGACACCTCGTCCATCAGTATCTCGAGCCCGTATTTCCTCGCCTGTTGCTCCATGAGGGAACCGAGATCGCTGCCCGAGATACCTTCCGGGAAACCAGGGTAATTCTCAATAAGCTCCGCATTCACCAACTGCCCTCCGGGCATCAGCTTCTCAATAAGCAGAGCATTGAGTCTGGCCCTTGCCGTGTACAGACCAGCGGCGAGGCCGGCGGGCCCGCCTCCAACTATTATTACCTGGTACGAGTACTCCACAGTCCGAGCAAAAGGTGTAATGCCAGAGATAAAAACCGACTTTCTGACCTGCCGTCAGGCGAGGGCGGCATCCAGCTGCCGTTTCAGCTCGCCCTTGGGCCTTGCCCCTACTACTTGCGTCATCGGCTTGCCGTCTTTGAAGATGAGCAGCGTCGGGATGCTGCGAATTCCATACCCGGTCGCTGTTGCCGGGTTCTCGTCTACATTGACCTTGGCAAACCCTATCCGGCCGGAGTATTCTCCCGCCAGTTCCTCAATCACCGGAGCAATAGCACGGCATGGAGCACACCACGGCGCCCAGAAATCGACCAGGAACGGTTTGTCCGACTCCAGGACTACCTGCTTGAAATTCTTGTCATCAACCTCGATTGCCGCTGCCATCATTCCTCCACTGTCACAACTTACCCTGCCATCTTATCATGAGCCGATTGCTTCTACAACTTCCTGGGCTATGGCCCGCCTGGCGGTATTCACTGCGTTCTTGATCGCCTCGGCATCGCTGCGCCCGTGGGCGACAATAACATTACCGTTTACGCCGAATAGAAGAGCCCCGCCATACTGCCTGTAGTCAAGGGTCCCAATGACCGACTGGAAGGTTGGCTCAAGGAGTAGAGCAGCCTCTTTGAGCGCGGGGTTCTCAGCTACGGCTTTCCTGAGAGATGTGAGCAGCATTTCCCCCAGACCCTCGCCCAGCTTGAGAAGGACGTTTCCGGTGAAGCCGTCTGTCACGATCACGTCTGCCTTACCGCTGGCAATATCCCTGCCTTCCACATTTCCTATGAAATTCAGTTTGGACCTTTTCAATATCTTGTGGGCCTTCTGCACCATCTGGCTGCCTTTGGTATCTTCCTCGCCGCTCGAAAGCAAACCTATTCGGGGACTTTCTATACGGAAGATCTTCCTCATATAAATATGTCCCATCTGGCCGAACTGCGCAAGCGTGCCCGGCTTACAATCAGCGTTCGCACCAAGGTCAAGGCACAGAACAGGGCCGGTCGGGAACGGGAAGACGGCGCCCAGCGCCGGCCGGTTTACGCCCCGCTTTCTACCCAGCGTAAGCCAGGCCGCAGTCATTATCGCGCCTGTATTCCCCGCCGAGACGAAAGCAGAGACTTCCCGCTTATCGAGAAGATCGATCCCTACCACTATCGATGAGTCCCGCTTCTCCTTGACCGCCGTGACGGGTTTGTCACCCATTTCTATTACCTGGGTGGCATTTACAAAGCTTATCCCCGAATTGTGGTTGGGGCTGTAGTTCTCCAGTCTCTCCTTAACCAGGCTCTCCGGGCCAACCAGAACAATCTCCAGGCCGTTATCCTTGGATGCCTCGAGGCAACCCTTAAGCACCTCATCAGGGGCATGATCCCCGCCCATAGCATCCAGGGCTATCCTGATTTTCTTATTATTCTTTTTCTTAACCACGACCGTTTCCTCCTGAAACGACGCAACGGGCAACGACCTGCTTAGTCTTGATCAGACCTCCGCGACGGAGGCGCCGTCCCTTTCCGGGGCCAGGCTTGACACCGCGACTTTCATCACAGGAGTCAGGGGGGTCTTTCCATCTAGCTTCTCCTTTGAATATATTATAATGGATTGCATGTTCGGGCGTTGGTTTCGCGGGCATGGAGGAGGAAATCGCAGGGACTGAACCCACGTGAGGAGACTCCCGGTTCCAGCAAGCGCTCTCCAGACTGGCAACCATCCGCCTCTGACCGATGATCACCAAGCCACTCCAGGGCCCGGGCAAAGCCCTCTTCACCCTATCCCCTCGACACAGTCATACCCGGGCGCAACTAAGATAGCACACGCCTTTTCCTTGCCTGGTAAGCCCTCTTTCTCGCTTTGACCTTTTCCGGTGGGTGATCCATAACTTTCATCCATTCCTCACCCCAGCTGTACTCCTTCTCCCAGATCGGGTCATAAATCCTCTCGACTTCCCTTGAGTATTCATCAAGCCCTTCCCGCAGTTCGTTGAAGGTCTTGCCGGCTCCTTCGTGAGTCGGGTAGACGTCCCAGCGCTTCAGGGCTGAACGCATAACCCCGGGATGATCGATAATGGGGCAGGGGCGCAAGGCATTGTAACTGAACGGCTGCATGTCCCTCAGCCCCCGGAAAAAGGGCGAATTCAAGGCTTCCACCAGGCTGCAGTTCTTGATATTGTGACTGGCATAATGCACAAAAATGCAGGGTTCAACATCGCCTTTGTGATTAACGTGAAAGAATATCCGGCCGCCATTGATGCAGCCCGCAGTCAAGGGTCCGTCATTCCAGAAGTCCACCATGATGACAGGCTTCGTACGACGGAAGTGATTGACCGCAATCCGCAGCTTGTTCCTGTCTGCCGGGGTCGGCATCATGGAAAGGTCGGGATTACGCCCGACCGGCATGTAGAGAAAATACCAGCCATAAATAGCGCCTTTGCTTATGAGCAAGTCCATGAACTCATCGCTGGTAACATAATCGACGTTACTCCTGTCCACCCTTATGCTGAATCCGAAAAGGGAACCCGCGTCCCGGAGGATATCCATTGCCCTGACAGCCCGTTCGAAGGCACCCGGGCCCCTGCATTTGTCCGTCTGCTCCCTGTAACCCTCTATGCTGACCATGGGAGCTACGTTTCCCAGTTGCACAATCCTTTCCGCGATTTCCCTGGTTATCAGCGATCCGTTGGTATATGGCTGAAAACTCACCCTGGGATGGTTTGCGAATACGTCCAGCAAATGCCTGTACACAAAGGGCTCGCCACCAAGGACGGGCATGAACCGTATTCCTATCGCCTCCGCTTCCCCGATCACCCGGTCAAAGAGGTCCGGCGGGAGATCATCGTCCGCCGTGTACTGGCCCGCATAGCACCCTTCACACCGGTAATTGCATCTCATAGTGGGTGATATGAGCATTACAGAGGGAGGATTGAACCCGTACTTGTTTCTCAGCCGGTTGAAGATCTCCTGGTCCCGAAAGAACAGGCCCGCGATCATATTGGCAACGTAATTCCTCACGACATTTACATCGGTCCCTTTGAATATCCGGGTGAGGAAAGGACCGCCCGGGTTGCCCACGGAAAGCCAGTCGGTGATCCAGCCAGCGATCATCTTCTGATGTCGCGTCCTGGCGATTCCGTCAACGTAGGACATCAAATTCCTGAAGTCTTCCTCACTTGACTCTCTAAGAAGAAGCAAAGCCTGCCTGAGCACCTCGTCGGGACCACTTTCGGGCTGCCCGGCTTCGATCTCTTCCTTCCGGTTTGAGGTTGAGGTCATTATCCCCCCTCCCCACAACTCACCTGAGCAAACGCCCTCCTCCTCGAACGCCTTCCCCCTCGGATTCCCGCAGGGGCGCCAAGCCCTGTTTTTTCCAGTATAGATACAAAGAGCATAGGGGTCAAGACTTAATTTACCAAAGTTCCCATCCGATGGAGCGCTAACCGGTTGCATTTTCGATATGCTCTAACCTCAGCACCTTGCTGCCGGGGCCGAGCTCGACAGCCACCACGTCTATGCGCCAGGGAGGAGTCGGTCCATCAAGAGTCTGGAGATAGATACCGGCAAGGGAGACAAGGCGCTCAACCTTCCCCCGCGTAACGGATTCCTCGGGAGAGATAAACCCGGAACCGGTCTTCGTTCGGACCTCCACAAAGATCAGCATGCCTGCTTTTTCTGCGATGATGTCGATTTCCCCCTGGCGGCACCTGAAGTTGGTCCTGAGCACCCTGTATCCTCGTTTCTTCAGGTGCTGGAGGGCGAGTTTTTCTCCCCGCGTTCCAACCTGCTTCCTGCTCAGGGATGGGTTCCCCGTCTTGCCGGGTTGTTCTCCCACCGGCCTGCGCAGGAAACCTCTAACGCGGTCGAGCATATCTTCTCCAGGCTGCAAGCTTTCTGGTCTGGCAAACCGGACCAAGCCCAATCCGATCAGACGGACTACAGCTTCATAAGAGGAGCCAGGCTCAGGAGGAACCTTTTTATCCCGGCATCCCCCTTGAAGGCTATGGTCACCTGATGGTCTCCGCCGCTGGCCGCGCAGTTCACGACGACGCCTTCGCCGAACCTGGCATGGCTCACGTGGTCTCCCGCTTTGAGTGAAAGAGAAGGCGCGGCAGCCGCAGGTTCCTTGACAGGTTCATGACCCGCGGGAATGCGGGTCGCCACCGGCGATTCAGAGGCAGCGGGCGTTCGGGAGGGAGACTTTATCAACTCCGGGGGAATATCGGCCAGGAAACGCGAGGCTGGATTAAGGGCGCTGCTTCCCATGAGACTGCGGCGGAAAGCATGAACAAGGTATACTTTCTCCTTCGCCCTGGTTATGCCAACATAGCAGAGGCGGCGTTCCTCCTCAAGCTGCGCCGGGTCGGTAATGGACTTCGAGTGAGGCAGAATTCCTTCTTCCACGCCCACCATAAAGACCACGGGGAATTCGAGCCCTTTTGCCTGGTGCAGAGTTATCAGGGTAACCGCGTCGGCTTTCTCTTCGAGGTTGTCCACATCAGAGACCAGCGCAACCTCCTCCAGGAACCGGGCAAGGCTTTCGCCCGGTTCGAGGTCGCGGTAACCGTCAGCCACATTGCGCAGCTCGAGGATATTCTCCCAGCGTTCCTCGCCGTCAACGCTTTCCAGAGTGAACCGCTTGTAACCGGTCTTCTCGAGGATCGCGTCAAAGAGGACTACCAGATCGGCCTCGCGGTTGAGCGAGGCAAACTCCTCGACCATACTCACAAAATCCGCCAGGGCCTGCTTGCTCCGAGTTCCGAGAGGGATATCGGCACCGCCCTCTGCGGCAATCCGCTTGAGGGCCGGGTAAAGCGACAGCCCTTTCTCGCCGGCATACTTGACGACTTCGGCAAACGTACGCTGTCCTATCCCGCGTACGGGTACGTTGATTATCCGGGAAAGGCTCACTCCGTCGTGCGGATTATGGATGAGCCTGAGGTAAGCGAGCACATCCTTTACCTCACGGCGCTCATAGAATCGGGTAGCTCCCACCAGTCTGTAGGGGAATCCGTAGCGTATGAATGCCTCCTCAATGGCCCTGGACTGCGCGTTTGTCCGGTACATGACCGCGCAATCTCCAGCCCTCCATTTCCCGCTCCTCACCAGCTTCTCGACCTCGTTGACCACGAAATAAGCCTCGTCCTGTTCATTGTACGCTTCAGCCACTACCAGCGCTTCGCCGGCCTTATTCTCGGTCCAGAGCCCCTTCGGCTTGCGTTCCTGGTTGACGGAGATCACGTGATCGGCAGCCTTGAGGATCACACCGGTAGACCGGTAGTTCTGCTCCAGGTAGAGCACTCGGGCATCGGGAAAATCCTTTTCAAAATCGAGTATGTGCCGGAGGTCGGCATGCCTCCATGAGTATATGGACTGGTCCGGATCGCCGACAACACATATGTTGCGGTACTTGCCTCCCAGCTGCCTGGACAGGGTATACTGGGCGAAATTCGTGTCCTGAAACTCATCGATCATCACATGCACATAGCGTGACTGGTACCTGGCAAGGATGTCGGGATGGTTCCGGAACATATGGACCGTTCGCATAATAAGGTCATCGAAATCCAGGGCGTTGCTTTCCCGCAGAAGCTCCTGGTAACGCTCGTACACGCGAGAGGTTATCTCTTCGAAGTAGCTCCCGACAACCGCGCGGTACTCCGCGGGCGCCAGCAGCCTGGCCTTGGCCGACGATATGGCCGCTCCGACGCCTCGGGGCGGGTACTGCTTCGGGTCCAGTCCCAGATGCTCCAGGCTCCTCTTCAGGAGATTGATCTGGTCGCTGTCATCATAGATAAGGAAATTGCGGTCAATCCCGATTCGTTCAGCCTCTATACGAAGCATGCGCGCGCAGGTAGCATGAAACGTACCCAGGGTAAGCCCCTCCACGGTCCGGCCAAGCAGATGGTATATCCTTTCCTTCATCTCGCGGGCGGCCTTATTGGTGAAGGTTACTGCCAGGACATGGTAAGGGCTCGTTCCACATACGGTGATCAGGTAGGCAACGCGATGCGCTATGACCCTGGTCTTTCCCGAGCCGGGGCCGGCTACGATCAGGATAGGGCCTTCTATAGTCTGAACTGCTTCTTTCTGGGCAGGGTTGAGTCCGGCGATAATATCCATAATGGTCGTTAAGATGACGGCCTAGTAGGTGAAAAGCGGGCTATCCACCGTGATAATCCTATTGCTCCGGGCGATATCCTCCCTGAGGTATTTCGGAACCGAAAACATGCCCTGGTGCGCGATGCCGTCATAGAAGCGGAGCTTCTTGTTGAGCCTGGCAGCAAGCCTGCGGTCCACCTCTTCCGACGACAGGTCTCGCGGATCGAGACGCCTCGAAGAGAGCGTAAACCCCCAGGTGCCGCCGAAAGCGGGCACCTCCGCCAGGTAGGGGGCGACCACGGGGAAAGCTGTTTTCAGAGTATTGGCGACCGCCACGAATCCATGCAAGATGACCATACTCGTCGAACCGGACTGCACCGCGACAACGCCGTCCGGGGTCAACCGGTCTTTCAGAGTCTGATAGAACTCCTGCGTGTACAGGAGGTATGAAGGCCCTTCCTCGAGCGGCTCGGTCAGGTCTATCACGACCACGTCGAATTTCTCGCGGGTATCCTCCAGGTACTTCTTTGCGTCAACGTGCAGGACCTCGACCCGGCTGTCGTCAAAAGCACCCTGGCTAAGAGAGGGAAGGAACTCCCTGGAGACTTCGATCACCTGCCTGTCGATATCGACCATCACCACCCTTTTTACCGAATCGTAAGCAAGGAACTCCCTGAGGACGGCGCCCTCGCCGCCGCCGGCTACGAACACCGTCTCCGGGCAGGGATGGAGTACCATGGCGGGATGGACCAGCGCTTCATGGTAAATAAACTCGTCATATTCGCTGCACTGTATCTTGCCGTCAAGGACCAGGCACCGGCCGAATCCGGGAGTATCCAGCACCTGTATCGACTGGTATTCGGACCGCCCGTTGTAGAGAATGCCGCTTATACTGAACTGCTGCACGAAGTAAGGAGTGACATGTTCCCAGAACCAAGTATGGGGCGTATCAGTCATGCTAGAACCCTCTTTTAAGTTCGACAATAGCCGGATTCTTGCTTTCCAGCTTTTCAACGATCAGCCTCGCCGCTTCATCAGGCCGGAATGAATCGCCGTGGGTGAAGATGTCAATCGCGGCATACCCGTATTCGGGCCATGTGTGAACGCAGAGATGTGCCCCGGTGATCAGCACCGCGCCGCTTACTCCCTGCGGCTGAAACCTGTGGAACGAAACCCCGAGCACAGCGGTGCCGGCTTCTTTGGCCACGGAGATCAGGACTTCCTTTATAAAGTCTATATCGTCCAGAAGTCCGCTGCTGCAGTCCTTGAGGTCAAGGAGAAAATGCTTGCCCAGAGTGCCCAACTTGCATTCCGCCCTCACTTCTTACTATCCTACTGATTATACGAGAACTAACCTTATTTCTCAAACGCTTGCGCTTTGCGTCATTTTGGCTCGTGAACAGGCCGACAATTTCGGCGGAGGTCCAGGTGTTTCTGCACCCTTGCTGTCATCACCCACTTCTTTGATAAGAGATTGCCATGTAAGTCGTGAGGCCGCGGATACAGCGCCGAGTCCAGAAATGTGACGGATTCTCTGAATATTACACTTTTACACTAAGGGTAATATTCATCTTGACAATCATGCCTCCGGCCCTTATAATACAAGCCGATGGACGTAATCTTTGCGGACGATGATCTAGCCCGATTGGAGGTCGATGCCAGTTTTCTCATCAGGAATATGCCGCAAGGCATCGTGACAGCATTTCGGCGAAGAATACAGCTGATACGAGCAGCGCCGGATGAGAGAGACTTCTACAAGCTGAAATCTATACGTTTCGAGAGATTGGAGGGCAAACGAAGGAATCAACATTCGATGAGACTGAACGACCAATATCATCTCATTCTAGAATTGCTCGAAACAAATCCCCACAGGAAGGTCGTGAAGATTATTGGAATCGAAGACTATCATTGAATTAATCTCCGGAGCACGGAGCGAGGAAGGCAAAGGAGGGCAAATGGATGAAAGGAGGCCAGTTGAAGTATTCTCGCCAGGGGACTTTATCAGGGAAGAACTGGAGGCTCGTGGTTGGACTCAAGATGACCTAGCAGAAATACTTGGTCGCCCGCTGCGAACGGTTAATGAGATCATTACTGGGAAGCGGGGCATTACGCCTGAGACGGCGAAGGGTTTGGGGCAAGCTTTCGGCACGAGCGCGCAGTTGTGGATGAATCTGGAATCAGCCTATCGTTTATCATTGGCGGATGCTACACATGAGACGGTTGCAAGAAGGGCTACCCTCTACGCCGAAGCACCTGTAAGGCTGATGATCAAACGAGGCTGGATTGAAGGCTCGAGCAATATTGAGGTTCTAGAGAGAAGGGTACAGGACTTTCTCTCTCTCTTGGATATGCGTCCGAAGCCTTTGGCTTATACTGCCAGGAAGTCCACATCGTATCAGGAACTTACTGGCTTACAAAGGGCCTGGTTGGCTAGAGCCTACCATCTTGCACATACCGTCTCAGCCGCCAACTATTCAAAAGCACGGCTTACTGAAGCCTTCGAGCGCCTAAAGGCATTCTTGCCGAATGCGCAAGATGTAAGGTGTATCCCGAGGCTCCTTGCGGAAAAGGGAATCAAATTTATAATTATTGAACCTTTGCCACAGTGCAAAATAGATGGAGTGAGTTTCTGGCTTAATAATACGCCTGTGATCGCATTGTCATTGCGGTACGACAGGCTCGATTGGTTTTGGCATACCTTAGTGCACGAGCTTTTTCACGTCAAGAATGAGGATGGTAGAAACAACGACAAGTTTGCTATAGACACAGAACTCGTCGGCCAAGTTCGAGAGTCGAGTAACAACAGACCAGCCTACGAAATTGAAACCGACAGACTCACTGTTGAGTATCTCATTCCGCAGGAGGAATTGGAGAACTTCATTGCTCGCACACAGCCATTATATTCCAAAACCAAGATTCTTGGCTTCGCGAATCGGATTGGCATACACGCCAGCATAGTAGTCGGGCAACTGCAGTATCGCAAAGAAATAAGTTATGCCCATAACCGCGAAATGCTTGTAAAGGTCCGCGACATAGTCACGGATTCGGCCCTTACAGACGGATGGGGGAAAAGCCTCCCTTACAGCGCATAGGAGTGTGACATGGCACGAAGATACAATGAGCAGATGCAGCACATCGTCACGGAGTATATGACTGCCGGTGAACGGTGGCCTGCGACAACTCATGAGATCGCGGCTTGGGCTATAATTAGTCGCCGATGGGAGGGCCAAGAGAAGGCAGTCATAGATATCTGTGCTGAGCATCTCGCTCGCGCCATGAGGGAAGAATACATCATTGATCCACAAGGGCGCACAGTCAGGGCAAAGCATGCAGCTAGAATTGAGCGCGATGGAACACAGCTTGTCCTGTGGGATGACATTAGACGTGCTAGTAGGCAACACATGCAGATAGCATTTCAGCAGCGCCGACAGCAGATTGTAGGGGACTGCCGGCAATTGAAGGCGGACGTGGATAGCTATAACGAGAACAATAATGAAGGAAAGCCCCTACAGATGGTATTTGACTTCACACTAGACCTTGTGGAAATGGAGTTGCTGAAGGTCTAACTAGACTTGTTGCGCCACCGTGCAACAGCTATCTTGATATCTCGCTTCGCGCTCCGGTATCAGTCTCGCGCCGCCTTTTGGTCCACCAAAGAGTCCGAGTTCGACTGCTGCGGCATGCCTATCGGTTATGGGCGTAGGCGTAGAGGTCTCTTCTTCCTTAGACTGCCCTCTGGCTATTTGTACCTGGACGGTAGTACGAAGTCCACCCCAGTGGCCAATCGGACGCTTGCCAGGTGCTCTCTAACATCTTCCATTGACGCGCTGAGTGAGATAATGTAAATACCAGGCGAAGGAATTCAGGGGGAGGTGTGAGCATGAAGATAAGCGCTCGAAATGTCATGAAAGGCAAAGTCAAGAAAGTGAACCCGGGCGCAATCAATACAGAAGTGGTGGTCGAATTAGCCGGGGGCACAGAAGTAGTCTCGGTGATCACCAAGGAATCCGCTGAGAAGTTGGGTCTTGCCGAAGGTAAAGAGGTATACGCCATTATCAAGGCGTCAGATGTGACGATCGGGGTGGAGTGAATCCCTCTTCAGCCGCCGAACAGATGGACTGAGGCTGCCTTGAGGGTGATATGGACCTCCTGGCCGTTTGCCCGTACAAAAGGAGGAATGGTATAATAGCTATCTTACCGAGTGGAGAAGAGTGCGATGGCAAGAGCGGTAATGGTAGCGGACATGCTCAGGTGCTTCCTGGAGAAGGGTTATCCTCTCTATTGTGGGGACCGCGCACGCGCCATAATCCCCCGGGTACGGGCTCTACTGGAAAGGGAAGTGGCGGCGGGATCAAAGGTGTTCTTCATCTGCGATGCGCACGCGCCGGACGATCTCGAGTTCAGGATGTTTCCTCCCCACTGCGTAGCGGGCAGCGAGGACGCTGAGCTTATCCCCGAGCTCAGGCATATTCCTGGCGAGAAAATATACAAGACGCGTTACAGCGGGTTTTTCAGGACGCCGCTGGAAGAGAGGCTGGCAGCTTTGAGACCCGAGAGGATAATCGTGTGCGGCGTGTGCACGGACATCTGCGTCTGCTACACGACCGCCGACGCACGAGCCCGTGATTACGAGGTTGAGGTGCCGACCGATTGCGTCGCGACGTTTAACGAGAAACAGCATCAGCCTGCCCTGGAACACATGGAGCGGGTGCTGGGTGCGAGACTGGTAGTATCGGAGCGGATATGAACCCTTCCCCGATGGATGTAGACCCGATGGTCCTCTCCGGAGAGACGTCGGACATCTACTTTCTTCGCACCAGTGAAGTGCTTGCAAAGGAAGGCGTCAACCCCGTCGCGACGATGGAAGTGTTCGCGAGCCGGGACGGGGTCCTGTGCGGGATGAGGGAAGTGGAGGCGCTCCTGCGAAAGGTCCTTCCCGCGAATAGCGAGGTCTGGGCGCTGTCCGAGGGGGAGCCGATCAAACGAAAAGAGGTGGTCCTGAGAATTAAAGCCCCTTACCAGTCTTACGGGATATACGAGACGGCCATAGTCGGTTTCCTGTCCCAGGAAAGCGGCTGGGCGACGGCGGCCCGCGAGTGCGCGGAGGCTGCCCGGGGAATCCCGGTAATAAGCTTCGGGGCCCGGCATGTTCATCCGCTGGTGTGCGGCTATCTTGACTACGCGGCGGTGGTGGGCGGCTGCGCTTCTTGCTCCTCGGTCGTCGGAGCCCGGCTGGCCGGTGTGGACTCGGCGGGGACCATGCCACATGCGCTGATCATAGCCATGGGCGATACAGTCACGGCCACGCTTGCTTTCGACAGGCATATGCCGCCGGAGGTGCCCCGCATTTCGCTGGTAGACACCTTCAAGGACGAACCGGAAGAAGCCATCAACGTCGCGCGGGCGCTCGGCGAAAGGCTCACCGGGGTCCGGCTGGACACGCCGCCGGAACGGGGAAGGGTCACTCCCGACCTGGTGAAAGAGGTGAGGGCAAGGCTTGACCTGGCCGGCTTCAAGCATGTCGCCATCTTCGTGAGCGGCGGGATTACTGCTTACCGCATCTCTCTTTTCGTGGAAAGCAATGCTCCCATCGACGGGTTTGGAGTCGGGAGCGCTATCAGCAGCGCCAGGCCGATCGACTTCACGGCGGACCTGCATGAGATAGACGGGAAACCTGTCGCCAAGCGAGGCCGCATCCCCGGCATCACCCCAAATCCGAGATTAGAGCGTCTCATCTAGAAAACAAGCCCCGCCGGGCTACTTTTCAACGGCGCTTCGCCGCGCTATAATGTAACGGCTCCTGCAAGAATATGAACGCGGCAGGGCATCTTCACATGGCAGCAAGAGCTTATATTCTTATCGAGACTTCCGTTGGGAAAACCAGGGACGTGGTTACGGCCCTGGGCAAGGTAAAGGGTATTAAGGAAGCAAACGCTGTAACCGGCCCGTATGATGTGATCGCCGTGGTCGAAGGACAGGACCTGACCGCGGTCGGCAACCTGGTCACGAACGAAATCCACCCGGTAACCGGAATAGCGAGGACCGTGACCTGCCTGGCGGTGGATTTCACGTAGCGGCAACCCGGTCCGCAAGCGCGGACCAGCGGCGGTGAGGTGGACCAGCCCGTCCCCTGCGGGCGTCAATCTTGGCACCGAAAGGAAGTGACCATGGATTTCCGCTTCACAGAAGATCAGAACAGGTTCCGGCAGGAAGTAAAAGACTTTCTCAACCACCAGCTCCCCCCCGACTGGTTCACCGGCGGCGCTCCCGAGGAAGAAACCGACGAATGGTGGACACTCTCCCGGAAGTTCCTGAAGGCGATGGGGCAGAAGGGATACCTCTCCTTCACCTGGCCAAAGGCATACGGCGGCCAGGAACGGCCCCTGTGGGAAGACGCGATCTTGGGCGAGGAACTGGCCTACTGGCGGGCGCCCGCAATGGACTACTGGTACCGCTGGAAGATGATCAGCGCACTCCTCCTGCATTTTGGCAACGACGAGCAGAAGAAACAGCACCTGCCCGGCATCGCCAGCGGAGATGTCTACTGGTGCCAGGGTTTCAGCGAACCCGGAGCCGGCTCGGACCTCGGCGCGGTGCAGGTGCGCGCCGTGGAGAAGGATGACTGCTACGTGGTCAACGGACAGAAGATCTGGACGACCGGCGCCCACCGTTCGCACTGGTGCTTCGCTCCGCTGCTGACCGACCCCGACGCGCCCAAGAGGTCGCGTATGCTCAGTATGTTCCTGATTGACATGAAAACGCCCGGCATAACCGTGAACCGGCTGGAGAGCATTGAGGGGGCCGCTCACCTCTGCGAGGCTTTCTTCGACGACGTCCGCGTTCCCAAAGAGAACCTGGTAGGAGTCAGGGGCGGGGGCTGGCTGGCCGCCATGGCGCTCGTTAACATCGAGAGGTCCGGCACGGGCTTTGCCTCGCTTCCCGAAAGGATCCTGAAGGAACTGGCAGCATTCGCCAGGGAGAACAGGTACAACGGCGTTCCCCTTTCCCAGAACCCGCTCGTCCGTCACAAGCTCGCCCAGATGGCGATCGAGATAGAGGTATGTCGCATGCTCGCCTACCGTACAGCCTGGGTACAGGCGACAGGACAGGACGTGACCTCCGTCGGCGCCATCATCAAGCTCTTCGGAAGCGAGATGATGCAGCGGGTATCCAACGCCGGGCTCGAGATACTGGGCCTCTACGGAGAGCTTCTCCCCGGCTCCAGGTGGGCCAAACTCGGCGGCCTGCTTACCCGCGATTACATGTGGAATATAAGCATCACCATAGCGGGCGGCACCTCGGAGGTGCAGCGTATTATAATTTCGACAATGGGCCTGGGTCTTCCCAGAATGTAACTAACGCAAAAAAGACGACAGGGGGTAAGATGGACTTCGCACTCAGTGAAGAACAGGAAATGCTCAGGAAAATGTCCCGTGACTTCCTGGAGAAGGAGTGTCCCAAGACTCTGATCAGGGAACTCGAAGAGGATGAGAAGGGATATTCCCCCGATCTATGGAAGAAGATGGCCGAGCTGGGATGGATGGGGCTCGTATTCCCCGATCAATATGGAGGAGAGGGACTGAAATTCCTCGATCTCGCCGTTCTGATCGAGGAGATGGGACGAGCGCTGGTGCCGGGGCCGTTCATGTCCACCGTAGTCTACTGCGGTCAGGCCATCCTCTCGGCGGGCACCGAGGAGCAAAAGCGCGAATTCCTTCCCAAAATCGCCAAAGGCAATCTGAAGATGGCGCTGGCGTTGACCGAACCGAGCGCGAGCTGGGAGGCATCCGGCGTGGAGCTCAAGGCCGCACGGGAGGGCGAAGACTACCTCCTCAGCGGCACCAAGCTCTTCATCAGCGACGCCCACATTGCCGATTACTTCCTGTGCGCGGCCCGGACGAAGCAAAGCGCCAGCAGCCAGGACGGCATAACCCTCTTTCTGGTTGACGCGAAGAGCCCGGGAATCAAGCTTATACCCCTCAAGACCATCGCCTCCGACCGCCAGTTCGAGGTCGTTTTCGACAAGGTCAAGGTGCCGGGAAAGAATATCCTGGGCAAGGTCGACCAGGGGTGGCAGATAGTCAGGGACATCCTGGCGAAGGGCGCCCTGGCGCAGTGCGCCTACATGCTCGGCGGAGCCCAGCAGGTGCTGGAGATGACGGTCAACTATGCCAAGGAAAGAGTGCAGTTCGGGCGTCCCATCGGCAGCTTCCAGGCCATCCAGCACAAATGCGCTGACATGGCCACTGACGTCGACGGCTGCCGGTTTATCACCTACCAGGCTGCCTGGAAGCTCAGCGAAGGACTCCCCTGCGATCTCGATATATCTATGGCCAAGGCGTGGGTCAGCGACGCATACAGGCGGTCATGCGTCCAGGGTCACCAGATCCACGGCGGCATCGGATTCATCAAGGACCATGATATGCAGCTATACTACCGCCGCGCCAAGGCATCGGAAATAGCCTTCGGCGACGCCGATTTCCACCGCGAGCTGGTAGCGCAGCAGATAGGGCTTTAACATCACAGAGTCCGCCGGAACAAAGCCGGGGCGGAAGGGAAGGAACCGCCTTCCGCCCCGGTTTCTAGTCTATCTGTCACAAGGAGGCATGGGACCATGCCCGACTGTATTTTCTGCCGTATCATCAAGGGCGAAATCAAGAGCGATATCATATTCCGCGACGACCGGGCCGTGGCTTTCCCGGATGTATACCCCAAGGCGCCGGTCCACATCCTGATCGTGCCGATCGAGCACATCCCGTCCGTGGCCGAACTGGATGAGGCGAAAGCGGCGATCTGCGCACACATGGTGACGGTCGCGAACCGCCTGGCCCGCGAACAAGGCATTTCGGAATCGGGGTACCGGCTGGTGACCAACCGGGGCCCTGACGCCGGGCAGGCGGTGCTTCACCTGCATATGCACCTGATCGGCGGGAAGGAGATGGGAGACATCGCTTAGGGCCCGGCGTGAGCGGACTGCTTTGAGAGGAACCCCGGCTAAAGCTGCATCTCGGTCAGGTCCGGGCTGATGATCAGCTGCGGTTTGGTTACCGACTGAATTTCCTTGGGTGTGAGTCCGGGAGCCACTTCCTTGAGGACCAGCCCCCCGGGGGTCACCTCGATTACCGCCAGGTCCGTCACGATCAGTTTGACCACCCCGACTGCCGTTACCGGGTAGGTGCATTTCCTGACTATCTTGCAGTCGCCCTCCGGCGTGATGTGCATCATCGCCACGATCACTTTCCTGGCCCCCACGGCGAGGTCCATGGAGCCCCCGATGTTGCCGATTTCCTCGGGAAACCCCCGCTCGGGGTTGCTCCAGCCCGCCAGATCTCCCTGTTCGGATACCTGGAACGCGCCCAGCACGGCTACATCCATGTATCCGCCGCGTATCATGGCAAAAGACTCGCAATCCGAGAAGTAGCAGCAGCCCGGGAGCTCCGTTACCGGCTGGCAACTGGCATTAATGCAGTCCTGGTCGACCTCGTCCGGGCTTGCAAGAGGACCCGTATTCAGCATTCCTATCTCGGACTGGAGCACGATGTCGCGACCCGCAATCCAGTTTGAGACCAGCGTGGGAATGCCTATGCCCAGGTTGACGTAGGTCCCGTCCTCAAGTTCATTGGCTATTCGCAGAGCAATAAGCTCCCGCGAAAGCCCCGTCAACCTCTCTGTTCTGGTTTTCATCCCTTCCTCCATACCTGTAAGAAAGCACTACTCTATAGTCGGCACATAGTTGATCCGGTCCACTTTGACTACCCGCTGTACATAGATACCGGGTACGTGGACCATATCAGGATCGAGCTCGCCCGGCTCCGCAAGCTGCTCCACTGAGGCGATAGTTGTATGCGCCGACGCCGCCATTTCGGGTGCATAGTTCCGGGCGGTCTTTCGGCATACGAGATTCCCCATCCTGTCTCCCTTGAAGGCATGGACAAGAGCGAAGTCAGGCTTCAGCGCGAGCTCCAGCAAATATTCACGCCCGTTAAAGGAGCGCCTCTCCTTGCCGCGCGCCACGACGGTGCCGACACCCGTCGGCGTGTAGAACGCCCCCAGTCCGGCTCCGCCGGCCCGCAGCTTCTCGATGAAGGTACCCATAGGGTATACCTCCATCTCGATCTCGCCCGCGCGCACGGCCTGTTCAAACACGCACCGGGCGCCCCGGGAAAGCGAGCGGTAGAAGGGATAGTTGCAGACAGCCTTCCTGACCTGGCCCCGGGCAACGAGCTGGAGTATCTCTCCGTTGCCCGGCCCCATTTGCTGACAGATTATGGTCAGGTCCCTGGCGCCCTGCCTGGCAAGCGCCTCGATAAGCCGGTAAGGGGTGCCGGCGGTGAAGAACCCTGCAATAGCGATTGAGGCGCCGTTGCGGATATCAGCCACAGCCTCGTCTACACCGGGATAGACCTTGTCCATGAGTACCTGTTCAACCTTTCCTGTATATTCCCATATCCATAACCGCCAGGGCGGCCTTCAGTCCCGCCTCGAGGCTGGAATAGCTCTGGAAGAATGGATTGTCTCCTACCAGCGGCTCGAGCGTTTCCGCCATAGTGGCGGAGTCGATGCCCACAACGAAACACTCCGCTCCGACCAGCCTCACCATCCGGAACAGCTTCACCAGTTGGGCCGGCACTTCGGCCTCGCCGCATACCGCCGCGGAGAGATCGACGAGGGCCGCTTTCGATTTGGCCACGACTATCTGGTCAAGAAGCCTCTTCTTAAGCTGCTTGATGCGATCGGTGTCCATTCTTCCCACCAGCACCGCCATTGAGAGCCCCGGCCACAGCTCGAACACGGGAGCGCCGAGGTCGGTCCATTCGGCAAGCCTGGACTCGAGCTGGCGGCAGTAGTCCTGAAGCTTCGTCTCCGCTTCGGTCCACGGCCTGTAAGCCTGCATGAAGCCGACGCTGCCCGTGTAGTTACCCGCGCTGTCCTTCATGTGCGCAGCCGACAGCCTGACCGGAATTAGCCTCCCGGCGGCCGTCCTGACCTTGGTCTCGTGGAGATGGATTACCCCTCCGCTGAGGTAGAGTTTGCGGTTGGTCTCCCTGGCATGCCGCTCGCTCTCGTAAACGGACACTATGCTCTTGCCGATGAGGTCGCGCATCTCGCATCCTACGAGTTCGCCTGCTGCTTTGTTGACGAAGGTTATTATCCCCTTGGCGTCTATGGCAATTACGGCATCCGGACAGCTCTGGAGGAGACCTTCCAGATAACCGCCCCTGCCTGTGGCCCTAGTCTTATCCATAGCCTTCTCCTTAAGTTTGTAGACGGCCTGTACCCAGTTCATCATAGCGCGAGCATCGGCGGGAATCAATCGAGCAAATGTCCAGTACCTTATGCGGACTATGCCTAAGCAACTATGCCTTTTCCTGCGAGAATGCGCGCATTAACGAACGGGATTGGTTCGCAGAGGTTCGCAGTGACATCGACGATTAGCGCAATTGACGCGAGGGAAGGGCGCAGGACACAGATGCAGCGGCCCCCTATTCATGTCATTCTGAGTCGTGCCCTTACCGCAGGGAAAGGGCCGAAGAAGAATCTGGGGTGGGACCAGTCTCGACTTGCTGCTTAAACCGACCCGAGATTCTTCGCTTCGCTCAGAATGACATTGAAGCAGCGCTCAGACTGACATTCGAGGACGCTGTTCGTTTCTGACCGGGAGATTGCTTCGGGTCCCTCTCTCCGCTCGGGAACCGCTCGCAAACACGTGCTGATACCGGCTCGGCTCGCAAGGGCGTGATTATGTCGTCTTTGCTATGAGAGTCCGCTGTCCATCGCCGGCCCAGCGTTCGTCTCGGCTTTCATCCTTTGTAGTGCTGGTTGTCCAGCATGATGTTTGCGACGAGGCCGCGATGAAATCGGGCCGACGCGGCAATCTTGCTTCGTTGTGCCCCTCCGACAAAGACTCCGGCGCACTGCCTCGCAACTACATAGATCAACCTGTGCGACAGTATGACCTTGACAGAGTTAGAACATTTGTACTACTATCCATCTCACCAGGGGGGACAGGATGCGACTGCTGAGACTGGCGATAGAAACGCAAAGATGGGAACTGGCGGCATGCGTATTGATCCTGGGTGCAATCTCCGCCGGGAAGAAGGCTGATGGCAAAGATGAAAGGAAAGCAAGTCGGCGCCAGGGAGAACGAAAAGGCCGCTGAACGCGGTTTCTACTCCCGTGCTCTCGACGAAGCCGACAAGCTCGACTTTCAGCTTGCCCGCGGCGTCGAGGGAATCGACGACGAAATCGCCCTCCTGCGTATGACCATCAAGTCCCTGCTGGAAAGCGACCCCGACAACGTAAAGCTTATTCTGGAGGCCACCAATGCCCTCGCCCGGCTGGTCAGGACCAGGTACAGGATCAGCAGCGACCAGAAGCAAGCCCTGTCCAGCGCTATCGGCAGCGTCCTCCAGAACCTGGCGATACCGCTGGGGATTAAGTACCTGCCGTAAGTTCTCTTCGCAGAATTTGCGTGCGAACTATGAGGGGTACGGGCTGTAGCGGCGGGCCTCGGGCCGCCCGGGGGGCTACGCCAACCGGCTGAGGGATTCTTCGCCCCGACAGGTCGGGGCGAAGAATGAGATGCCGGCAGCGCCGTGCGTGAATGACCGGGGGATTGCTTCGTCGGCCCCATTTCATCGCGGCCTCATCGCACAGACGTGCTCTACAGGAAAATGATAACTCTCAGACCTTACCAGGCGGAGGTGGCCAGGGCGGTGGCGCGCAGCGTCCTCAACCGCGAAGGCCTAACCTTCTCTGTGGAAATAGCGCGGCAGGGAGGTAAGAATGAGCTTTCCGCCCAGCTTGAGGTGCTTATGCTCACCCTCTTTATCTCGAAGGGCGGGAATGCCGTGAAGTGTTCGCCCACTTTCAAGCCGCAGACGATCATCTCCATGATGCGCCTGAGAGACAGGCTCAACGACTGGGGGTATGCGGGAGCATGGGTCGCCGAGATGGGCTACATCCTCCGGCTGGGCAACGCCCGGCAGGTCTTCCTTTCCGCCGACGCCTCGGCGAACGTGGTGGGAAACACCGCCCACATCCTGCTTGAGGTTGACGAATCCCAGGACGTTTCGAAAGAGAAGTACACCAAGGAGTTCAAGCCCATGGGGGCCTCGACCAATGTAACCACAGTCCATTACGGGACCACATGGGACGATTCCACCCTTCTCGAGGAGGTGAAGGGCCTCAACCTCGAAATGGAGAGGAAGGACGGCGTCAGGCGTCACTTCCGCTACGACTGGCAGGAGGTCGCCCGGCATAACCCCGATTACCTCAGGTACGTGGAGGCGGAGAAAGCGCGGCTCGGCGAGGACCATCCCCTCTTCCGAACGCAGTACTGCCTCCAGCCGGTCCAGGGCGGCGGCGGCTTCCTTAACCCTGCGCAACTGTCACAACTGCGCGGAACGCACAGCCGCCGCAATGACCCCGACGAAGGCTTGATCTACATAGCCGGCGTGGACCTGGCCGGCGAGGCGGAAGAAGGGCAGGACGCGGCTCTGCGTGCGCTGAAGCCGCGACAGGACTCCACGGTTGTCACA
>JACUUS010000169.1 GCA_014859215.1 Dehalococcoidia bacterium | reverse complement strand
TACCTTGTGGTATAAATGTGAATGAAGTAGCGTGTTTGTTCGCAGGGCTGAGCCCATCGTGGGGTGGAGGGCGGAGGTATTTCTGCCGATTCCCCTGAAGTTGAAGGATCGGGATAAGGCCCCACGTAGTAATAGAGCTGGTATCCTTCAGGGTCGCTGTCACCTTCTATGATCGCGACAGCAAGTCCTCCCACCAATGGAACATCCCAGTTTACACTCTCCCCCGGCCAGTTGATCTCGGGGTGAAGAACGGGGGCAGGCAACTCGCGTGCCACTTCCGGCCAAACAGCCTGAAAGAATTCCCCGACTGTCAGCTCCTGGCCCCAAAGCAGCTCTATTGTCTGGAGCTGCTCTTCGGTAGCATCAGTGCGCCAATAATAATCCGGGGCTGTCTCGTTACCCGGCACAGGCGAAGGGGTGGCCACTCCTGCCGAATCGCAAGCTGCGAATAGTCCCGCGCACAGCAAAAGAGCTAGAACCGCGGCTTGAACGAAAACGAGCTTGTTGTTTCGCATATTTCCCATTGCCCTCTCTTCATGCTCAGAAATGCGGCAAGGTGGTCGGTTAATACGCGATCCATACACCCATCACCTTTCAGCCCTATGGCATCAAGTCCGCGGTTACCGTTTTCTGGACCACCTTGTCTGCTCCCTCTGCAGTGGGCGGGACCTTCGGGGCTTCTCCCCATTCAAACTTCGTTTCGTAGAGATGTTTCGCCAAATCCGCCGGCAATTCTTTGAGTATCTTCTCCAGTTCCTCCGGATAGACAGTCTCCAGATACTCCGCTATTGTCATTGGCGTGCCCCAGATATCCTGTAACAGCTTGAGCTGCTCCTGGGTAGCTTCTATGATACCATCTTCTGCACCCATAGGATCGGCACTAGATTTGCCCGCAATCGCCAGTCCTGCACCCAACGCAAGCATTGCCACTACGAGTAGTGTTGTCGCAACCGCCAGTCTCCGTCTCATTTCTCTCTCCTTTCCTGGATTCCCATTTCAGCGCGTTAGCTGCAGTCATAGTCTCAAGACGTGCTACCTCCCGTCTTCCGTTCTGGTACTCTACACAAACCTGGCATGAATGAGACCACCAACAAGTATGGACCAAGAGCTGTACCGAGAACAGGGTCCTAGGGCCCATAATGCGGGTAAAATGGGCGACCGCGTCGCGATGCCGGAGAGGTCCAACGGTGAACGGGATTCAGCCTTGTATAAGTATCCGGGAAGAAGTTGACCGGGCTTTAGAAGAACGATACTGGTACGTTCGATAATTCGGGAAACGAGTCTTATAACCTCCTGCGGCTTTCCGCAACAGGTCCAGTTCCATATTGGCTCCGACGCGTCAATGATCCGGAATATTCGCCGGGGGCCTCCCGGATAGTCTATTACTGCTTCCTGCTTCGCAATTCCACGGATGCGTTAACGCCGGCCTGTGACCTCACATACAATGGGACCGGGCGCGATTTTCCCCGCCCCGGCTTACCTATGAGATCTATCCTTGCCGCCAGATAGAACCAGCGAGCAATGGGTCTAATCTGAATGTCGCCAGCCATTAACGCTTCGCCTTCTGTACAATACGAAAGCAAGGTACAGAAGCAAACCCACCGGCAACATGAATATCACCAGTAGCGTGAATATGAAAGCGACAGGTTCTGATATTCCCCTCCTGCGCGCATCTCGGAGTACCAGATATGCTGCAAGAGGAATGAATAACAGGAGTAATACAACTCCAGCAATAATAATGGCCTCAGTCGCGCCAATCGGCATCTCCTATCCTCCTTCGCCTTCTCGATACAGTCCCAATTCCGATATGTGAGCCTGACATTGGCATCTCTTGGCCCCCTGCATTTCGACCGAAAGTAGAAATTGCCATGTGTGCCCCTCCTATCAAAAGGCAGAGGGGTGCGGTCTCCTCATTTCTTGCCTGGAAGACCGCGCCCTCTATACCGCCTCGCAGATACCGACATAGGCTATTCCAGGCAATGCAGCAAACGCAATTGCCCGAAGGAATCACTTGCTAGAAGTTGATCGAGATGGATGAGTACTGTATATACTGTCCATAATCGCCATCTTGCCGACCCCAGTCGGAGCATGCGTAGCCAACACCATAAACCCCAGAGGCTGTCTCCACCTGTATATAAGCGATGTAGTCGTGCCCAGCTTGAAGAAGGACGGGGATACCTTGGTTGAAACCGTGAGTCCAATGTGAATAACCGGCCAAACCTAGTGATTGGTTTAATATGACGGTCTCATAACTGGTCCCCGTGGTATAGTTGTACAAAACAAACTTCACTGTCACAGAAGTGGATCCTGCCACAAGGACACTGAGATACCCATTTAGATCACCGATCACTCGCAAATCCGCCACTCGACTACCTTCACCGACAACTGTGAAAAACTTGCCAACATTTGCCCAAGCCCAGGCGCCGCCCCATCCTCCGGGGCCAACGAGGCTTGCAGCCTCCGCCCTGCGCATCCCTGCGTAGTAATCGGCGCCCCAAGCTCCTGGAGTTGCACCCCACCTACCGGCATCCGCGTTTCCACCGTCTGCAGTATAGAAAATGGCATCTGTGCCTAAATGAACTTGCGTCCGGTACCTCACGCTACTATGGTCTGGTACAGCAATGGCTTCTTGCATCGCGGCTTCAGCGTTTCTCCTCGCCTCTTCCGCTTTCTCGGCATGATGTGCATCAACATTCTCATTTTCTGGAAGGAGCGAGATAAGCTGCTGCTTGAGGTCTGATACCTCCTTGAGTCCCTCGGGTACTTCCTGAGCAGTCGCCGTTAAGGGTATTCCGATCACCAAGACGATAACCATCCCAACCAATCCTAACACACGCGCGAATCTGTTCACAACTGCCCTCCTTAATGTAGTCATTGGTTTCTTTGCGAGGCTCAACTCGTCATACGAAATCGGAGCTCATTGCTAGACCTCCTTTCATCAAGGTCGGCTGGTTATTGCGATGACAAGGGCTTGTTCGTCAACAGTCGAGCCCGAATACGCTTAACAGGTAGACATCCGTTTCCTGCCGTTTTGAATTCCGTGCGCTTTGTGCTTTCGTTACATCAAGGTGAGAATTGGTTCAAAGGAAGTCATACTGATATCCCGTGTTAGCCTCCTCAGGCCTCATACACTCAGGGAGACTTGAGTCGATTCCGTCCTCACCCATCCCAGCGAGTTTCCTGCTTCACGAGGTCTCTTATGCATGCTGACCAACAATACGGCTAGGCCCTGTACCGAGACCAGGGCCCTAGGGCCCATAATGCGGGTAAAATGGGCGACCGTGTGGCGATGCGGAGAGGTCCAACGGTGAACGGGATTCAGCCTTGCAGTGGGCAGGAAGAGCTTACGAGGCTTCTCAACGGCAAACCGATATGTTCGATAGTGTCATAGATCTCTTCGCAGAACGTACCTGATGGCGTCGTAACGGCTCTTGAGATTCAGCTTGGAATAGATGTTGTTAACGTAGTTCTTGACGGTCTTCTCTTCGATTCCAAGAGTACGCGCGATATCGGCATTCGATCTGCCTGTGGCGATCAGGGCCAGCACTTCTTCCTCGCGGGAGGATAACACGCGGCCGGAAGGCTGCTGTTCCCTGTTCATATCGGACCTGATGATCTCGAGCAGGTGGGGCGCAATCGCGGGCGTAACGGCTGCCTCTCCGGCTGATACTGCGTGAATGGCCTCCTTCAACGTCTCCAATGAGGTAGCCTTTCCATACACCAGGTACCCGCGCGCTCCCGCCGCGATAGCCCGGACCAGTACTGAAGGGTCCTCGACGGCGGTGAGGACCAGGACCTTCGCGTCCGGTATCGTTTTCAAGATTTGGGCGGTCGCCTTCACGCCGTCCAGGTCGGGCATGCGTATATCCATCAGAATCACGTCCGGCCGGCATGCGGAGGCCATCTGCACGCACTCGGTGCCGGTCGAGGCTTCGCCCACCACCTCAATGCTCTTGCTCAGGGCCAGGATCTCTCTCAGCCCCCGCCTGATCACATAGTTGTCATCGGCAATGAGAACCCTGATCCCGCTCATGGCTGCTCCATGGCGGTGCGCGGAACAGTAATACGTACGACAGTCCCGTCCGGACTGCTGGCTATGCTGAAGCGTCCCCCGACAGATTCGGCCCGTTCTTTCATAGTCAAGAGCCCGAGCCTGCCTGAAGCCTGGTAAGAAGACATGCTTTGTTCGTCTATGCTGAAGCCGGCGCCGTTATCGCGTATCTCCATTTCCAAACAGTCCGGCATAACCACAACCGACACTCTCACCAGAGTGGCGCGAGCATGCTTCTCGATATTCGAAAGCGTCTCATTCAACACCGCCGCCAGATTATGCGAGATACGCCCGGGCAATACCCGGTCGATACCGGAAGTCGAAAACCGCGCGTCGATACCCGTTCTCCGGCTCCAGGATTCGAGCTCATCAGCGAGCATGCGGCAAACGGGTTCGGGAGGGCCGGATTCGCGAAGCTGAAGCAGTATCCTTCTCGTGTCCTCCGCCGATGCAAGGCATGCTCTCTCAATGAACTGCGCCTTTTCTCTCGCAGCCGGCGATGATTCCGGTACGGTTTCGTAAAGCGCGCGCCTCCAGGGCGAGGCCGTGGAGAGTCTTGAGCACGCTGTCGTGAAGCTCGTGGGACAGACGCTGGCGCTCAAGGAGCAGCGTACGTTCGCGAAGCAGCGCTTCGCTGCGACGCCGGTGCTTCCCGGCTTCTGTTGTGACCATGCCTACCGCCAGGCCGATCAGTAGTACCACGGCCGTCCAGAAAGCGTAGCCGGAAAG
>JACUUS010000168.1 GCA_014859215.1 Dehalococcoidia bacterium | reverse complement strand
CGCAGCGCGGGGCTGCTTGACAATCCTTCCCGCGTGTGATAACGATAATCCAAAGCCGGAATAGGCCTGCTTAGAATAACGGCTGCCTGCCGGGGGCAGCGCCGGGATCCTCTCCCTGAAAGGAGGACGCCGTGGGCGAGACAAGGTTCAAGTACTACACCCAGGAATGGTGCGAGGAAGTGCAGAAGCGGCTCAATTCGGACAGGGAGCACCTCGCGGCGGCCAGGAACCTTACCGGGACATTCTGCTTCCGGGTCTACGACTGCCCGGACGGGACTGACCGAATAGCATACTGGGACTTCGACCAGGGCAGGCTCGCGAATATCACTCTGGAGTCGAGACCGGCACCCTGGAAGGAGATGCGGGAGCTTCCCTTCGACAAGACGAAGGTCCGCGCCAGGACCAGCGCCCCCTTCTTCAAACTGCTGGCCCTCAATAAGAGGGAGGTCAGCATCCTCAAACTGCTAACAGACCCCAACTACAAGATCGAAGGCCCCAAGGTAGAGGCCATGAAGTATATGAAGGGCCTCAACTCCTGGAACAGGGTCTGTTTCGAAATCCCCACGGAAGAATAAGGCGAGGAGGTCGCTTATGGTTGAGACCGCCGAGAAGGCCGGGATTGATAACTATCCCCGGCTCGCCCGCATACACAAAGCCCTCGTATCCTCCCGCAGAGAAGTCTGTGTCGAAAGGGCCCGCTACCTTACCGCTTACATGAGAAGCCCCCAGGCCTGGTTCGAGCCCCCGGCAATCAGGCGGGCAAAGGCGGTCGCCCACATCCTTGAAAACCTCAAGGTCACCATATGCCCGGACGAACTGCTCGCGGGAAGCCTCACCAGCAAGAGAGTGGGAGCGCTCGTCTATCCCGAGTTCATCGGGCTCCTCGTCTGGCCCCAGCTTCGCGAGCTCGGCGACCGCGAGATAGACCCTCTGCGCATCAGCGAGGACGAGATCAACGAGCTGGATAGGGACATATTCCCCTTCTGGCAGGGAAAGGTCCTGGCCGACTACGCCGACAAGTACACGTCCCCGCCGCTGCCGATATCGCTGCTGGAGAAGTTCGGCTTTTTCCTGCTCACCGAGGCCGGCGGCATATCCCACACCGCGCCCGATTACGAAATGCTGCTCAAAACGGGGCTGGAAGGGATTATCGCGGAAACGGCGCGGAAGGTCGAGGAAATCGATACCTCGCTGGCGGCCGACCCCGACCAACTGCCCAAACGGTCGTTTTACCTGGCCGTGCAGATCGCCTGCCGGGGCGTCATAGAGTATGCCCGGAGATGCGGCCGCGAGGCGCTCAGGCTCTCTGGACTGGAGACCGACCCCGTAAGGCAGGCTGAGCTTGCGGAGATCGCCCGTATCTGCGAGAAGGTGCCCGCCCGTCCCGCAGAGTCCTTTCACGAAGCCCTCCAGAGCATCTGGTTCGTCGAACTGGTCCTTCACCAGGAGAACTACGAGCAGGCGTTGTGCCTGGGCAGGCTGGACCAGTACCTGTTCCCCTATTACCAGCGCGATGTCGAGAACGGAGTCATCACCGATGTACAAGCCATCGAGCTGCTGGGCTGCCTTTATGTCAAGCTCTCCGAGTTCGTGCCGCTGTTCGGCGAGAACATAGCCATCTTCTTCAGCGGCTTTCCCGCAAACCCCGCGATCACCGTGGGCGGGCTTACCCCGGACGGCCGCGACGCCGTCAACAAGCTGACCTACCTCATTCTAAGAACGCGCGAAGTGATGATGACCAGGCACCCCAACATCCACGCCCGGGTGCACCGGAACTCGCCGGTAGAGTACCTGGAAAAGGCAGCCGAGGTCATCAAGACCGGCGCGGGGATGCCGGCCCTTGTCAACGACGATGTCATCCTGCCTGCATTGATGGAGAAGGGGATAAGCGAGGAGGACGCCCGCGACCACGTGGTTATCGGCTGCGTGGAAATATCGGTGCCCCGCAAGACCTTCGGCTCGACAGACGCGGCCCTCATGAGCCTTCCCATCTGCCTGGAGATGGCCCTCAACAACGGCTACAGCCCGGTCATGCTCGAAGAAGTGGGGCCCAGGACCGGCGATCCGAGAGCTTTCAAGAGCATGGATGAGGTAGTTGAGGCCTTTCACAGGCAGGTCGGCTTCCTGGTCGAGCAGATGGTCGTTGGCCTCAACGCGCTCGGCATAGCTCATAGAGAGCTTTACCCGAGCCCGCTGCTCTCCTCGGTTATCGACGGGTGCATGCAGAAGGGCAAGGACGTTACCGACGGCGGCGCTATATACAACTTCACCGGCGTACAGGGGGTAGGAGTGGCCGATGCAGCCGACTCTCTGGCCGCGATCGACCGCCTGGTCTTCACCGAGAAAGTGTTCACCATGGACGAGCTTCTCAAGGCGCTGGAGGACGATTTCGAAGGCCACGAGAAGCTGTACCAGGCGATCATGGAGCGCGTGCCCAAGTACGGGAATGACGAGGAGCTTCCGGATATGTACGCTCGGAAGGTAGCCGAAATCTTTTGCCGCGAGGTCTCCAAGCACCGCAACATACGAAACGGCGCCTACCTGCCTGGGTTCCTCACCATGACCACGCACAAGGGCTTCGGCAAGTTCGTGGGAGCGCTGCCCAGCGGCAGAAAAGCGTTCGAGACCTTCGCCAACGGGCTCTCGCCCTGCGACGGCTGGGATGTGAAAGGCCCCACGGCGTGCCTCAAGTCCATAGCCAGGCTCAACTACCTGCTGGCGGCAAACGGGGTAAGCGTCAACCTCAAGTTCAGTCCCGACTACCTCAAGTGCGAGAAGGGCACGCAGATTCTGAGCTCCCTGATCAGGACATATTTTGAACTGGGCGGAATGCACCTTCAGTTTAACGTGGTCGACAGGCAGACGCTGCTCGACGCGCAGAAGAGCCCGGAGAAGTACCCGACCCTGGCCGTCAGGGTCGCCGGCTATTCAGCTTACTTCGTGGACCTGACCAGGGAGGTGCAGGACGAGGTGATCTCACGGACCGAGCACGGCCGCCGCTGATCGGCCTGGCGGGGCCGCGGAAAGAAGGTTTGCATGCTGGGACAGGCTGCAGCGACAGATCAACAGGAAGCGTCCCCGCGCTTCGCACGCATCAAGCAGGAGCTTCTCTCCTCGTCGGTACACCTGTGCCCGGAGCGGGCCCGCCTTATTACCGACTATTTCAAGCATCACGACGACCGGCGCCAGCCTATGATCCTGCGGAAGGCAAAGGCCCTGCGGCACCTGCTCAGCAACAAGTCCGCGCATATCTACCCACATGAACTGATCGTGGGGAACATGGGCAGCCGGCGCATCTCAGCCCTCATCCAGCCCGAGCTTGCCGGGGTCTTCATGGGCACAGACCTGCTCTGGATCGGCAGAAGGAAGACCACGCCCCTGAAAATCCAGTGGGCCGACCGTCTCAGGCTGCTGCAGGGTGTCTTCCCCTACTGGCTCCTGCGAAGCATGCCGATCCGCGCCTTCTATCCGCGCTTCAGACACCTGCTGCGGTACGTGGTCGAGCAGCTTGACCCTGCGTATTACCTGATCAACGAGGCGGGCGGGATCGGTCACTTCCTGCCCAACTACGAGAGAGTGCTGGACATGGGGCTCGAAGGCTATCTGGAGACCATTTCCGGCATGGACGGCGAACTTCAGCGCGCGGCGCGTATTGCCTGCGACGGCCTGCTTGAATACTCCCGGCATCTTGCGGAAGAGGCTGAACGGCAGGCCGGCGCGGAAAGCGACCCGGAGCGCGCGGCGGAGCTGAGGGGGATCGCGCGCATTTGCCGGAAGGTACCCGCCCAGCCCGCCGCGACCTTCCATGAAGCCCTCCAGTCACTGTGGCTCGCGCACATGGCGGTCAACCTGGAAGGCCTTAACTCGGCTGTGTCCTTCGGAAGGATGGACCAGTACCTTTACCCTTATTACCGCCGGGACCTCGACGCGGGCAGACTAACGCCGGAACGCGCCCGCGAGCTGTTGCTCTGCTTCTCCGCCAAGGCGTGCGAGCACGTGTTCCTTCTTTCGGAGAAGGTAAGCCAGTACCACGGCGGCTACCTGGTCGTGCAGGCGGCGGTGGTGGGCGGCACCGATCGTGATGGGCGGGACGCGGTGAACGACCTGACTTATCTTCTTCTCGACGTCATGGAGCAGTCGGGGCTGCGCGATCCCAACTACCAGGCCCGCGTCCATGCCGGCTCCCCGGAAGAATACCTCAAGCGAATCGCGGATGTGGCCCGGAAGGGCAAGGGCGTTCCCGCTATTTTCAATGACGGCGCGGCGGTCCCCTCGCTGGCGGCCCATGGCTATCCGCTGGAGACCGCGCGCAGCTACGGCGTGGTAGGATGCGTCGAGCTGGCCATACCCGGCGAGAGTTTCCTGTCCACCGACGCCGGGCTGTTCAACCTTCCCCTCTGCCTCGAATTCGCGCTCAATCGGGGCAGGCGTTTGAAAGGACGGCGGCGCATCGGCGCGGATACTCCGGATCCCGCGTCCTTTACCGGCATGGACGAGATAATTGACGCCTTCCAGGCGCAGGTGGAATACATGATCGCCCGCATGATAAACGATATCCAGGTCATCGAGATAGGGAACAGGGACTATCACCCGACTCCATTCTCCTCCATGCTTGTCGATGGGTGCCTTGAGTCAGGCAAGGACGTCACCGCGGGCGGCGCCCGCTATAACTCCAGCGGCATCCAGGCTGTGGGCCTCGCGGATGCGGCGGACTCGCTTGCTGCGCTGGACGAGGTCGTGTTCAGAGAGCGAAAATACACGATGAAGGAAGTCGTGTCCGC
>JACUUS010000167.1 GCA_014859215.1 Dehalococcoidia bacterium | reverse complement strand
GCCATCGACAACGTCCAAACTGTCAGGCCCAGTCACCTCATTCACCATGTCTCCCTCGCTCAATCTCGTACCGCTTTGTCTCACGCCGCTGTTTCAACGGCCCTTGAACTCAGGCCGCCTCTTTTCACGAAAAGCAGTCACTCCTTCGCCAAAATCCTCGGACATGAAGCAAATGTTCTGCGCTTCATACTCGAAATGCAGCTGAGTTACAAAGTCACTGACGAGCCCGCGATAGACCGCTCTCTTCACCAGCTCAATCGCAATAGAGGGCCCGGAGGCTATCTTGACAGCCAATTCCCTGGCAACTGTCATAAGGTCCGCTGGAGGGACAACCCGGGTAACCAGATTGATCCTTTCCGCCTCCCCGACCTCGATAATCTCGCCGGTCAAAAAGAGGCGCATAGCCTTATCCACCCCCACCAATCGCGGCAGACAGAACGTTGCGCCAAAATCAGGGGTCAATCCGACATTCACCCAAGATGCAGCGAATTTTGCCTCTTCTGACGCAATGCGCATATCACATAAGAGCATAAGGGACAAGCCAGCGCCAGCCGCAACACCGTTGACAGCAGCGATGCTCGGCTTGCCCAACTCTATGAATGCGCGAGAGAGTCTCAGCATAGCTGGCTCCAGCAAGTCCTTGCGGTCTTTCTCCAGTGGGACGTATCGCCCGTCTACGATCCGAGGCAACAGGCGCAACTCAGCATCCGACCCGGCACAGAATCCTTTGCCACTACCTGTTATGATCAAAACCTTTATATCGTCCTGCGTCCTGGCATCTTCAAGAATCTCTATTAGTCGGTCGTACATGGTAGTTGTCAATGCATTTCGCCTATCGGGGCGGTTCAGAGTCAGTGTCACGACTCCGTCTGCCTGACTTAAGATTAACTCCTGGTCATTCCCTACGCTCATACTCACCCTCCCCTGTTCTGGCTTAATCTGCCTCCAAGCGTCATCAACGAATTCTTATCAGAGGCGTCTTCACATATTCCAGGCTATTTGACTATCTTCGGTACTCAGGGGCATTGAAGTCCGTAGAACAACATACCCTAACCATGAAGTCCATTTCTGCCCGGCTGGCCCCGAACCTGATTTCTCCTATTCATGCGAGCCAAGCGCAGCTCAAAACGAATCGAGAATAATGCAGTTGGTATATCGGGATGCGAGCAACTGGCGAAGAAGAGGGTTGCTCATGCCCGTCAGCGCAATACGCCACGCAGGATCCAGGCGAAAGATTTACAGAGAGCGGACAAATCTCCCTAACCATAAGGAGTCGCTGCTCGAACGTGGGGCAATCACGTAGTTTAAAGACCTCTCGCAGCTTAATCGGCAGCTCTCGCCTGATCCCCAGTCGTCACGAACTATCTTCCTCAGTCTTCGATTCCGTTGATTCGGAGCCCATGCGCTGCTTGAATCGCTCGCTTAATTGCTCGAGATAATCCTTTTCCCGCCGTATAGCGCCTACGCTATGCAGGAGATCCAAGTTCAGCCAGGACCGTGGTTTCACCTGTTCTACAGCCGGATACGTCCCGATAATCTTCTCGCGGTCAAGCTCGGCTATCCTGGTATCAGAGAGACCTAACAGATCTTTTAACAGGTACTCGTTGTCTTGGCCCAAAAGTGGAGCCGCTTTCGGTTCCCTCGCCTCGGCTTCGGTGAACTTCACCGGAAACTGCTTCGGGTAGGGCCTTCTCCCCACCACTGGATGGTCAATTACGTCAAAGAACCCTCTCTGTTCAAGGTGCGGATTGAACAGCAGGTCTTTGCCACTCAATACTACCCCAGCGGCAACGCCCCTCAGTTGAAGTTCTCTCATCAGTTCAAATCGATCGAACCCAACTGTCCGCTCCTCAATTAAGCGGTCCAACTCATCCCGGTTGTGCCATCTGGACATCGCGGTAGCAAATCTCTGTTCCTGCACCCAGGGTGGATTCCCCATGGCGGCGCAAAAACTCATCCATTCATCATTACTGGTTACGACTATGGTAATCCATGCCTGATACCCCTTGCACCTGTAGCAGCCGTGTGGAGCCACGGAGCGATGACGATTACCAATGCGTGGCTGCGTCCTTCCATTCATAGTGAAATCCATGATCGCATTCGCGAAGGAAGGCATTACGCTCTCTTGCTCGGAGAGATCAACATACTGCCCTTTCCCGGTTCGTTGTCGGTACACAAGCGCTGTCATTACTGCAGCCGCCCCCACAACCCCCGATATAGCGTCGATGTAAGACAGTCCTGACAATGAAGGAGGTCCTCCTTCATACCCTGTCAGGGAAGCCAGGCCGCACGAGGCTTCTAGCCCGGGGCCGAGTGCGACTCGATCGCGGTAGGGTCCATCCTGACCGTATCCCGACAGTGAAATCATAATTATATTTGGGTTGACGTCTTTCAGCACGCTGTAATCCAGCCCGAACTGCTTCATTACTCGCGGTGTGTAATTCTCTACGACTACATCACTGATCCTCACGAGTTTCTTGAAGAGCTCTTTGCCATCAACACTTCGCAGGTCCAGGGTGACGCCAAGCTTGTTGGTGTTTCTCTTCATGAAGAAGCCGGATCTCTCCCAATACTTGTCCTTCAACTCGTTTTCTGCCGGCACCAGCCGGCGGGTGAGCATATCAGCACGCTGCAAAGACTCTACCTTAATAACCTCCGCTCCCATATCAGCAAGGATACGCCCACAAGTAGGACCTGCATAGGCCAGAGATACATCAGCGACACGTATGCCCGCCAGACATTGGCGGGAAGCTGTCTGTGGCATTCTATACTCCCATGAGCTCAGATAGTCCCCTGTTCCCGAAAGCGAACCAAGTCTTCTTCTGCGTACCCCAGTTTGCGGACATATACTTCCTGATTATGCTCTCCCAGCAGGGGCGCCCTCCCTGACGCGGAAGAACTCTCGCTCATCCTGAATGGAAGTCCGGGATACTTGAACTTGCCTGCTGGATGCTCGATCTCGGTGAAATACTCTCTGTCAAGGAGTTGACGGTTAATTAGAAGCTCATCGACAGAGACGACCGGTGCAAAGGGCATTCTAAGATCGGTGGCCAACTCAACAATCTCGTTTCTCTCATGTTCCATTAGCCATGGCACGATCAACTGATCGAATAATTCGGGGTGTTCCATACGAGTGTAAACGTCCTTAAACAGGTGATGCTCCACCAAGTCGGGCTGCTCAACCATCAAGGCCAAATTTGGCATATTGCCAGGACCGGGGATAATGAAGATGTGGCCGTCTTTGCAGGGAAATATCCCCCATGGATATCCGTTGAAGAATCGCCCGGTGCCCCGATATGAGATCGCTCCCAGAAAAGAGTACGCAATGGTCGTCCGCTCGAGGTTCGCCGCGACACTCTCCATCAAGGAAACATCCACGTGTTGGCCAGCACCGGTCATATTCCGGAAGAATATCGCCATCAACGTGCTAATGAGGCCATATAGACCACCGACAAACTCTACCTGCATCCCGCCGATAGC
Organism: Dehalococcoidia bacterium; assembly: GCA_014859215.1. Taxonomy (GTDB): domain Bacteria; phylum Chloroflexota; class Dehalococcoidia; order SZUA-161; family SZUA-161; genus Kmv37. The sequence continues at coordinate 1,316 of JACUUS010000167.1, read as the reverse complement.
GAGCGGTTCGCGATTCGTCTCTCCGGTAATGTTCATCAGGCCTCCCATAGCCATGATGTTCAAACCGTAAGCTTTGTAGTCTCGATACTGGCCGCTTTGCCCATAGTTGGAAATCGAGGTCATTATCAAGTCAGGGTTCACTTCTCGTAGAGATTCATACGAAAGGCCCAAACCGGGCATCACTCTCGGCTGGAAATTCTCGACTACTATGTCTGCTTCTCGGACTAATTGCAGCAACAACTTAACGCCGTCAGGGCTCTTCAGATTAAGGGTTATACTCTTCTTATTAGTATTCAAGTACATGAAGAGGCCGCTGTTCTCTATACTTGGGACATCCTGATAGAAGGGAGCCATGCGTCTTGCACCATCGCCATCACCCGGCTTCTCAATTTTGATTACCTCGGCGCCAAAGTCAGCCAGGAATTTGGTGCAGTAAGGGCCCGCCACCAGGTGAGTGAGATCGAGAACTCTCAGATCCGATAATGCTGGACTCTGCATATCACACTAAACTTATCTAGGGGCGTCAGTGCCTGCTCCCTTTTCGCGAATAGGGAGCACCACAGTAGAGCTACCGGGCATGGTATTCTCCCCTCTCTAATTCAGGGCGCTGGATTCAATATCCACACAATGATCGCCATCACCATCAATATACTTGGAAGTTACTTTTCCCCTGATCCAGAGTACATCAGACAGGTACACAAATTTCCTGTATTGAGTTGAGTTACGCTTCAACCAGCCGTGATCCCCCGCCCAGTGGGTTAGGGACTGGATCAGCCAGCTTTGCCTTTGAGCTCCCAGATCATAAGGGTAGGGCAGGCCCACCGTTCTGGCTGCTTCTCTATCGAAATGTACTATTTCGATCATTTCCCTCGCTCGGGTGTCCGGATGGATCATTGCGAGGCCCGGACGCCTTCGGTAGTGCCGGAGGGCAATACTCCCGGCTTCCAGGGGCACAGTGGCGGCAAACCAGGCGATTATATCCGTGATTGTCAGCGGTCCTTTCACCAGCTGGGGGATTGCCTCGCCCACCACGACATCATCCCAGTAGCGTGTACTATCTCCGCGAATTTCCTCTGCCAGGACCTCAGACTCAATCTCCGCAAGTTCTTCTTCAGACCAGGGGTGAGGTAGTTCCAGGTTTACATCCTTCCCCTTCTTCTTCATGCCGCGTCTCTCGGCCCTGATATTACTTGTTATGATTCTGGCCACCAGTTCATCTTGCTGATTCAAGTACTCCGTCCGGTAACGTTCAATAATCCATCGCGGAGCGAAATCGCTGGTCTTTTCCTCGAGATCGAAAAATTCGCAGGTGTACA
>JACUUS010000166.1 GCA_014859215.1 Dehalococcoidia bacterium | reverse complement strand
GCGGGGATGGCGCGGCGTGACCGCTTAAAAGAGATTCGTGTTCTGGTGACCTGAGTTACCAGCCCGCAACAGAAGTCGAAAACTCTTTATCTGGGGAGCACTATGCCTTCAAACAGGCAACCAGGCCCCCGAACGGATCAAAATACGGCTTCCCGGCATTGATTCCTCGGGAAACCCGACTTCTGGGGCCGCTTCAGGCTCTTTACAGACCACACCCGAAATTTCAACAACCCTGAAAAGACCGTTTTGCGGATGCCTCTGCTTACCAGGCTGGGGCATCTGCCGGAGATTCTATGCGGGACCTGTAATGACACCCTTGTGGCGGGAGTATGCGGCTGCGGCGCCGGGTGCTTTGACGGCGGTTTCCAGATCAACGCAAGCAGGCTTCTTGTCCGCTTTCGGGCCGGCAACGCGCACGAGCGGGATTTTGCAGACACTCGTCCATAGTGTACAATACACACGTACCAGGTCGGCACTGGAGATTCTCAATGATTTTCGAGCAGGCCACGGTTACCATGTTCTCCGGCAAGGGCGGTGTCGGAAAAACCACGTGCGCCGCCGCCACGGCGCTTCATTACGCTTCAGCCGGAGAGAAGACCCTGGCCATATCCACCGATGCCACGCCTTCCCTCTCTCATATCTTCGACTCATCCCGCGACGGGTTTCCTGCGAGCAGAGAGATGCTCCGTATCAGGGAGCTGGGGGCGGCGGAAGTCGAGCAGATGTGGGATGAAAAATTCGGCAAGGACGTTTTTGACGTCTTTTCCTCGTTCGTGGCCATAGACTACCGGGACTTCGTGGAGTTCACTACCGGAATCCTGCCGGGCCTGAGCGAGGAGTTCATGGTGGACTATATCAGGGAGCTGAGCCTGCAGGGGGACAACAGTCACATCGTGTGGGACACCGCACCCCTGGGGCAGACCCTGGCCCTGCTTCAGACTCCGGCCATGCTGGTGGAGCACCTCAGAATGGCGCCCCGCATTTACTCGAAGCTGAAACTAAGCCGCATAAAGAAGGAGCCCATTCTGAGCATCATCGGCAGGTGGCAGAAGCTCTCCGCCGAGGAGATGGAGTTCCTGAGGAACCGGGTGCAGTTCGTAATTGTGACCATCCCGGAAGCCCTCGCCGTCGTGCAGCTTGACGACGTTTTCCACCGAATGGATGCCCATGGCTTGAAGGTCGGGCAGCTTATAGTCAATAACGTCATAAAGGTGAAGGACTCGAGTTTCCTGGAAACCAAGTCCGAGCAGCAAAAGAAGTACCTGGATACGATCTACGCGAAGTATTCACACCTTGATATCATCGAAGTGCCCATGTTTCCCTATGAACTCAGGGGATGGGAAAGGCTCCGGGAAGTCGAGAAGGTCCTTTTCTCCGGCTGAAGCTCGGAGCAGGGTAATACTTCCGCGGATTCAGCTAGAAGAAGGGGTCGGATGGACATATCAGTTGTGGAAGCCAGAGACCTGCCGGAGGCATGGTTCCTCTGTTTGAGGCGGACGCTGACACACGGCCGCGAATACGTGGTCCAGAGAGGAAGCAATGTAGGACACAGGAGGAAAGAGCTCGACCTTATCGTGCTCAAGGTGGTGCAGCCCGGTAACCGCCCCCTTGTCCCCGATGTGCCCCAGGGCGTGCCTCCACCCTCTTCGATGGAGTACGTCGAGAACTACCTCCAGTACCTGCTGACCTCGTTCAAAGCCGATAGGGAACAGTACACCTACGGAGAGGACCTCGAACCTCAGATACCAGAGGTTATCCGCATGTACAGGCAGGACGGATATGACACGAACCAGGCTTTCATGGCGGTCGGGGACCGCAACTCGATCAGGCTTCCGGACCCCCCGTGTTTGAGATGCATAGATACGAGGATCCGCAGCGGGAAGCTGCATTTCATAGCCTATTTCAGGTCATGGGACCTGTGGGCGGGGTTTCCATCGAACCTGGCCGGGCTGCAGTTGCTAAAGGAGTACATGGCGGGTGAGATCGGGGTTGATGACGGCGAGATAATTGCGCTGAGCAAGGGACTGCACTTATACGATTATTCTTGGGAGCTGGCAAAATCCGCCGCGCGGATGTCTTGAGGGCCGAAAGCTCGGGGACTAACCGAAATAGAAGCTGCTGAAGCCGGGGAAGATTCCGAACCAGTCATCCAGGGACATGACGAGTGATAACTCAATATGTCCAGGATCGTGAGTCTTGAACCTGGCGGTGCCAATCTGCCCGCGCCACACAACCTGTGTTAAGCCCCTGTCCTCAATACCCACGACCAGCCGGTGTTTCTCGGCTATGCTGTTCATCACCCTGCTGAATTCCCGGCTACCGGTATCGCCCCTGATCAGGAACTCGACCTTGCTGCTGTCCCAGGTCGCGCTGAGCGCCTCACCCTCCCACAACGTTGCGCCGATCCTGTCTGTTTCGCTGATAGTCAGCTTCAGGTTGGCGGTCTTCAGAAGTTGTTGTGTCAAAGTTCGCTGTCTCTCGTTCAGTTAACGCTCTAAGATTGGCTGAACTGCGGGACGATGCCAAACCAGTCATCCAGGAGCATGATCAGGCAGCATTCGACATTCTCCATTTCAAAGGAAAGGAACTCCGCGCTGCCTACGTATCCTCTCCAGATGAGCCGGCCGGGCCCCGTATCCTCGATCTCTACGATAAGCTTTCGCCTCTCAACGATGTCTGAGATGATACCTGCCAGAGCCTTGGTGTCGTTCTTTCCACGTATAACAAGCTCCCCTGTCTCCCGGTCCCATAAGGCCTTGAGAGCCTCACCCTCCCAGACGGTGTCATTGGTTTCCTCTATTTCGCTCAGTGTCACCTTCATGAGGCCCTCCAACTGCGCCGGGCTGGCGAAGTATAGTACTTCTGTTTATTACTTTAGTACTAGAATGTTAAGTACCGGACTCCGGCAAGTCAAGATGAAATATCCTTACATTACTTGACATCAGTTCCGAGAAAATCGGGGAGCCTCGCAGAAACGGTTCTTGAAGGGCGTCAGGCCGTGATTCCCGTCCTGTCCCGGAGCATGCGACCCAGGGTCAGCGCGTTCTTCACCGCGAAACCCTCGGCGTCGTTGTTGAAGTAAATGTAGATCTCGCCGGCTCTCTCGGTGCCGGAAGCTATCCTTTCCACCCAGGTCTGCAGCTCCGCATCGGGGTAATCTCCCCCGTACATTGAGGCGCTGCCGTGAAAACGGAGGTATGCGAAACCCGATGTTACCTCGAACGGCGTTGACAGGCCAGGCATATCGAAGACGCAGAAGCCGGCGCCGTAGCGGCGAAGGAGGTCGAATATCGCGGGCTTATGCCAGGATGTGTGCCGGAACTCGAAAACGTGTTTCAGCCCCGCCGGGAGCGTGCGCAGGAATGATTCGAGGAGTTCCTCGTTGGGCTGGAGGTTCGGCGGAAGCTGGTATAGAAGCGGCCCGAGCTTGTCCCGGAGCATGTTCGCCCTCGCCAGGAAGTTGTCCAGGAGCCCGGAGACATCACTCAGCTTCTTCATATGGGTGATAAGCCGGCTTATCTTGACGGCGAAGCGAAAACCTGCCGGCGTCGAATCTCGCCAGGCAGCGAGAGCCTTCTCGGGCGGCAGCCGGTAGAAACTGTAGTTGACCTCAACGGTGCGGAAGGTCTTCGCATAGAAGGCAAGCCATTCCGTTTTCGGAAGACCCGGAGGGTAGAAATGTCCCCGCCAGTGGTCGTAGTGCCAGCCGCTTGTTCCCAGGTACAGCTCCGCCACGTATCACCCCCGGCCCTTCGTCAGCGCACGTAGAATTCGCAGTGCGGCTTCCTTGTCGAGCGGCTCGTTGTTGTTACCGCATTTCGGCGACTAAATACAGCCGGGACAGCCTTCCCGGCAGGGGCATTCGGAGATCGCCTTCAAGGTAGCATCCCAGAGATCTTCAACCAGATCATAGCCCTTCTCCGAAATGCCGATTCCTCCGGGATAGGCGTCATAAATGAAGATCTGTGGCTGACCGGTTTCGGGATGGAAAGGCGTGGAGACGCCGCCGATGTCGTTGCGGTCGCACAGGGCGAAGAGAGGAAGCAGCGCGATTCCCGCATGTTCGGCCGCGTGGAGCCCTCCGGCGAATCCCAGGTCCTCCGCAGCCAGCGCCTCTCCCACGCCGCCCGGAATATCGAACCAGAGCGATACAGTGGAAAATGACTGTGCCGGGAGGTCCAGGGCTTCTTCCCCGATTACCTCCTCCGTCATGATGCGCTTTTTCCTGAAACCCAGAACGGTCGAGGTCACTTCAACTTCCCCCAGGGATACATTGACCGTGCCCGCCCTTTTCCTTGCCAGGGTCTTCAGGATTCTTATATCAGTTATGTCTTTTGTCTGGGTGTAATAATCAGCGGCGACAGGCTCCGCATACGCCGTGAGGCCGGCCAGGTCGAGCCTTGTTACAAGGTACGTATCGCCCTGGTGGAGGTAGACGGCGCCTGGATGAAGCTGAAGGAAGGCCCTGCTCTCTTCTACTTTCTCCAGGAGCCGGCCGCTTTCGTTTTCCACCAGTGAGAAGTCCCTCGAAGAAGTCGAGCGGATGTTGATCTCCTGCGCCGGATAGCGTATGGCCGTGGTCAGGTACCAGTTCCGCCGCCGCATCCGCAGCAGGCCTTCCGTCTCCAGCTCCTTGCACGCGTCAAGATAGTTCTTGCCGAAAACGCTCTTGTCTCCGGCCGCCAGCGGAAGTTCCCAGGCCGCGCACAGTAGATGAGGCTTGAGGATACGGAGATTGTCAGGGTCGGTCAGCACATTCACGTGGTTCTTGCCGAAAAAATACTCGGGATGACGCATA
>JACUUS010000165.1 GCA_014859215.1 Dehalococcoidia bacterium | reverse complement strand
ACGCCCGTCCGGTGTTACGAGCCTAAAGGCTCTACTCCGAGTAACGGGAGTAGGGTGTTTACGCCCGTCCGGTGTTACGAGCCTAAAGGCTCTACTCCGAGTAACGGGAGTAGGACGTTTACGCCCGTCCTGTTGCACTTTGGATTGCTTCGCTAAGCGCTGAAGTTCTCACCGTCTGCAGTGTGCTTACCTTCTAACCTTCTCAAGTTCTTATCTTCTGCAGTGCAGTGATGCTCACATTCTGAACTTCTTACCTTCGTACCTTCTGCAGTAATTAGTTCGTTCCTTTGAGAATCTGTATTCTCGCCTCGGTCCGGCGCCGGTACTCTTTCGCGCCCACGTGATTCGGATTGTGCGCCAGCACCTGCTTGAACACGTTGAGCGCCTCGTCGTACCGCTCGCTCGTGAATAGCGTGACGCCCTGGCGGTACAGCCGGTCAATCTCGGCTTCGCTCACCGCCGGTTTTGCCGGTTTTTCAGGCGTTTTGGCCGCGGTCGTCGCCTGCTGCGCTTCGACGATGCCGTTCTTCGCGGCCGTGCTATTGGGATCGAGTGCCAGGACCTGCTGCCACGACTGGATCGCCCTGACGTAATTCTTTGCCTGGTTGTACCTTCTTGCTTCTGCGGAATAGGATTCGATGAGCTGGGCGCGCCGCACCTCGACCCGGTTGAGATAATCCTGCGCTTCTGCATGGTCCGGGTTGAGGGAGAGGACTATTTCAAATGCGGCCTTTGCCTGGACAATATTGCCCTCGGCAAAGTAGATCTTGCCCTGTTCAAGGTGCGTCTGGATCGCGGTCGCCCGCTCGTATAGCGCCGCTTCCCTCCTTATTGCGGCCTCGGTTTTCTGAAGGTTGAACACGAGCCGGCTCCGTACGTCCGGTTTCACGGAAATCTTGGCGACATAACTAATGTAGTCAGGTTTGGTAACAGTGATCGTGTAGCTGCCGACTTGGAGTCCGATCGAGAACGTCCCTTCGGCCGCATTGTATGCTTTGTTCATTTCGGCGATTTCAACCGTGGCGCCGGGGATCAATTGTTTCGTTACGTCATCCTGGACCACGCACTCGATCGTGCCGAACTTCGGTTTCTCATGGATGAACCGGGTCGTGGCTTCTATGCCCATGGCGATGCGCGGCGAGAATGGCCGGCGGTCGCCGAACTGTTCAACTTTCGTTATCGCAAAGACCGGCGTGACGTATTTATTATGATACTTGATACCGACACTCGCGTCGCGGCCGTCCATCTCCGCGCTCATCTCAAGGCCGAAGGGAAATCTGAGCGAGGCGCCGAAGAATAGACCGAATGCCCAGGACGAGTGTTCTTCAGTCAGGTAGTCCTCACCCAGCACGAACAGGTCGGTGTTGAAGATCCGGCTCCGCTCGCCGTAGCCCACGAACCGGCCGCGGCCGAGGCCGACGACGACATTGAAAATATTGCCGAAATTCTTCTGGACCCCAATGTAGGCCGAGAACATCTCCGGCGGCCGGCCGCCAGAACCCGTCGTGTATCCGATCTCCTCGAGGAAACCGACCGTGTCGCCCTGCCCGAGTGACGACACGTATTTTGCATAGGTGATGTTATCGATGCCGACGAACAGTGCCGGACCGTTTCCTTCTTTGATCACCGTGTAAGAGAAACTCAGCGCGTACGTGTTGGTCGTGTACATGGAAAGCGCCAGTTCGCCGCGGCCCAGCAGACCGTAGCGGATGAACATGTTGTAGTCGGACGGGTCGGGTTCTATGCCGTCGGTCGGGTCCGGATCCTCGGAGAACATCGTTAAGGAATATGCAAAACCCACCCCGAACATACCAGGGATATCATACTGAGTGGCCGTGGGGATGTTGATGAATCCCGAAGTACCGGCCAGATAGCCGATCAGGATAGTTGACACGAGAGTTATAGACATTTACACCTCCAGTCAGTGCTTACCAACATAAAATCTACAGATCATTTTTCCGCTGCCGCGCCGATCTTGACGTCGTAATCACCGTCCGCAACCACATAGATACGTTCGTTGTTGCTTTCAGGATCAACCGGAATGACAAAGAATCCTCGGCCGTATTTGCTGTAGCCAAGGGTGATGCCCCGGATGATCTCACCGTCCGAGAACTTGACCATGATCTTCAATCCCTTAAGTTTTGACCCCTGGACTTCCTCGAACCTCTTCTTCTCGTCGTATTCTTTATTGCCGTTGAGGCTTTTGACAAAGAAGACAGCCTTCAAGGTCTTCATGTCGACCCGGTGTTCAGTACCCCGGCCTTTGTCGTCTTCCGAGGTCAAATGAAAATGTTTTTTAGTCGGCGCAAAATCGCGCGTGAACCCCTTCAATACCCTGCCATCCTTGTAGTGGACAACAGCCCACATAACGCCTCCTTGAACACTGTATAATAATAGCGATATTTCAATCCTTGTCAATATCCACTTCACCCATGATGCTGGATACTGGATACTCGATACAGCACTAGTCGAAACTGTTCCGCCGATTTTACGAGCCTAAAGGCGCTACTCCGAGTAACGGGAGTAGGGCGTTTACGCCCGTCCGGTGTTACGAGCCTGAAGGCTCTACTCCGAGTAACGGGAGTAGGGCGTTTACGCCCGTCCATCCATGCTCTATGTGCTATATTCCTTGTTCTGTTGTATTGTGCAGCGAAGCGTGTCTTCAGGAGCGAAGCGACGTGTCTTCAGTCGAAGACGTGTCTTCAGTCCGCCTCAGGCGGACGTGGCTTCCGTCCGCAGGGCATTCAGTACAGCGCGAAGCGCGTTTAGTCACAGCCGTAGGCGGATGATACTGCGAGTCCCGCTTCCATAAACATGAATATGAGGCGGGACGATACTGCGTGTTTGCGCGTCTCCAGTCGAAGACATGTCTTCAGTCCGCCTCAGGCGGACGTTCAGTTACCGCCCGGCGGATCGCTGTCCGTTAGGGAGTTTGGTCCCCCGTTTCTCCCACCGGCCGAGGAAGGTGACGGCCAGCGACAGTAGAATGAGCTTGATGTCGCCGGTTATAGACCGGTTGCGGATATATTTAAGGTCATACGTGAACTTTTCTTCCCGGGGGACGTCGCGCGATGCGTGAAATTGCGCAATGCCGGTCAGCCCGGGTACGACCGATACGCGTTCAGCATAGCCGGGGACCGCGCGGATATCAAAATCGGCCTGATTGTGGATCTCGACTTCGGCGGCGAGCAGGGGACGGGGGCCGACAAAACTCATTTCGTCGAGCAAGATGTTGATGAGCTGCGGTGACTCGTCGATCGCGGTGCCCCGCAGGATCCGGCCGACTCTGGTCACTCTGGGATCATTCTCCCTTGCCTGGTGGTTGACCGGCGCATAGAGTGCGGCGATGCACATTGAGCGGAATTTGTAAGCGTTGAAGACCTTACCGCGCCGACCGATACGGCACTGCTTAAAAAAGACCGGGAGTCCGTCTTCGATCATGATCGCGATCCAGATAACGACCCATACCGGCGACAGCACGATCAGACCGACCAGTGCCATTATGATGTCCTGCGTCCTCTTGGCGCATGAATAGAAGCGAGACACTCTCTTCATCTTATTATCACTTTAGCAAAATACCTTTTCAGCTTTACGACCCCGTGCGACTCCGCTATTTCATTATAATAGCAATGCAACTCTTGTCAATACTTAAGAACGCGCTGCGCGCTGTACTGAACATCCGCTTGAGGCGGACTGCAACTGAATGCCCTACGGGCTGTACTAAACGCACTCCGTGCTGTAGACATAAAACGCCCCTCGGGCTGTAATTGAACGCTCCTGCGGAGCTGTACTCAACGTCCGCCACGAGCGGACTGTACTAAACGCCCGCCCTAGGCGGGCTGTAACCGATATCAAAAGCCCTGCGGCTGAAGGCACGCTGCACCGCGGCGACGTGGATACTGGATTCTGGATACCGCACGAGTACGAGTCACGAATAACGAGTACGTTTTTTGGTGTTGTGTGATTTATCAGGCGCTATTCTGAATGACGGCTTCGCGTATCAAAAGAGCCCGATGAATCTCAGCCGAGCTTCGCTCGCCATGAACAAGCGGACAACTACACGTGGTAGCGGCAGTAGTCGTTCACGAGTACGAATCACGAGTACGGATAGCTTTTCAAGGTATTCGGATTTCGGATTTAGTGTTGTGCATCCAGTATCGTGGTGTGAGGTATGCTGCTTTGCGAAATATATCTCTCATTGTAGGCATCAAGAATCTAGTATCAAGCATCGAGGATCGGTATTAAATGAGTGGAGGACCCCCAGCCTGGATAAAGCCTTTAGGTATGCACGAGGTGTTCGACCAGGGGTCCCGTGTTCGAGGAGGTGCATCAATAAGACACCAACCTATTTTTTGCCAATGGGGGTCCCCGTAGGGACTTAAGTCCATTGACCCTATATTATAATAGGAATTTGACTTTTGTCAAGGGGGAAGTGGCATGCGTTGCGATGGGGTGACCGGGAGACTGGGAGACACGTCCGCGGCTGTGACTAAACGCGCTGCGCGTTGTACTGAACCTCCGCCTGAGGCGGACTGTAGCTAAACGCTCCTGCGGAGCTGTACTGAACGCCACCACGTGGCTGTAACTACATGCGTCAATGCATGGCGCATAGAGCCACGAGCAGAAGGTAAGAAGGACGGGCGTAAACGCCCTACTCCCGTTACTCGGAGTAGAGCCTTTAGGCTCGTAACATAGGACAACGGGGACAGGCACCTTCGGAGCCAGTCACCTCTCCAGTCCCAGGAGTAGAGCCTTTGGGACAACGGGGACAGGCACCTTCGGAGCCAGTCACCTCGTCGCCAGGAGTAGAGCCTTTAGGCGCGTAACATAGGACAACGGGGACAGGCACCTTCGGAGCCAGTCACCTCTCCAGTCCCAGGAGTAG
>JACUUS010000164.1 GCA_014859215.1 Dehalococcoidia bacterium | reverse complement strand
CTTAATCTGAGTCTGAATCTGAATCTCAACCCTGAATCTCAACCCTGAATCTCAATCCTCAATCTCAATCCTCAATCTCAATCCTCAATCTCAGTCCTCAATCCTTAGACTTGAGTCTGAATCTCAATCCCCTGCCCACTTAACCGTCACCGCTCCCCAGCTCAGCCCTCCGCCGAAGCCCACCAGCACCAGGTTGTCTCCATCCTTGATCTTGCCTTCCTCCACCGCCTCGCATAGTGCGATGGGGATAGATGCGGCCGAGGTGTTGCCGTACCGGTCCACGTTGACGAAGAATTTCTCCATAGGGACGCCGAGCGTGCGGGAGGCTGTCTTGATGATACGCGTGTTGGCCTGGTGCGGGATAATCAGGTCGATGTCCGACATCTGAAGACCCGCTTGCGCCACCACATCCCTGGTGGCTTGGCAGATCACCTTGACCGCGAACTTGAAGACCTCCGGCCCTCTCATGGTAAGGAAATAGCGCCCGTCATTGATCCCGCAGGGTCCGGGCGTATAGATGATGTCCGTGCCCGAGCCGTCGTTGCCCAGAACGATGCTGAGCGCGCAGGATGGGGAATCCGCCGCGCCGAGGACCACGGCCCCGGCGCCGTCGCCGAACAGGACGCAGGTATTGCGGTCCTGCCAGTCGAGTATCCTGGAGTATATCTCGCTTCCCGCAATGAGCACGTTCCTGTAAGTGCCCGCTGAGATGAACTGGCACCCCGTGGCCAGGGCGTGAATGAAGCCGGTGCAGGCGCCGTTTATGTCAAACGCGGCCGCGCGGCGCGCGCCAAGCAGATCCTGCAGAACGGAGGCGCATGCGGGGAAGATGTACTCCGGGGTGCATGTGGCGACGATTATCAGATCGAGTGCGGCGGGGTCCAGCCCGGAGGTCCTGAGAGCGGCCCTGCTCGCCTCAAGTGCGAGTGTGGAGGCTGTCTCCGTAGAGGCGGCGATACGCCTTCCGCTGATGCCGGTGCGGCTGGTGATCCAGGAATCAGATGTGTAGACCTTCTGCTCTAGTTCCTGGTTTGTAAGCACCCTTTCGGGAAGGTATTTGCCCCATCCAGTTATGCGGGGAAACCGCGCCACCAAGCCCCTTTCGTTCACGGGAGAAGCCCTGATAAGTATAGCAAACTCGGGGCGCGAGGTCAAACGGCTTGACAAAACGGAGCCTCAGGTGATAGAGTTTACTTGTTAGCACTCTAGGTCGGAGACTGCTAACGGGAGGGCGAATGCTGAACCGGAGAAGGCAGGACATCCTCAAAATTATTGTCAGGGAATATGTCCTGACAGGTCTGCCCGTCAGCTCGGACGCGGTTTCCCGCAAGGGACTGGGGGTAAGCGCCGCCACTATCAGGAATGAGATGCTAGAGCTGGAGGACGAAGGGTACCTGACCCAGCCTCACACCTCAGCCGGGCGCATACCGTCCGACCGGGGTTATCGACTGTACATCGAGTCGTTGATGGGCGATGTGGAGCTTCCTCCATCGGAACAGCGGCTCATTCGCCACCAGTTCTACCAGGTGGAGAACGAGGTGGAGGAATGGACGCGCCTTGCCGCGGCGATCCTGTGCCGCATGCTGCGCAGCGTGGCGATCGTTACCCTGCCCAAGCCGTATGAGTCGCGCCTGAAGCACCTGGAGCTTGTCTCGCTTCAGGAGTTCCTGGCCCTGCTACTGGTCGTATTGAGGGAAGCCAAGATCCGCCAGCAGGTCATCGCGCTCAGGGAGCCGGCGTCGCAGGAGACGCTGAGCGCCAGCGCGCGGAAGCTGAGAGCCCTCTACGCCGGGCGCACGCTCGGCCAGATTCCGGTGAAGGAAACGGAGACCACCGAGCTGGAGCAGCAAATAGTCAATGTGGTGAAGCACATCATGCTCACCGACGAGGCGGAGGCCTACGGCGAGCCTTACGTCGACGGGCTGCGACATATCCTGGAGCACCCGGAGTTTTCCTCGACCAGGAAGGTGGCAGCTATTTTCGAGCTCCTGGAACAGAGGAGCATGCTCAAGACGCTGCTGCCGCAGGTGCTGACAGGAGAGGGCCTGCGCGTGCTGGTGGGAAGCGAGAACAAGCAGGACGTGATGCATGATTGCAGCATGGTCATAAGCAGGTACGGGATACCCGGCGAGGTCTGCGGCGCGATCGGCGTCGTTGGTCCGACCAGGATGGAATACGACCGGGCTATTCCCATAGTAAGGTACCTGTCTTCTGTCATGAGCGAGCTGGTCGGGGAGCTTTACGGGTAACGCGGTAGGGGGCAGTCCGGGGGAGGTGAATGTTTTGACAAAGAACGAAGATGATTTGCAGGGCAGGGGCGAATCCCGGACGGAAGAGACCCTGGAGGTCCGGGAGCCGGAAACTGCGTTGAAGGCGCTGGAAGAGGAGAAAGAGAAGGCTGACAGGTACCTGACCAACTGGCAGAGGGCTGAAGCCGACCTGATGAATCTGAAGAGGCGGAGCGAGGTCGAACGTAACGAGACCACGATGTTCGCTAATTCCGGCCTGGTGCTGGACCTGCTTCCCGTTCTTGACGACCTCGAGCGAGCCCTGGAAAACGCCGGGGAAGACATCAGGGGCAATCCCTGGGTGGACGGCGTCGCCCTGATATACCGGAAACTGAAGACGGTCCTGGAGAACAGGGGCCTTGCCGAAATCGAGGCTGAGGGGGAGGAGTTCGATCCGGCCGTGCACGAAGCGGTTATGTGCGTAGAGGGCGAGGACGGCAAGGTGATGGGAGTTATCAGGAAAGGATACAAGTTCCGCGACCGGGTCCTGAGGCCGGCGATGGTGTATGTCGGCCAGGAGAAGAGCGCGGAACCTTCATAAGCTGACAAACAGCAACCAATCTGGAGGTGGCTATGGCTAAAGTAATTGGAATCGACCTTGGCACGACGATGAGTGAGGTGGCGGTAATGGAGGGCGGGGAACCTGTTATTATCGCCAATGCCGAAGGCTCGCGGCTTACCCCGTCCGTCGTCGCCATAAGCAAGACCGGTGAGCGCCTGGTGGGCCAGATAGCCAAGAGGCAGGCAATCACGAACCCGGATAACACTATCTACAGTATCAAGCGCTTCATGGGCCGTAAATGGGGCGAGCCGCCGGGACGCGAGTTGCCGATCGAGGAGGACGCCAAACGCAAGACTTACAAGGTCACACGCGGTCCCAATAACGAGGTGCGTGTCCTGATGGGCGAACGCGAGTACAGTCCTCCCGAGATCTCGGCCATGATCCTTCAGAAGCTCAAGCAGGATGCGGAAGCGTACCTGGGAGAGAAGGTGACCGAGGCGGTAATCACGGTGCCGGCCTACTTCAACGACAGCCAGAGGCAGGCGACAAAGGATGCCGGGGAGATCGCAGGTCTCAAGGTACTGCGCATCATTAACGAACCGACCGCGGCCTCGCTGGCTTACGGACTGGATAAGAAGAAAGACGAGATCGTCGCCGTCTACGACCTTGGCGGCGGGACGTTCGACATTTCAATCCTGGAGCTGGGCGAGGGCACATTCCAGGTCAAGTCCACGAACGGCGACACCCACCTCGGCGGTGATGACTTCGACCAGCGCGTAATAGACTGGCTGAGCGACGAGTTCAAACGGGACCAGGGTATCGACCTGCGGCAGGACCGGATGGCGCTGCAGAGGCTCAAGGAAGCGGCGGAGAAGGCGAAGATAGAGCTTTCTACTGTAATGCAGACCGATGTGAACCTGCCCTTTATCACCGCGGACGCATCGGGGCCGAAGCACCTCAACATCAACCTGAGCAGGGCCAAGCTCGACCAGCTCGTTATGGACCTGGTGGAGAAGACTCTGGTGCCGTGCCGGGAGGCAATGAAGGACGCCGGGGTAAGCACCGCGCAGATAAACGAGGTCATCCTCGTAGGCGGCCAGACAAGGATGCCGCTTGTCCAGCAGAAGGTCAGAGAGCTTTTCGGCAAGGAGCCGCATAAAGGCGTGAACCCGGACGAGGTGGTGGCTATGGGCGCGGCTATCCAGGCGGGCGTGCTCAAAGGCGATGTCCGGGACGTCCTCCTGCTTGACGTGACGCCTCTCACGCTTGGAATCGAGACCCTGGGAGGCGTGATGACGCCGCTTATTCCGCGAAATACGACGATACCTACCTCCAAGAGCCAGATATTCAGCACGGCCGCTGATAACCAGCCGAGCGTGGAGATACACGTACTGCAGGGCGAACGCCCGATGGCGGCCGACAACAGGACGCTGGGCCGGTTCATGCTGGACGGGATTCTTCCCGCTCCGAGGGGCATGCCGCAGATCGAGGTTACCTTCGATATTGACGCGAACGGTATCCTGAGTGTACGCGCCCATGACAAGGGCACCGGCAAGGAACAGAAGATCACCATAACCGCATCCAGCGGGCTGAGCAAGGACGAGGTAGAGCGGATGCAGCGCGAGGCGGAGTCTCATGCGGCGGAGGACGCCAGGAAGCGTGAGGAGATCGAGGCCAAGAATATGGCGGATAACCTTGCGTATACCGCGGAGAGGACGCTGCGGGAACACGGAGAGAGAATTCCGTCGGACCTCAAAACGGAAGTCGAGGCGAAGGTGACGGCACTGCGTTCAGCTTTGACCGGCGGCGACATCGCCCAGGTAAAGCAGCTTTCGCAGGAGCTGTCTGACGTCATGCAGAAGGTAGGAAGCGCGGTCTATCAGGAGGCAGGCGGCCCGACGCCTCCGCCCCCGCCCGGCGGCGAGGGAAAAGAGGAAGGCACTGTGGAGGGCGAGTTCAGGGAGATATAGGGCTCGTCTGACGAGGACTGAATCGAGGCGGGGAGAATGCATTTTCCCCGCCTTTTGCTATGCGGGAGTGGGGGGTGAGATTAAGGACTGAGATTAAGGACTGAGATTAAGGACTGAGATTAAGGACTGA
>JACUUS010000163.1 GCA_014859215.1 Dehalococcoidia bacterium | reverse complement strand
TATTAACCTTCTCCCACAATACCCCGGGCGGATCTTGTTCGTCTAAACCAGAAACAAAGGGAGCGTGAGCTAGAATTCATCAGCACTCGCTTTCCGGGGGCATAACATGGAGCGTGAGTCCGCTTATCTCCCTTATTATCACCTCGCAACCTTCGTCTATGTTACCCGCTGTCGAGCGTGCCCGCCACAGTTCTGAACCAATGCGCAGGTAACCCTCGGGCGTAAGCGGCGTTGTCGTCTTTCCTCTCGCCCCGAGCAGTGTCTCGGCCCCGACTGCCGGCTTCCTGGCGATGGCCTTCGCACCCAATCTGTACATGATGCAGGAATGGACCGCCCATGCCGCCATGAGTACGATGAGAAGCCACAACGGGAGGTCCAGACCAAATCGGGGCAGGACAAGCAGCACTACGGCTGCCAGCACGCCTTCCTCAATAAGAGTCGTGACGATCGTGTATATAAAATACTCTTTTTTCTGTCTCTGATGAGTTGACACAGCCTTAACTTAACTGAACGCCAATAGGGCGTCAAGCATTTCTTCACCATCGGCCTCATCCAGGGTTGACAGGGGACAAGGCATCCGGCAGAGTCTTGAGCGTATCGAGAGCTGCTGTCCCTTTAGAGTCATATCACGATCTCTGGGCAGCAGCAAGCCGTAGCCTTAGGTGAATTATATGCAGCTTGAACCTGGTCTGTGGCGTACAGGGTTGGTCCATGCTGGGAATACAGGGTCTAGGGTATGCCATAGCCCCCTGTTACCGGGTCCTGGAACAGGGGCAGTTCCGGCGGGTAATATGTGAGCGTGCTAAAAGCAATGCCCAGGCCTAGTAGGAGAAGCAGGCCCGGTATATTTACCCAAGATGGCAATGCGCGCGCGGTAAGCACTCCGTAGCTCGTCAACTGCCCGACAACGACTGCAATAACGAATATCGCCAGGTCCACCGGAAGGATGCTCTCCATGAACGCGGTGTAGGAATAGAAGAGGACCGCAATTAGAGCGGGGATAAGGAGGATGCCGATTCCTTTCGCAAAGAAGACGTTCTGTGCAGGTTTCCGGATGAAAGGATATTCGACGAAGAAGAAGAAAAGCGCCGGCCAGAAGCCTAGTTTAAGGTGCTCCCAGACACTCTCATTCACTGCGGCGACAACAGCAAGGGGGCTCCACTGGCCGGACCAGTCGAATACGAAATGTAGCAGGCTTCCAAGGAGGATTGTGAACAGAATGCCGCCCAGTTCCCACCTGAGTACGGTTTTCTTCATACATATGCTCGTTTGCGATGCTATACCACAATTCTACCGCATTTGTAGTGTTGCAGGTTCGGCTTTTGATGAGCAGCCTTGAGGTCCAACTAATCGCTGTGGATTTATTATCGTGATCGCTGTATTATAGGGCCAGATTACGGCCCCCACGAAGGGCATCTTTGGAGGAATAGATGGCAGCCCGGGAATACTCAAACATTCTATACGAGAGGAAGGACAGAGTCGCAACTATAACCTTGAACAGGCCTCAGGTCCTGAACGCGTTGAACAGCGCGCTGTTGAAGGAACTGTATGAGGCCTTTCAAGAGGCGGAGAAAGATCCGGATGTGAGTGTCATCATCCTGA
Source organism: Dehalococcoidia bacterium (assembly GCA_014859215.1). GTDB lineage: Bacteria > Chloroflexota > Dehalococcoidia > SZUA-161 > SZUA-161 > Kmv37. Next base: position 3,325 of record JACUUS010000163.1, on the reverse strand, counting down.
CCGGATGCGGAGATAGGTCTTTCTGCGCAGGCGCCGATATCTCGGAACTCCAGTCCCTTACCCCCATAAAGGGGAGAAACCACGTCCTGTGGATTCAGGAGTGCACCAAGTACATTGAGAGAATCCAGAAGCCGGTCGTCGCCCGAATAAACGGGTTCTGTTTGGGCGGCGGTCAGGAAATCGCCATGGCGTGCGACTTCAGGATAGCTGTCGACAAAGCCAGGTTTGGTCAGCCTGAGATAAATCTGGCGATCATACCCGGAGGGGGAGGCACTCAGAGACTGCCCAGGCTCATTGGCAAGACGAAAGCCGTGGAGATTAACATGCTTGGCATTCATGTCGATGCCAATGAAGCGTACAGGCTGGGGCTTCTGAACAGGGTTGTGTCCGCCGAGGAGTTGGACAAGACTGTGAGCGAGTTTGTTCAGGCTCTTCTGTCCAAGAGTCCTGCCGCCATCGGGACCCTGAAGCTAGCCATGAACGAGGGCCTGGAAATGGACCTGGAGCGCGCCCTCTACTATGAAGCTGAGTGCTTCGCGACTACCCTGGCAACGGATGATTCGAAGGAAGGCATGAAGGCTTTTCTCGAGAAGAGGCCGCCTGTCTTCAAGGGAAGATAGTCCCCAAGGCCAGGCATCCTGCTAGAAGACTCACGGAATACAGGGACTTAGACGGGCGTTGCCAGGTTTTTGCGCCTTAAGACTGTTATTTCTGCCTGAGCTGGGTGATTTCGATGAAAATCAGCTGGAAGGTCTATCTGATGATAGGCCTGACTCTTGCCTCCGTGTTCTTCTATGGCTTGAACTATTTGATTTTCAAGGATATTCCTTTCATGTTCAGGCTTCTTACACTGCAGCTTGGCTTCGCACCGATCTCGGTCATTCTTATCACCCTCTTTTTGAACGAGCTGCTAACCAGAAGGGAGAAACGACAGAGGCTGGGGAAGCTCAACATGGTCATCGGCGGTTTTTTCAGTGAGGTAGGTAGGCCGCTTCTGAAGCTGCTGGCTTCTATGGAACCAGGAAACAACAGGCTCACAACCTCACTCAGGATCCGGAGTAACTGGAGCGATAAGGATTTCAGGACTGCACGCGAGTTCGTCAACGATTACGAATGCAGGATAGAACCGCGCATCGAGAATCTGGAAGGACTACGTGACTTCTTGCTTGACAGGAGAGCCTTCATGCTCAGGCTGATCGAAAATCCGAGCTTGCTTGAGCATGAATCGTTCACGGAGATGCTCTGGGCGATATTCCATCTGACAGAAGAGTTGGCCTACAGAGTCGGTCTAACAGACCTTCCTGATTCCGATTACGGACACCTTGCCACCGATGTAGAACGGGCCTACACATTCCTGGTCCGCGAGTGGGTCGAATACCTTAAGCATCTGCGCGAGCGGTACCCGTACTTCTATTCGCTGGCGGTCCGGGTAAACCCGCTTGACCCGGAGGCGTCGCCTGTGGTTCAGGATTTCTGAGATACCCGGCCAAACAGGGCGCCAGTTCTCGAAATGATGTATGTGATGACGCTTCGCGGCGCCGCGGGATGATACTTCACATAATAATTATAGTGCGAAGATACAATTAACCCCGGCCGGGCCGGGACAACGCTTGCGGGCGCCCGGTTTGTTACCGTTGCATATTGCTTATTGACCGAAGCATGGTGCGTGCAGACCCGTGTGTTTCTCAGCGGGCTTCGGATGCAAGGATGCCTGAGGCTGCCCAGTTACTCTTTGCTATGTCCTCAAATATGACTATGGTGGACTCCGGTGTGGTATGGGCTATTGTCACAACGGCTTCTGTGATTACCCGGGCCAGTTCGGCTTTCTGGGCCTGGGTCCGGCCTTCCCACATTTGAACACGGATTATTGGCATTTGCGGCCCTCCTTCGGTTTACAATAATTCGAATAAGCTTCAACTCGATCAGCTTCATTTTTGTCTTTTTGAAGGCTGTTGTATAATTGAAATGCATACAAAGTCAACGAGTTGGATCCATAATGTCCAGGTTTCTTGATAACCTAAAATTCAGGTTAAAGCGAGCCGTCGGCAAGAACGTCATACTCTGTGACAGCTGCATGTGGGACTGGCGAAGCGCGTGTCATAATTCAGCGCGACCCAATGCAACATCATGTGCCGAGTACAAGAAGCGCGGGAGCTGACTTCCCGGACGACCCATCACCGGGGAGAGATACTATCCCTGTAAGGATCGGCATTCCCATCGTCCCATCAATGTGATTAAAAGGAATGGCCGGCGTATTTACTGCGCCGGCCAGCCACCTCGAATCTGCTTTATGTAAAGCCTGCCTACTTGTAGTCGTAGAACCCTTTTCCGGTTTTCCTGCCAAGTTGCCCTGCTGTCACCATACGCTTCAGGAGTAGAGGCGCGGCAAACTTGGGGTCCTTGGTCTCGTCATACATTGCTTCTGATATGAAGAACAGGGTGTCGAGACCTACGAAGTCCGCCAGCGTGAGGGGGCCCATGGGATGGTTAAGGCCGAGGACAGCACCATTATCAATATCTTCCTTAGTCGCAAGGCCGCATTCAAGCATTCGAATGGACTCCATCATGAGGGGCGCCAGCAAGCGATTGACGATGAAGGCAGGAGTGTCTTTGGCCACGATGACTGTCTTGCCCATGGACTGGCCCAGAGCCTTGACAGTATCCAGCGTCTCCTGGCTTGATATGACCGTGGTCACTACTTCCAGCAGTTTCATGAGAGGCACCGGGTTGAAGAAATGTGTGCCGATAACCTGGTGAGGCCTTTTCGTGGCCATGGCGATCTCTGTGACCGGCAGGCACGACGTGTTTGAAGCCAGCACGGCATGCGGCGGGCATATCCTGTCTAGATCGGCGAATATTCTCTTCTTTATGTCAAGATTCTCCACAGCCGCTTCAACTACTATGTCGCAGCCAGCGAAATCTTCGACCTTTGTCGTGCCTCTCAGACGTGCCAGGACTGCATCCTGGTCCTCCTTGGTCATTTTCCCTTTTTCGACGGCTTTGGCAAGCAAGCGTTGAATCGAACTCATTCCCTTGTTGAGCAAATCGTCGTTTATCTCAGATACCACTGTCTGAAACCCCGACTGGGCGGATACCTGGGCTATGCCGGCGCCCATAAGCCCACACCCGACCACCCCGACTTTCTGAATCTTCATAACCCTCCTTTGTTCATGCGTGGTCCTCATGAAATATATCAACTGGCAGGAGCCCAGTCAAGCGATCGTGCACGACGCGACCTCGCCACGCAGTGACGCGAGCGGAGGCGCTCTTCTATGACGCTGCGTGGGTTCAACCGCGACTGAACGCGGAAATGCCGCATGATACC
>JACUUS010000009.1 GCA_014859215.1 Dehalococcoidia bacterium | reverse complement strand
GGGGAAGGGGCAATCGAGGCCCTGGAGGAAGTACAGGGCTCGAAAGCGTTGATAGTCACGGATAGCACTATGGTCCGCCTCGGTCTCGTGGATCAGGTGAAATCCCATCTTCAGAACGCAGGCATTGAAGTCCGTGTCTTTGATGAGGTTGAACCTGACCCGAGTGTGAACACGGTGCGGAACGGCGCGTTGGCAGCGGGTGAATTCGGGCCTGATTGGATTGTAGGGCTGGGAGGAGGTTCGCCTATAGACGCAGCCAAAGCCATCTGGGTCCTGTATGAAAGGCCCGATATTGAGCCGGAGGCTATCGATCCCATAACCGAGCTGGGACTCCGCAGGAAAGCCCGCCTGATAGCTATTCCAACTACCAGCGGCACCGGATCGGAGGTGACCTGGGGCATCGTGCTCACCGATACCAAGGAGCAGCGAAAGATGGGGTTGGGGAACAGGGAGAACCTCGCAGATATCGCTATCGTAGACCCGCAACTCGCCGCTACGATGCCTCCACGCCTTACTGCCGATACGGGGCTTGACGCGCTGGTCCATGCAGTGGAAGGCTATACCTGTACCTGGCACAATGACTTGACCGACGGCCTTTGCATCAACGCCGCACGCCTCGTGTTTCGGTACTTGCCGCGGGCCTTCGCCGACGGTTCAAACCTGGAAGCCCGGGAGAGACTGCACAATGCCGCCACCTGCGCCGGGCTCGGCTTCGGCAACGCGATGGCCTCCATGGCCCATGCCATGGGCCATTCCCTGGGCGCAGCATTCCATGTGCCCCACGGTCGCGCGGTCTCGATCTTCCTGCCGTACACGATCGATTTCGCATCCAGAGAAGCACCTGAGCGTTTCTCTGAACTAGCCCTTCTAACCGGCTGCTCAGACAGAGATGGCGAGGCTGGGGCTCGTGATTTTTCCCTTCGCATCAAAGATTTGTACCAGGAAGTCGGTAATCCTGTTAACGTGTCCGCGGCGGGCATCAAGAAAGAGGCTTACCAGTCTGCCCTTGAGAAGCTTGTAGAAGACGCATTTAATGATACGCAGATGCTCACCTGCGTGCGTTCACCTTCCTACGACGAACTCCGCCAGCTTTTCGTCTGCGCATACGACGGCCGGGAAATCGACTTCTAATTGAACTTATCTCGGCGAGAGAAGGACCAGCTGCATGTATGGTTACACAGGCAAAGTGCTGCGGGTCGACCTGGATTCAGGGGTGACGCTTGACGAGCCTCTAAGCGTTGAATATGCCCGGTCTTTTGTCGGCGGCAGCGGTCTCGCCGCACGCTATCTGTGGGATATCATGCGCACGGGCATCGACCCCCTCGGGTCGGAAAACCCGCTCATGATCATGACCGGGCCCATGGTTGGCACGATCATGCCCTCTGCCGGACGGTGCAGCGTCTGCGCTGTCTCACCGCTTACAGGCATCTGGGGCGAAGCGAACACCGGGGGCTTCTTCGGGCCTGAGCTTCGTTTCGCAGGATATGACGGTATAATTATCAGCGGCCGGTCAGCAAAACCGGTATGGCTTTCGATCCTGAACGGACGGGCTGAAGTACGTGATGCGGTAAGCCTTTGGGGTAAAGACACGTACGAAACGCAGGAAGGACTGCGGCGGTTCCTGAATGACAGGCGGGTCAGGATAGCCTGCATCGGGCAGGCAGACGAGAACCAGGTGAGTATGGCCGCCGTCATGAATGACCGTGGACGCGCGGCAGGGCGGACGGGCATGGGCGCAGTCATGGGTTCCAAGAACCTGAAGGCTGTTGCTGTGCGTGGCGCAGCCCCGGTGCCTGTATCAGACTCCAGGCAGCTCGAGCACGCTGTTCGCGATATAATCGCGATCTCGAAAGATGATCCGGCGAGCACTGCGCTCGGCCTGGCAGGTACAGCCGGCTACGTCGACATGGCCCTTATGTATGGCGATCTGCCGATACGTTATTTCCAGCAGGGCGAATGGGAAGAAGCGGAGAGGTTGTCCGGGGTCCTCATGGCAGAAGAACATCAAAACAGGAAGTCTGCCTGCTACAGGTGCCCTATCAGGTGCGGCCGTGAAACCCGCGCACCCGGTTACGGCATCGAGAAAGTGGACGGGCCGGAATACGAGACTGTTTGCGCGCTCGGTTCGCTGCTTATGATCAGTAATCTGGAGGATGTTATCTACTCGGGACATCTCTGCAACGTGTACGGCCTGGATACTATCAGCACAGGCTGTGTAATCGGACTGGCTTGCGAGATGTTCGACCGGGGAATCCTTGCCCCCTCCGACACGGGAGGTCTGGATATCAGGTACGGCGATCCGGAGGTCGTCCACCGGCTGATCAAGCTGACGGCCCGCAGAGAAGGGTTCGGGAGTATCCTGGCCGAAGGAAGCAGCGCCCTTGCGGAGCGGTTCGGGGTGCCCGAACTCGCGGTAACCGTGAACAGGCTGGACGTACCGATGCACGATCCTCGCGCGTTCGCAGGTATGGCCGTTTCTTATGCGCTTTCGCCGCGGGGCGCCTGCCATATGGAGGGCGATATGTACGGCGTCGACGTCGGCCAGGGGCCTGCGGTAGAGCTCGGGGTACTGCCCGGCAACAGGTTCGATTCTTCGGAGGAGAAAGGTCGCACTTCTGCCCTTAACCAGGCGTGGCGCAACTTCTACAACAGCCTCGTCCTTTGCCAGTTCCAGAATCCCGGCGTCGACCTGGTCCTCTCGTCACTGAACAGCATTACAGGTTGGGGACTCAGGCCCGAAGACCTTATGACGCTCGGCAAGCGGATTCTCACGCTCAAGAGAATGCTCAATTTTCGGCTCGGCTTGACGCGTGCCGACGACCGGTTACCTGATCTATTGCTGAGCCCTCTTCAGCGCGGAGGGACTGAAGGCGCTGTCCCGGATACCCGACGACTGTTGGCCGGGGCTTATTCCGAGCTCGGCTGGGCCCCTGACACAGGCGAGCCAACAGAGAAGACCCTCCAGGAGCTTGACCTGAATCTGCCCGAATGAATATTCACTTGACAGTCATCCTCTACCACGTGCGGCGTGGCCGAAGGAGGTACGATGGCGCACCACAGGGTAAAAGGCGATAGGCTCGCAAAAGCTGGGCTTCTCCAGATACTGCTCCACAGCATATATGCCAGGAACGAGGCCTTTGTTCTCCGCATATTTGACCGGACAATCAAGATAGGTTTCTTGAACGGCCGCGGAAAACCTATCTTAAAGCTCCTTGCGCGAGTTCTCGGTTTCTTGCCCACTGCCGAAATCGTCAGCCTGGACAGGGCGCTTGATTTCGTGAATACCATAGACCGCATGGGCAAAGCGGAGTTCGCCGTCGGTCCATGCGTGTGCCAGAAGGCGCTAAACCAGAGGAAGGGCATATACATGAAGGACCTCGTGGTCCTATATGGGGCTGAATCCTATAAGAGGGCAAGTGCTGAATATAGAGACATAGACATCGCGGAAGTGAGACAGCTCTTGAAGGACCTGCAGGATGAAGGGATGATGCAGGCCTTTTATGCCTGTATGCGATCGAAGGGGTGGGTATTTGTCATTTGCGGTTGTGAGTGCGAAATCTGCCTTCCGTTCAGAGCGCACCGGGCAGCGGGCGGAGTAATGAGTCCGGGACCAGACATAGTCTCATTTGACAGGGAGAAATGCGCTGCGTGCGGAACCTGCGTAGACAGGTGCCACTTCGGCGCGAACTGGCTCAATGGCTCCCTCGTAGTTGAACTTGACAAATGCTACGGGTGCGGATTGTGCGTCGCAACCTGCAGCAGCGGGGCGCGCACCATGATTCAGAGAGAGGGATACAAGTCCAGGTACTATCCTCTGGAACTGATCGAGAAAGAGCGAGCTACCGTTATTACTGAGCCGGCAGGTGAAGTCGTGACGCGGCCCTGAAATTCCGCTCGACGCCGGACTCCGGAAACACAGAGGCTGGATGGTAGTGCCCGTCCAGCCTCCTTTGTCTTCCTGCCTGTGAAGGTCAGTTCTGGTACTTGATGGTCTGCCCGTATTTCTCCCGGAGCACGGTTTTCAAAACCTTCCCCATCGCATTGCGCGGTAGCGCATCCATAAAATCGACCGATCTGGGCTTCTTATAGCTTGCGAGACTGGCCTTGCAGAAATCTATGACCTCAGCCTCCGTCAGTTGCTCACCGGGCTTGGGCACGACTATTGCCTTAACAGATTCGCCCCAATCCTTGTCGTGAACGCCGATGACCGCGCATTCCATGATCTTTGGATTCTTGAAGAGGACCTGCTCGATCTCCGCAGGGTAGATATTCTCTCCACCGCTGTTTATCATATCCTTCTTCCGATCGACGATATAGAGATAGCCCCCGGCATCCTTCCTGACCAGATCGCCGGAGTGGAACCAGCCATTGCGCATCGCTTCGGCTGTGGCTTTCGGGTCCTTGTAATACTCCTTCAGCACTGTCGGACCCCGGTACACGGCCTCTCCCACCTCACCGATAGGAACATCCCTGTCATTATCATCAACGACCCGTATTTCTATGAACGGGAGAGCTCTGCCAACAGATGTTTCCCTGCCTTCCGATTCACTGGGTAGCAGCCCTGATACAAGCGCGCTCGTTTCGGTCATCCCGAACAGGTCGAAAATCTTTATATTCGGGAAATGCTTCTTCAGTTGCCGCCTGGTCTCCGTTGGCAGTATTGCTCCGGACGATCCCCAAAGGTGCAGGGAACTCGTATCGTACTTGTCCAGGTCAGGCAGCATTAGAAGGAAATTGGTCATGGCCGGGACCATTACCAGGGCATTGACCCGCTCCTTTTCGATCGTCCTCATTATGTAGGCTGGGTCAAAAACCTCTGTAGGGAGCACAATAGTGGTCCCGAGGAAGAACAAAAACTGGCAAAATCCGAAAGAAGCAAGGTGGAAGATGGGCGGCACCCCGAAGCCTCTGTAGTCCCACAGATTTCCAAGCTGGGGTTCCGAGAAGACAAAGGTCGCTCCCAGCATCCAGAGGACCATCTCATTCTTATGGGTGATTACCGCGCCTTTTGGCCTGCCGGTCGTGCCCGCAGTGTACATGATGAATGCGGGATCGTCTTCATCAACCAGAACAAGCGGTTCGGTGTCAGGGTACTTCTCTATCCACTTCTCAAATTGCAGCATGCCGTCCGCCGGCTTGTCACTAATCACGATGTATCGCTTGACTGTGGGCAGGTCTTTCTGAATGCCCTTGGCGGTCTCTACAAAGGCTTCTCCTACAATCAAGGCTTCGGCATCGGCATTGTTGATGATGTACTTCAGTTCTTCCGGGTGCAGGCGAAAATTCAGAGGTACCGCCACCCCGCCTATCTTGCCGAGGGCAAAATAGGTTTCCATGAACTGGTTGCAGTTGAAGGCAAGAACAGCGACCTTCGACCCCTTCTTGATGCCCAGGTCGAGGAGAGCGTAGGCGAGCTTGTTGATTCGCTCATTCAGCTGTTTGTAAGTGAGTCGCGTGTCACCGTAAATCAGAGCTTCCTTGTTCGGGAATTTGCGGCTATTACGCGCCATCATTTCACCGAGTAGAAGGCGTCGCCCCAGGGCCACTTCTATGGCCAGCCTGTCATCCATCGGATCCTCCTTTTGACTTCTAATATGCGGAAGTGATGGTCCGCTTCTGATTATCATCCGGCTCTGCCGGTTCCGCCACGAAGGGTAGACAAAGCGAGTCTGGAGTTGATAAGCCGAAAGAATAAGCCTGGAGCATTGCTCCGGAGAGATTGTCTGTGCGGACCCTTACCACGTATGCGTCCGCCCGGTATTTTTACGCAGAATAGTACAGGAGTACATAAATGTCAAGTTCCTGAACCGGCAGTTCTTGCGCTATTGACGGCTAGCGGAGTTCACGTTAGAAAGGCGCGAGAAAGCACTAATCCGCAGCTTCGGCACAAGTCCAGGGGAGAGCGAACCGGCGACCGCGAAACGTGTTTTTCGGAAGGAAAGGTCGCTGATTTGATTATCTTATCTCGACTGAATCGATGTAGCCTTTTGTCCGGCAAGTCACGGCGTGACGCGTCAACCTGTCTTCTCAAGGCACGGCCTTGTCATATCTCCGACCATTTGTTAAGATCGCTTATGCTTCAGCCGGAGTTCCGGCCGCATGCCTACTGGAGGACCTCAGTAGCTTACAGGATCGATACCCAGAAGTGCGCGACAGTGCCCTGGCTTTGCGGGGATTGCAGAGCCGAGTGCCCTAACCAGGCTATCAGTGAAGCTCATGTAATTGACCCGGAGAAGTGCACCGAGTGTGTCGGCGCCCTGGAAGCGCCCAACTGCGCGAGGGTCTGCCCTGCGGGAGCCTGTGCGCCAGATCCCTCGCATCCTGAAAGCCGGGAGCAATTATTGGCCAAATGGCGACGCCTCCACCCCGGCAGCGAGCCGGCGCCGGGAACGTACTGATCGCCGAGCCTCCTGGAAAAATTGAGAAGGCCGGCACTTGCCAGGCCTTCCCGTGCACGAGTTGTTCCAATCGCCTTCCCTATTTCCCAAGCTCGCTTCGAGTACGGATGAAGTTCAGAAGGTTGTCGCGGCCCACAAGACCTACAATACTCCGGTCCTTCAGGACCGGCATCTGGTTAATATCCTCCGTCGTCATCGTTTGAAGCACCTCCGACAGGTCTTCCTCCGGCGGCACCCATCTTAGCTTCTCGTATGGCACCATCGCCTCCGTGACTCTGGTACGTGATCGCTCTTCGGCCGGAATCTTCTTGACCTCCTGCATTGTTATCAGACCGAGCACATTGCCATTGTCCGCCACCGGAAAACACCTGCGTCCAGAGGTCAGAATATGTTCCTGAACAAGCTCTTCCACAGAGATTCTTGCTGGAACCCTGACGCATTCCTGGCTCATGACCTCGCTCACCTGGTGCCCGCGAAGAACGTCCTGAATAGCAAGCTGCTCGTAGCTGGACGCGGCCGCATTCTGCAAGAACCAGCCAATGAACGCTATCCAGATGCCGCTCAGCAGAGCCCCCTGGAAGAGCAGCAGAAGCCCCCCGAATATGAATAGAAACCCTATGCCCCTGCCGAAACCAGCCGCTATCCGGGTCGCCCTCTTGACGTCTTTCAGACGCCACCAGATTATTGACCGAAACACACGCCCTCCGTCCAGGGGAAATCCGGGAATCAGATTGAATGCCGCAAGCGCAACGTTAATCAGCCCCAGCCAGAAAGAGAGACCAGCCAACGGGGAACTTATGTTTCTCACCCCGAACCACAGACCCCAGAAGATGCCGCCGATTACGAGACTTGTCAGCGGCCCGGCAAGGCCCACCCTGAACTCAAGGCCGGGGCTCTGTGGTTCCCTGGTTATCTGTGACACCCCGCCAAAAATGAACAGGGTTATTCCCCGAACCGGGATGCCTTCCCGCTGCGCCACAATACTATGAGCCAGTTCGTGCACCAGGACGGATGTGAAGAATAACAGGCTCGTAGCCACCCCTATCCCCCAATAGGTGAGCTGGTCCCACTCCGGGAAAACTGAGGGGAAATAGAGAGCGGAGAGCGCCCATGTTACAAGGCCGAATATGATAAACCATGAGGGATGCAATTTGATCTGAACGCCGAATAGTCTGCCAATAGGTATTCCTCCCGTAAACATACCACCACCTCTGCATCCGCTGGCTGGCCGGAAGAGTTCGCGCTCATGCCGGCTGCTCCGCCCGGTCTGCTTCTTCAGCTATAAACGCACTTTGAACCGTTAGCGGCCTTGAGCCGCCGGCCAGAAAAAATCTCGACTTTTGATCCGCGGGTTGAATGAGCGTTTTTGAAGAAGTGCACGCCAAGGTCCAATCACGTACCGCCAGGCAGTGGCGCGCCTCATCTATCCGCGCAACGCTCAAGCCCTCCCACAGCGCCTGCTGGATGATAAAAAGATTCGCTCCCGATCCAACAACAATGACACCGCAACACTTCACCACGGATTTCCAGTCCGCGAGACGCCAGGCGCCCTCGTCCCGGAACACGATAGCAATTCGCTGGTACCAGGATGCCGCCTGATTCCAATATAGGCATTCCGCATGAAGAAGTCATAAAATAGCCGAATAAAAAGTAAAAAACTTATCACATTGCTGTACAGGTATCCACCACTTGTAGGCGCGCCCGGCAGTCCCGCGAACCGGGCAAATGTGATAACTTTTTAACCTTTTATACCTCATTTTTATGATTTCTTAACCGGAATTTGGTATTATGAGGTCTCGGAATTTTCGCGCCTGATTCCGGTAAACATAGCTCGGGAGGTTCTATGAAAAGAAACGTGAAGATCTATTCAACGCCCACCTGCCAGTACTGCAAACTTGCCAAAAAATTTCTGAATGATAACAATGTGCAGTACGAAGACGTGAACGTGGCAGCCGACAAAGCCGCACGCGAAGAGATGTTCAAGAAATCAAGCCAACTGTCCGTTCCACAGATTGAGATTGATGGGGAGCTCATTATCGGATTCGATAAGATCTCCTTAAAAGAAAAGCTGGGCCTGGAATAGATGACGCAGATACAATATGACCTGATCATAGCCGGGGCCGGACCGGCGGGAATGACCGCGGCTGTATACGCAGCACGAAAAGGCCTGAACGTATGTCTCGTGAGCAAGGACTTCGGCGGGCAGGTCGCATGGACCATGGGTATCGAAAACTACATGGGTTTTCAGTATATTGAAAGCGCCCAGCTCATCGAAAAGTTCCGTGAACAGGTGGAGCAGTTCCCGGTGGATCTCAAGACGGGCGAGACGATCGTATCCCTGTCAAGGTTGGAAGGCGGCTTTGAACTCGGAACTGACAGGAGTAATTCGTATCGATCCAGGGCGCTCATTATAGCAACCGGGAAGCGTCCTCGCCGGCTGGATGTGCCCGGAGAAGAGAGATTGCAGGGGCGCGGCGTGACCTACTGCGCGATCTGCGACGGTCCTGTATTCGCGGGCGAGAAAGTCGTGGTCGTCGGCGGGGGGAATTCCGCCCTCGAAGCAGCGGATGATATGGTCAATCTCGCAGAACACATTTACCTGGTGACGGCAGACCCGGACTTCAGAGCAGACCAGATACTTATAGACAGAGCGAAAAAGGCCCCCAATTTGACCATGCTGATGGAACATGAAGTTGTCGAGATACAGGGGGCGGACCGAGTGGAAGGCGTGCTCCTCAGGCGCCCAAAAAAAGAATATCTGAAAGTCGATGCAGCGGGCGTGCTGGTGGAGATCGGGCTCATACCGAACTCAGAGTTTGCCCGAGGCGTCGCCAGGCTTAACGAGCTGGGCGAGATTACCATTAATTGCTGCTGCGGGACGGAAATCCCGGGACTTTTTGCGGCCGGTGATGTGACGAACATACTCGAAAAGCAGATCGTGGTTGCTGCCGGAGAAGGCGCCAAGGCGGCTATCCAGGCGCACAGGTACCTGCAGCGAGTTCGAATGCACGGCGGTTCGCCCGCCTAGGTAATAACAGGAGGGAAAGGATATGACTTACACCCCAAGAGACTACAGCCGCTTGCTGGGAATGGACGGGCTAAGTGAAACGTTGTTGAAGAACCACTTCACCCTATATCAAGGATATGTGAACAATAGTAACAAGCTTCTCGAGTCCCTCGAGCATCTGCACAGAGAAGGTAAGACAGGGACTCCTGAATACGCCGAACTCAAGCGGCGCCTGGGCTTCGAATTTAACGGAATGCGCGTCCACGAGTTCTACTTTGAAAATCTCGGCGGCGACGGGAAGATTGACAGGTCCGGGAAGCTGGCGGGCAAACTCGCGAAGGATTTTGGCAGCTATGAGAACTGGGAATCGGATTTCAAAGCTACCGGAATGATCAGGGGGGTCGGCTGGGCGGCCCTTTATTACGACCCGGTAGGAGACAGACTCGTGAATGCCTGGATCAACGAGCACCAGGTAAACCACTTCGCTGGATGCGTACCCATCTTGATAATGGATATTTGGGAACACGCATTCATGCTTGATTACCAGCTCAAACGTGCTGACTACATTGAGGCCTTCTTCAGGAATATCAACTGGAGTGCGGCTGAAGCACGCATGGCAAAGACCGCAGGCGCATCTGCCTGAAAGCCTTATCACTGACAGGGCAAGCCGCCGGCCCGCGTGCCCCGGTACACTATCGCCGGGCAACGGGCGTATTTGTGCAGAGCTTGTCTTGGGAGGGTCTTTTTCATAAGGCCGTGGCACGGTACCGGAGGTAGCGATGCTTCATATACAGGACTTAAGGGTAGAGGTTGGCGGCAAGGCTATCCTGAAGGGCGTCAATCTCTCTATCGGCGTTGGTGAAACCCATGCCCTGTTTGGCCCAAACGGAAGCGGCAAGACCACGCTGCTTATGGCAATAATGGGATTCCCGAGGTATGTGATTACAGGCGGACGCATACTGTTCAAAGACCAGGATATCACCGGCCTTTCAGTGGATGAAAGGGCAAGGTTGGGCATGGGCATCTCTTTTCAGCGGCCGCCTGCCGTACGCGGCGTCAAGACAAGAGACATCGTCAATGCTTGTCTGGAGAGCAGAGGCAGGAAAGACGGGCAGGCCGTTGGCGAGCTTGCTGAACGCCTGAACATGGTAGAGCTAATGGACCGGGACATAAACCTCGGCTTCTCCGGTGGAGAAATCAAGCGTTCGGAATTGCTCCAGTTGCTTGCCCAGGGTCCCGATTTGGTGCTGCTGGACGAACCGGAATCCGGCGTGGACCTCGTGAACATGTCGCTTATCGGGCAGATGATAAACGAGTTGCTGCAGAAAGACCTCAAGCGGACGAGGTCCCGCTCATGCCTGATCATAACCCATACCGGCCATATCCTGGATTATGTACGCGCAAGCAAAGGGTATGTGCTGTTGGAAGGGGCAATCCACTGTGTGCGGGACGCCATGGAAGTTCTGGATTCAGTAAAAGAGCATGGCTATGAAGGATGCGTGAAATGCCTGTGCCAGAGCGAATGACCTCTCCGAAGGAAAGGAAAGAGCGGGCTGTTAGAGCTCTGAACAAGAAACCGGCGTACGGAGGCGACATCAGGCTGGAAGATTACCTGCTAACGGGGCAAGAGCGGGCATACGAGCCCGAGCCGTCCCGGCTCCCCGACGAGGAGAAACAACGCATGCTCCAGGCAGGTGTCGTGCTCGAGAACAATGCGCAGCGGGGCGGCACGTTCCTGCAGGTCGACCAGTCCGTGGTGCACAGCTCCTCCGCTGAGTCAGGAGTCGAAGTCCTTCCGATAACGCGGGCTCTGGAATCATATGATTGGCTGGCGGATTACTGGTGGAAGGCCGTGGACGTAGATGCCGACAAATTCACAGCCCACGTGGAGCTGTCCGAATTCAACGGATACCTGATAAGGAGTCTGCCGGGCGCGAAAGAGGTATTGCCCGTACAGGCTTGCCTTTATCTGGGACATAACAAACTGGCGCAGAGGGTGCACAATATCGTGATAGCCGAGGAAGAATCCGAACTGCATGTTATCGCGGGATGCCTTACCAGCCGGATGGCGGCTTCCGGCCTCCATCTGGGGGTATCCGAGTTCTATGTCAAGCCTCGGGCGAAGCTGACTTTCACCATGATCCATAACTGGTCTCCAGGTATCGAGGTCCGACCGCGCAGCGGCGCGTTAGTTGAACAAGGCGGGGTCTTTGTCAGCAACTACATCTCGATAAGAGCGTTAAAAACGCTCCAGATGTACCCGACTGTAAGGTGCGTTGGCGAAGACTCCGTTGTCAGGTTCAACAGTATACTTGTGGCTCCTCCGGATTGCACCCTCGATGTAGGTTCCAGAGTCTTGCTGGAAGGCAAAGGTTCGCGGGCAGAGGTAATAAGCCGGGCTGTCTCAATTGGGGGAGACGTGATCGCACGCGGATACCTTGAAGGCAGAGCGCCTGACGTGAAGGGACATCTGGAGTGCAGGGGGCTTCTCCTGGCTAGCCACGGTACCATACATGCAGTACCGGAACTGAAAGGCAGCCTGCCGGGAATTGATCTCTCCCACGAGGCAGCAGTCGGCAAAATCGCCGAAGAAGAGGTCGAGTACCTCATGGCACGCGGCCTCACGCGCGATGAAGCCACCTCAACAATCGTAAGGGGATTTCTTCGGGTAGAGATTGAGGGTCTGCCCGATGAGTTAGCGGACGAAATAAAGCACGTTGTCGAAAGCAGCGAGGCTGACGTTTTCTAGCAGATAAGGCCAGGAAGGAGCGGGGATGAACCTCGAAGCTTTACGCACTATTACCTACGGCATATATCTGATTTGCTCCGCGAAAGGTAGCGAGATGAACGGGCAGATCGCCAATACCGTAGTCCAGGTCTGTTCGGAGCCGCCCACAGTCTCGGTCTGCATCAATAAGGGCAATCTCACTCATGAGTTCATACAGACGAGCCGCGCTTTCACGGTTTCTATCCTTTCTCAGGACACTCCCCTGCCCTTCATCGGCAAGTTCGGTTTCAGATCAGGCAGGGACCTGAACAAGTTCGAGGGAGTATCCTACAGAACCGGCAAGACAGGAGCTCCAATAGTCCTTGATAATACTCTCGCGTACCTGGAGGCAAAGCTGGTTAACGAGGCGGACACGCGAACTCATACCATCTTCATAGGTGAAGTGGTGGATGCGAATGTTATTAGCGAAGGTGAGCCAATGACATACAGCTATTATCAGAGAGTAAAACGAGGGACGACGCCGAAAACGGCTCCATCTTACGTAGCAAGAATCGGGAAGGGGGGATGAAGTGAGGAAGTACAGGTGCACTGTTTGCGGCTATATATACGAGCCGGAGAACGGCGATCCAGACGGCAGTATTCCGCCAGGCACACCCTTCGAGAAGATGCCTTATGACTGGGTATGCCCTATCTGCGGAGCACCGAAGACTGAGTTCGAAGTACTTGATTAGCCGTTAAACAACGTACCTCAATAGGATTCGCATGTAAGGTCGAATAGATGGTAGTTGACACTGAACTGCTAAAGAAAGCCCCCCATTTTTCCGGCCTGAGCCCGGACGAAATCGAATCCATCAAGGAACACGTATTCGAGAGGACGGCTCAGGATGGCGACCTGATATCCCTGGAGGGTGAACCCGCTGACACGATGTATTTCGTCGTGAAGGGTATCGTGAAAGTCTACAGAACGTCACCGGGTGGAAGGGACCAGATCCTGTACTTTGTAAGACCGGGAGATTCATTCAACGAGGTATCGGTTCTTGATGGGGGGCCGAACCTGGGTAATGCTCAGGCAATAGGCAAGGTTGTACTTTATGGAATCACTAGCCGTGATCTTGAAGTCATTATCAGCAGTTATCCGAAAGTAGCCATGAACTTAAGCCGCACGCTGGCCAGGCAGATTCGACGGCTTGCATCGCTCGTGGAAGACCTGTCGTTCAGGAACGTCATGTCCAGGGTTGCCAAGATTCTGCTTGAACAGACCACAGACGGGAGCGAGGCTAAGCCCAGACTAACGCAACAAGATATGGCGAGCCTTGCCGGAACGGCTCGCGAAATGGTAGGTAGATCTTTGAAATCGTTGGAGGAGGAGGGGGCGATCAGGATGGAGAGGCACCGAATAATCATCAGGGACCAGGGCCTGCTCAGCGAAATCGCCGGTAGGTAACCTCATGAGACAAACGTCGCAGACAAACCGGCTGCACGGAAACTAACATAGTTGAGGTGTGACTATGGCCATTATGCCAGATATAGACGGCGGCAAATGCAATGCATGTGGACTGTGCGTTAGCCTGTGTTCCTGCAACGCCTTTGTCTTCGTGGGCCAGGTCGTCGCCGTGGTCGAAACTGAACTATGTAACTGGTGCACCGACTGCGAGGCAATTTGTCCCCTGGGCGCTATCAGATGCCCGTTCGAAATAGTATTTGAAGAGATCTAATCCCCTTCCTGGACCTCCCCATTTATTTCTGGATACCGAGCCAGCTCTGTACGTCCCCTGACCGTGACTGCGACTTAAGTCACTTACACAAACCGTGGCGGATTTTAGAATAAGCGGGGTGGAGGAAAGATATGAAGAACATGACAAGACACCGATACAGGCCTCAGCCAAAGCCTGTCCTCGAAGGAGAGTGTGTCCATCACTGGATAATCGAAAGTCCGAGAGGCCCCAGCAGCCCCGGGGTGTGCAAATACTGCGGGGCTACGCAAGAATTCCGAAACTACATACCATTCTCTTCCTGGGAAGACGAAAGTCCGAACAAAGCAGCGGCGCAAACTGGAGGCAAAGGAGAGACTAACCAGGCCGAGGAACCGGCGAAGCCGGAAGCCCCTCAATATGTTGCCGGGAGGTAGTGCAATCAAGAGACAGCTCAGGACTGGAAAGCTGTCTGGTTTCCGGGCTTTACTGGAGTACAGTTCGTCAAATCGCGAGAGAACACCTTCTCATGCTCTACTACCGGCTTACTATCTTCTTCCACCAGGAGCCCTGGTCAGGTTGTTCGGGGCTGTGGGCGAGGTATTGCTGGCATTCCGGACAAAAAGATGCATTGTCCAGAAGCTCAATCGGGCAGGTCTGCCCGCAGCAGCCGCACGTGAAACTATCCTGGGAAATGGCTCTGTTCGTTGAGGGTGATTGCGCCTGCGTATCGTGACCGTCCCTGGCCGCGAAGAGAGCGCTGAGTTTC
Source organism: Dehalococcoidia bacterium (assembly GCA_014859215.1). Lineage (GTDB taxonomy): Bacteria > Chloroflexota > Dehalococcoidia > SZUA-161 > SZUA-161 > Kmv37. The sequence goes on along the minus strand of JACUUS010000009.1, from coordinate 13,161 downwards.
CTCGCAATTCCCGCCGGCTTCAGCCATCCGAACCCGTTCCGCGATAGTGCATCTAGCAGTTTCTCGAAGTCCTGGTCGGTCCATGAGGGTCTGCAATCCATGCGAATCTCATCATCCGGCCTGGGTTTATGCATAGTGATGAATATCTCCAGGTAAGGTAGAGCTGCTTCTGCCCAATCCAGCTCGACCGGGAAATCATAACACCAATCGAACTCCCAAAGCCGGAGAACGCTGTCATGACCGCCTGATACCGCATACCGCCCGTCCGGCGAGAAAGTGACCGTGCTGACCCAGTCCTGGTGGCCTTTCACCAGGTGAATAGTCTCGCCCGCCTTCAGGTCCCATAGCCGCAAAGCCCTGTCATGGCCCCCTGACAGCGCAAACCTGGAACCCGGTGAGAACGCCACCGAGCGGACCCAGTCCCGATGCCCGTTCAATGTGCGAAGGCATATGCCAGTTTTCAAGTCCCATAAGCGCACGGTACCGTCCAGGCTGCCGGACAAAGCGAAGGTCCCTCCCGAGGAGATCGATACGGAGTTCACCCAGTTTTCATGAGCCTCCAGTGTGCGCGTGCATTTACCGGCCTTTATGTCCCAAACCCGGACGACTTCATCATCAGAGCCTGACACAGCCAGAGAGCCATCAGGGGTTATAGCAAGGGACCTTACAGGACTTTTCAGGTCCTCAATGCGCCGCAGATTACCCGCTCCCATTAGACTCCAGACGCAGAGGGAACCATCATCGCTGCCGCTCAAAGCGAAGCTGCCGTCGGGAGAGATAGCGACCGAGCTCACCCAGTCTCTGTGCCCTTCAAGAACACGAATAGTTTCGCCCGTGTGCAGGTTCCAGAGTCTCACCGTGCCGTCATGGGACCCTGACAGGGCGAAGTTGCCCCCTGGTGACATAGCGACCGTGCTTACCCGACCGTCATGACCCCTGAACGTCCGGATGTTTTCGCCGGTGCTCACCTCCCACAGGCGCATGGTCCTGTCGTCACTGGCAGACAGCACCAGCTTTCCGTCAGGCGAGAAAGCCGCCGCATTTATCCAGTCCTCATGTCCCCTCAGCACACTCTTCAACCAGCATCCGTTCAGACCCTTCCTGATCCCCTTCAACCCCAGCTCATGAGCAAGGTCGAGCACATCCTGATGGCGTTCGTAACCGGGTAAGGACCTCGCTCGCTGTAGATATTGAGAAGCGCGCCGCCAGTTCTTTCTTTGTTTACACTGCACGGCTTCTTCTTTCAGCAGCGCAAAGTCATGGTCATGGCTCGTGCGTCCGTCCACGTGATCGGTATGGCCAGGAGTCGGGAAAAGCCTGAGCGGCTCAAGCCCGCCGATGTGCCAGACACACGGGGTCTTATCGTCGCTCCCCGGTACGATAATATTGCCGTCCGCGGAAAAGGCCGCGAAGGCCAGCGGGTGTTCAAATTCATTAATAGTGCGCATGCAGGTCCCGTTCAAGGCATCCCAGATTCGGAGAGTCTTATCGTCGCCTCCGGAGATCACAAACCTCCCATCAGGGGAGACAGCGACTGCATTTACAGATCGTTCATGGCCCTTTAGCAGGCGCAAACACTTCCCAGTGTCAAGGTTCCAGTACCCAATAGTCTTGTCCTCGCTTGCGGTGAGCGCGAACCTGCCGTCAGCCGTGGCCGCTACCGACCTGATACCGCGTTCATGCCCTCTGAGCACCGCACGGCATTTGCCTGTACTCAGGTCCCAGATTCTCGCAGTCTTGTCGCCGCTGCCGGAGATTGCCGACACGCCGTCCGGTAGAATAGCAAGCGAAGTAATCGGGCGCTCGTGACCTTCCATCGTCAGCAAGCAGGTCCCCGTTCGCAGCGCCCATACCCTAACATTTTTGTCATCTCCACCTGACAAAGCGAGACTGCTATCGGGTGAAACTGCAATAGTATTGACCGGCTTGCCGTGGCCGTCCAGTACTCGCACACATTCCCCGCGCCGCAAATCCCAAAAACGCAGCGTCTTGTCATGACTGGCTGACAGAGCGAATTGCCCGTCACCTGTAAACGCGAGATCGGAAACGGCCTGCTTATGGGTTCCCAGTTTTCGCAGGCACTCTCCCGAAGCCAGATTCCAGTACCGAAGGTTTCCGTCAAGGCTCCCAGTGAGCGCGAACTTGCCGTCCTGAGAGATGGCGGAGCAGGAAACAGGCATGCTGTGTCCTGACAGGACGCGAACAAAGTGCGGCCACCGATCCTTCTCTTTCTCAAGCTGCTCAAGAGCGTCCTGAATTTCCTTCTCGGCCGCAGTCCGCTTCGAGGCTTCATGCAGCACTACCCTTGCCGGGTCAGCGTCTTTTCTCGACAGGTGCGCGAGGCCCAGGTAAAAGAGGGGACGCCATTCTCCGGCAGACGATTCGGCCTTCATTTCAAGCCACTTCACCACCTGGATGTCGGACATGGCTCCTTTTTCCCAGAGGAAAAGAACGTGGTTATAGCCGAAGTCAAGGCAGGATGGATCGTACTTGACAGCCTCTTCGACGGCGTGAACAGCCTCTTCCTTCATCCCCAGGTCATACAGTGATACGGCCTTCTTGTTTAAGCTCGCTGGGACCAGCAGCGTCTCATCAGGTTGCCCGCGGGGGCAAGAACTTCCTGTACACTCGCGGTAAGACTCTTTCAGCCTCTCAATCACGGCTGAGAAATTCTCTGGACGCTCAGCGGGCTGCCGCTTAAGGCATTCGCCGACCAGGTCATGCAAGCTCACAGGCGTTTCCAGCGGCAGGGCAGGGAATTTCCATCCCAGGATAAATTGCCGGTCGTAGTAGGCCCTGACACCCTCCCCGCTGCGGCGCTGAAACGGTGTGGTGCCGGTCAACATCTCGTAGAGGACCACGCCGAAGGAGAATATGTCCATTCCCGGGGTCAAGTCTCCGGCATGCCATTGCTCCGGGGACCTGTATTCCACGGTAGAGCTGTCGCCGCCATCGAGTGAATCAGCATCAAGGCCCAATCCGAAGTCGGTGAGCTTTATGTCTCTTCCCTGCGCCAGCAAGCAGTTTTCGGGCTTCAGGTTTCCATGTACAAGGGAATGCCTGTGAGCGTAAGACAGGCCGCAGGAAATTTGAATGGCGTAGTCCAGGGCCTCCCTGACCTCCAGGGGCCGCCTCAGTTTCTCCCGCATGTTTGAACCCGCAACGTACTCGATGAAAATTGCGGGCTTCCCCTGCAGCTCTCGCGAATAATAGCACGCAGCAATGTATGGAGAGAGACCGAGGTCTGACCACGCCCGGACGTCTAACAGGCGCGCGGCTTCCCTGCTGGCAAGAGTCTGCGGGCCCGGGACCTTCATGGCAAGGTCAACCCGCCAGCTAGAGTGATGCACCCTGTACACAGTCCCGAAATCGCCGGAACCAATGATGCGGTCTACCCCATACAGGCCGTCGATAAGCTCACCTTCAAAACGGTCCATTACCGATCCAGCCTCAATTCAAGCCCTCTGGAGTGAGAGGATCGAATAGCAGAGAAACAGGGACCTACAACTGAGCCCCCACGGGGTTTGTTGGAAGCGGGGTCGAGTAGGGACCCTCTGCCAAACTTCCGCGAAAGGGTGTTTGGTGCTTCCCGCATGTTCATGCCGTGTGAGGACACGAACTCGAAACTCAGCGATATTAAACCATAGCCAGCTTTGGTTGTCAAACCTGTTCACGCTCAAGTTGCTGTCAAGTATTGCCTCCACTGTATGTTTTCGTCATAATTGAGGCCGGCCTGCAAACGAAGCCGTAGAGGATTCGTTCATGACAGAAAAGGCACTCTCCTGGCTCAAGGTCATCGAATGCGGCAGGTTCGTGTCCGCTCCCTACTGCGCCAAACTAATGGCTGACCTCGGCGCTGAAGTGATCAAGATTGAAGAACCCGGTACCGGAGACGAGTCCAGGAATTACGGCCCTTTCCCGGACGACATACCGGATCCCGAACAGAGCGGCCTTTACCTTTATCTGAACACTAACAAGAAAGGTATCACGCTGGATGTCCGAACTTCGGCAGGGAAACAGCTACTAGCCGAAATCCTGAAGGAAGCTGATGTATTCATCGAAAACCTGGGCCCAGGCTTCACCAGGGAAGACGTCCTCAATTACGCACGGCTCCGGGAGATCAACCCGCAGCTAATAGTCGCCTCGATCAGCCCCTACGGTCAAACCGGCCCCTACAGTAATCACAAAGCTTACGCCATAAACTGCTGCGCATTGGGTGGAGTGAGCCAGACGATTGGACATCACTGGCGGGAACCGCTTACCGCGCCGGTCCTGCAGGGACATTATCAGGCCGGGGTAAGCGCCGCCGGCGCGACCATGACGGCCTTGCTTGCTCGAGATATCACAGGCCGGGGCCAGCACGTGGATATCGCTGAAGCAGACGTCTGGGCAACTTATCACGTCGGCTTCGGAATCACTATCTATGCATTCGGCGCCCGCGAGACTTTGCGAAAGGGGTACATCGGCGGAGGCTGGACTTATCCAGCGAGAAGGGTAATTCCCTGCAAGAACGGCTACATGGCCGTGTGCGCCCCCCAGGTGAAGCAATGGGTCAAATTCCTGGAGCTTATGGACAATCCCGAGTGGTCGCAGGACCCCAGGTACAGGGACCGCCACGCAATGGAGGACGATTATCCTGAAGAGGTAGACGCTCTTATCGCGCCCTGGTTTCTCGAACGAACCAAGAAGGAGCTTTTCGAGATCTTCGAGAAGAACGCGATTCCGTTCGCCCCTCTCTACAATATGCGGGACCAGGTCGAGGACACACATCTTGCAGAACGCGATTTCTTCGCGAGCCTTGACCGCGAACATGTTGGATCGCTGATATATCCAGGAGCGCCCTACAAGTTCTCCGGAACGCCGTGGGCACTGGAGAGTCCGGCTCCCCAGCTCGGCCAGCATAATAGCGAGATCTTTATGCACAGGCTTGGCCTGAGCGGTGAGGAACTCGTTGCTCTGCGCAGAACCGGCATAATCTGAACTCGCTGCTTATCGGGAGGCAATGTGCTTCATCCTTTGGACGGATACCGGGTTGTTGACTTCGGTTCAGCCTGGGCGGGTCCCCAGATGGCGCATATTATCTCCGATATGGGTGCGGAGGTTATCAAAGTTGAATCCCGGACCCGGATCGACTACGGGCGCATGGGGGGAGCGGCCAGCTCCAAGGACCTGCTGGTCAAGTCACCGGAAGCTATCGCAGCTGCCGCTCCGGAACGCCTCGAGCTGAACCCTGTTTTCCACTTGTTGAACCGAGGCAAGAGGGGTATAACGGTGGATTTCACCAGACCTGAAGGATCTGATCTCATCAGAGAGTTGGTACTTCGAAGCGACGTCGTCACCGACAACTTCACCCCGGGTGTACTGGACAAATACGGACTGGGTTACCAATCGCTGGCAGCGATCAAGCCGGACATAATTGTGGTATCTCTGTGTTTTGCGGGTCATACCGGGCCACTCAAGGGGACACGGGGCTACGCGCCTATCATAACCGCCCTGGCCGGCCTCGACAGCGTCGTCGGCTATCCCGACGAGACCATACCCTGCGGGCCAAGGTTTGCCTACGGAGACCACGTGGCAGCTACCTATGGGGCGCTCGCCATACTTGTTGCGCTGGTGCATCGCAACCGGACCGGAGAGGGTCAGTATATCGATATCTCTGAATGGGAGGCAACTACCTCACTTCTGGGCGAACCGCTCATGGAGTATGTCATGAACCGGCGCATCCCGGCGCCGGCGGGAAACCGTGATAGCCAGATGGCTCCGCACGGTTATTACCCCTGCAGGGGCGTTGATCAATGGGTGTCCATAGCCGTTAAGACTGATGAGGAATGGCTTGGCCTGAGCCGGGCCATGGAGAACCCTCACTGGACCTCAGCCCGACGTTTCAGCGACCGGTACGGCCGCTTGAGCAACCAGGACGAACTGGACAGGCTTGTGGCTGAGTGGACCGTCAATTACACGTCTCGGGAGGTCACTGTCATCCTGCAGAGTCATGGCGTAGCGGCTGCGCCCTTCCTGAATGCGCGGGATCAGCACGGCGACCCGCATTTCCGGGAACGCGAGATCTACGTCGAGGTTGAACACCCCCGCAGCGGAAAAGAGACCTTCTACGGAATACCGTGGAAATTGAGCGAGACCCCCGGGAAGATACGTGGCAGCGGGCCAATGCTGGGGCAGGACAATGAGTACATCTTCAAGACTTTGCTCGGCCTGCCTGAGGGTGAGTTCAACCGCCTGGCAAATGAGAAGATCATCTACTAGAAGTTCAGATTTTTATCTTCCCGTAGCGTTCCCACTCGCTGTAGACGCAGCCGCAATACGACTGGTGATAGAATCCAAGCTCACGCGCCATGCGGTGCCCTTCCCTGAAACCATGCCTGAAGTCCTCGTAATGGAAGGGCACACCATGTTCTATGCCCAGCGCCTCTCCCGACTCACGGATGCATTGGTGGTCCTGGTAAGGACTGATAAGCAGGGTTGTGGTGAAGCTGTCGAATCGTTTCTCATGCGCCGCCTGAGCCGTGCGGGCAAGCCGCAACCTGTAGCATTCAGGGCAGCGTTCCCGTTCCTTCCCGACTACTGTCCGGAAATACCTGATCATGTCATACCCTTCGTCCACTATCAGGGACAGTCTCTCCGCGGCGGCGAGTGACTTTATGGCGTCCAGGCGCAACTGGTGTTCACGGAAGGGGTGTATGTTGGGATTGTACCAGAACAAGCTTAATTCGAGGTCGCGCTCCCTCAGAGACTTGACTATGTAGGCGGCGCAGGGGCCGCAGCACGCATGGAGCAGGATTCTAGCCATAGTCTACCCTGTCCGGAGAGCGCTCGGTCACCAGAGGCCCGGCTGCCCGGGATGGTGTTTGCCGTAATCCAGGTTGAGGTGCTTGTACGCGAAGCGCGTGGCCACCCGGCCCCGCGGCGTCCTCTCCAGGAAGCTCAACTGCATCAGGTACGGTTCATATACATCCATCACCGTATCCGCTTCTTCACTTATCGCGGCAGCGATCGTGTCAAGTCCCACGGGCCCGCCGTTGAATTTCTCTATAATAGTGCGCAGGATCCTGTGGTCGACATCATCAAGGCCAATGGAGTCCACCTCCAGGCGGCCCAGCGCTTCCAGCGCCACCTCCCGGGTTATCTTGCCCTGGGCCATAACCTCAGCATAGTCCCTGACTCGCTTGAGCAGCCTGTTGGCGACCCTGGGCGTTCCCCGCGCCCGGCAGGCTATCTCTTCCAGTCCGTCACCGTCCGCCTGGATGCCCAGGAGGCTGGCCGATCGCTTCAGTATCTGTTTAATTGCCTCCTGCCCGTAAAAATCAAGACGGTATACAGCGCCGAACCTGTCCCTGAGCGGCGAACTCAACATCGCGAAGCGTGTGGTAGCGCCGACAAGCGTGAACCTCGGCAGGTTCAACCTGAGACTTCTCGCTCCCGGGCCTTTGCCGATGACAATGTCCAGCGCATAGTCTTCCATCACCGGGTAGAGGACCTCTTCGACAATCCTGCCCAGCCTGTGAACCTCATCGATGAACAGGATATCCCCCTTGTTGAGATTGGTTATGATAGCAGCGAGGTCTCCGGGTCGTTCAATGGCGGGGCCGGAGGTGATCTTGATACTCACTCCCATCTCGGCAGCCAATATGTAGGCCAGGGTAGTCTTGCCGAGACCTGGCGGTCCATACAAAAGAGTATGGTCAAGGCATTCGCTTCTGCCCCGTGCGGCGGCCATCGCTATGCCCAGGTTGTCCTTGACCTTTTCCTGACCCACGAAGTCGGCCAACTGACGCGGCCGTAGGCCCTTATCGAGCTGATTGTCTTCTTCCCTGGGGCGGCCTGATATAATGCGCTCCATCTTTTCTGGTTCAGCCCTATTATATCAAATCACGGCCACCCCTGTAGGATTGCTCTTCCCTCATCTCCGGCTTCGCTCCCGATTGACAACCCGATCACGGATGGGATACACTTTGCGTGGGTCGGGGTACTATGAAGAAAAGGAGTTTACATGGAGACCAGCAGGAGCAAGCAAGAGTGGAAAGAAAAGGTGCTTCAGCCAGCGACCAAGCGGTCACCGGAGCGCCTGGACCGCTTTCTCACGACTTCCGCTATCGAGCTTGACGATGTATACAGCCCCGAAGACTGCGATGTCTTCGATTACCGGGCCAAATTGGGTTTCCCCGGGGAATTCCCCTTTACCCGCGGCGTGCAGCCGAATATGTACCGAGGGCGGATGTGGACTATGCGCCAATATGCCGGGTTCGCTTCAGCTGAGGAGTCGAACCGGCGATATCGCTACCTCCTCGAACAGGGTCAGACAGGCCTTAGCGTAGCTTTCGATTTGCCCACACAGATCGGCTACGATTCCGACAGCCCCAAAGCCAGGGGCGAGGTTGGCAAGGTGGGGGTACCCATTTCGAGCCTGGAGGACATGGAAACCCTCTTCAAAGACATCCCTCTGGACAAAGTCAGCACCTCAATGACAATCAACTCGACAGCGCCTATCCTGCTCGCCATGTACATTACAGTGGCCAGGAAACAGGGTGTTGACCAGGCAAAACTGAACGGCACAATTCAGAACGACCTCCTCAAGGAGTATGTCGCGCGGGGCACTTATATCTTTCCTCCCAGGCACTCCATGCGCCTGACCACCGATATCTTCTATTACTGCACCGGAAACCTTCCCCAGTGGAACACGATCAGCATAAGCGGTTACCATATCAGGGAGGCGGGCGCAACGGCTGCACAGGAGACGGCTTTCACGCTCGCTAACGGAATCGCGTATGTTCAGTCGGCAATCGACGCCGGAATGGATGTGGACAAGTTCGCCGGCAGGCTGTCTTTCTTCTTTGCGGCATACACGAATCTTTTTGAGGAAGTCGCCAAGTTCAGAGCGGCCCGGCGGCTCTGGGCCGGCATTATGCGCGATCGATTCAAGGCCAAAGACCCGCGGTCCATGATGCTTCGCTTCCATACCCAGACATGCGGGCACACCCTTACGGCGCAGCAACCAGAGAATAACATCGTCCGGACAGCAATCCAGGCATTAGCGGCCGTCCTCGGGGGGACCCAATCCCTGCATACCAATTCGTGGGACGAAGCATATGCCACCCCCAGCGAAGGCGCGGTCACAACCGCCTTGCGCACCCAGCAGATCCTGGCTTATGAAAGCGGGGTCAGCGACATCGTCGATCCTCTGGGCGGCTCGTATCTCATAGAGTGCCTCACTGACGAGCTTGAGAGGGAGGCCTCCAGCTACATCGCAAAGATCGATGATCTTGGCGGAGCCCTATCCGCTATTGAACAGGGATATCAGCAGCGCGAAATCCAGGAGAGCTCCTATCGCACCCAGAAGGAGATAGAGAGCGTGAAGAAGGTGGTGGTGGGAGTCAACCAGTTCGTCTCCCCCTATCCTGAGATCAAAGGACTCCTCCGAGTTAATCCCGCGGAAGCGGAGAAACAGGTACAGCGGCTGGCTGATCTTCGCAAGAAAAGGGATAATACCAGAGTCACCGAAACGCTGGGACGGCTCAAGGAGGCTGCCGGGACGACCGAGAACACCATGCCGCTGATCCTGGACTGCGCTGAGGCGTACGCGACTACAGGGGAAATTTGCGACGTGCTTCGCGGGGTATTCGGCGAGCAGCAGGAAATTCTGGTAATCTAACCGGTAGTGCATGTAGAAAAGAAGGAGAACCATGATAAAGGGCGTCGACCACATTTCGATCGTTGTCAAGAATCTCGAAGAGGGTCTAGAAGTATACGAGAAACTGCTCGGCATCAAGCATTCTCACCAGGAAACACTCGCCGACCAGGGAGTAAAGGCTGCCATGATCATGGTAGGCAACGTTGAGGTAGAGCTGATAGAACCGCTGAGCGCGGACAGCGGCGTCGGCAAGTTCCTTGAAAAGAAGGGCGAAGGTATACACCATATCTGCTTGCGTGTCGACGATGTCGACAAGGAATTGGAGGCGATGTCAGGCAAGGGAATCGATCTGATCGATAAGAAGGGCCGCAAGGGACTGGCCGGGAAAGTCGGGTTCTTGCACCCGCGCTCAACGAACGGCGTGTTGATAGAGCTTGCGCAGAAGGTGTAGCAAGAAGGAGTCCTGAAGAAACTCGATAAGAATTCTAAGCGAGGGTAGTTTACATGACGTCCGAACAAAAAATCAGAGTCCTGGTTGCCAAGCCCGGCCTTGATGGGCATGATCGTGGGGCCAAGGTCGTGGCTCGTGCTTTGCGTGACAGCGGGATGGAAGTCATCTATACAGGGCTCCGCCAGACCCCGGAGATGATCGCTCAGAGCGCGTTACAGGAGGATGTGGATGTTGTCGGGGTAAGCATCCTTTCCGGCGCACATCTTGAGCTTTTCCCTCTCATTATGGATCAACTCCGCGAGAAAGGCCTCCAGAATACAGTAGTAATCGCCGGCGGCATCGTGCCTGAGGACGATATTCCAGCCTTGAAACAGCTCGGGGTTAAGGCCGTCTTCGGGCCGGGCACACCAACCGGCAACATAGCCGAATTCATAAAGAGTGAAGTTTCGACACGAAAATAGAAAACACTGAGTCACAGTGATGTGCAGGGGATGAGGAAAGATGTCAGGGCATTCGAAATGGGCTCAGATCAAGAGACAAAAGGGCGCAGCCGATGCCAAACGAGGGCAACTTTTCACCAAGCTGGGCAAGGAGATCAGCATTGCCGTACGCCGGGGCGGAGCCGATCCCGCCGCCAACCCGCATTTGAGGCTGGCAATTGAGAAGGCGCGCGACAACAATATGCCCCTGGAGAATATCGATCGTGCTATCAAGCGCTCTTCCGGCGCACAGGATGCCTCCAACCTCACCGAAGTGACTCTGGAGGGATACGGTCCCGGCGGCAGCGCTATCCTGCTTCAGGCCTTGACGGACAATCGCAACCGAACCCTGTCTGAGGTCCGTAATGTCTTGAGCCGTAATGGCGGCAACCTGGCCGAAAGCGGGAGTGTGAGCTGGATATTCGAGGCCAGGGGAGTGCTTGCCGTGGAGGCTGACAAGATGCCCGCTGAAGAGCTGGCCCTGCTGGCCATAGATGCCGGCGCCGAGGATGTTAAAGTCTACGACTCGACGGTAGAGGTGCACACCGAGCCCCAGGACCTCGAGTTCATGAGAGGCAGTCTTGAAGGCAGGGGCCTGCATGTTTCCTCGGCTGAACTCCTGCAAGTTCCGAAAACAGTGATCACGCTTGACGAGAAGTCAGCTCTGCAATCCCTGAAGCTATTAAGCAGATTGGAAGAGCTTGAAGACGTGAACCATGTTTTCACCAACGCCGACTTCCCGAATGATGTAGTTGAGAAGTTCCAGGAAATGACGGAGGCTTAATGCCTGTTCGCGTCCTGGGTATTGACCCCGGCATTGCCCTGATGGGATACGGTGTTATCGAGAATGAAGATGGCAGGCTGACTGCAATCGATTTCGGTTGTTTCTCCACCACTCCAGCGGAACCGCATGCCGGAAGGCTTCGATTCCTTTACGAACACCTGACGGCCTTGATAGATAAGCACCAACCGTCTGAGGCAGCCGTCGAGCTTTTTGTCGCCCGAAACCTGAAGACGGCTCTCATAGTTGGGCAGGCGCGCGGCGTAGCCCTTCTGGCAGCGGCGAATCGCGACATCCCCGTCTATGAGTACTCCCCGCTGGATGTGAAACAGAGCGTCACGGGCTACGGACGTGGTTCGAAGGAACAGGTACAGGAGCTTGTCAAGTTGCAGCTCGGACTGGATGCGATTCCCCGCCCGGATGACGCTGCGGATGCGCTGGCAATTGCGTTATGTCACATAGCCAGGATACGCCTCTCCAGAGTACTGAGCGGCGAACTGAATACCGGTCAGGCAGGCAGTAGACCTTGATTTCCGGCATTGAAGGGGTTCTCAGATACAAGAGCCATGACGCAGTCGTAGTGGATGTGAACGGGATCAGTTTCCGTATCCGTGTCCCCACCTCGACCCTGAGCGATCTGGGACCAACGGGCAAAAGGGTCCACCTGCATACTCACCTCATGGTCAAGGAGGACAGTCTGGCCCTGTTCGGGTTCGCCTCCGACGAGGAGATCAGGGCCTTCGAGCTTCTGATAGGGGTTACCGGCATAGGTCCAAAAGCTGCCCTTGCCGTCCTGTCCGCCCTCAATCCCGCGAGATTGGCGCTAGCCATAACCTCCGGAGACGAAGCCCTTCTCAGTTCGATTCCCGGTGTAGGCAGGAAAACAGCCGGCCGCATTGTACTCGAACTCAGGAGCAAGTTCGAACAGGGAGACAGTATTATAATCCACCCGCATGATGATGTGAGAGCGGCGCTCATAAGCCTGGGCTATACCGCGGCAGAAGCAAGCAACGCGATGGCGGCCATTCCTGTCGATTCATCGCTTCCCCTGGAAGACAGGGTCAAGCTGGCGCTGAAGCACTTCGCGTCGTCCTAAACCCTGCAAGGTCTGTGCCTGGCAGGGGAATGAAAGTGAACTTAGGTGCTTGCTGGTTTCTTCCAAGATATCTCGGGAAAGATCGAACGAACGCCTTGGCCTGAGTATGACAGCCCCTGAGTTGAGGGACACCCCGATGACATCGTTGACAACAAGAGACTGGAAATAGGGGGCAGACCTCACACGGTTATAAACTGGCAGATTCTACTATGTAGAACTCTCTCGCACGGTCAAGCGGTCTGCACAGGAGTCGAGCTCGCCTTGATGCTGCAAATACCGGCCATAGACAGTCCACTCGGGCACGATCAGCAGACGATACCTATTTGTGAGGAGAACTACTGACGGGGCCGGAGGGGCCTACTCGTTGCCGAGGCTTCCGATGGATGCGACGCTGTCGCCCTCCTCGACCCGCATCACGCTGACCCCCTGGGTATCCCTGCCCTGTATAGAGATCCCATCCACCGGGGTGCGTATTACTATGCCCCTGGCTGATATGAGCATGAGCTCCTCGGTAGGCCGTACCAGGAGAGCGGCAACGACACGGCCCGTCTTTGCAATGACTTTGAACGTGCGCACCCCGCCGCCGCCGCGCTGTTGCAGAGGGTACGCTCGAAACGGAGTTCGCTTGCCGAATCCTTTTGCACTTATCACGAACAGGTGGCCTTCCGGGTCCGCCACCTCTATGCCGACAACCCTGTCATTCGCAGCCAG
>JACUUS010000162.1 GCA_014859215.1 Dehalococcoidia bacterium | reverse complement strand
CAGATAACTCTTGCACTGTTCACACAAATAAAGCCGGTACAGGTTCCGCTCGTCGGCCCTGTAACCGAGCTTCGCCTGGTCCTTGTTCTCGCAGTACGGGCACTCAATCCTCTGGAAGAGCCAGGTCGAATCACAGCGCGAACAAAGGAGCCAGCGTGAAGCGGGTTCCTTTTCAATATAGGCGAAGTCCGGCTTTCCGCCGCATATGGGACAGAAACCGCGCCGCCACTGGTCCTGCGGGACCAGCTCCAGCAGAGTGGACGCATGAGCTATTATAAAGGGTTTGGCTGCACAGTGCACGGCGGCCGCGAGGAGCTCCGCTTCAACGCCGTGGGCATCCGCCCAGGCCCTGTAAGTGTCTCCATACCAGGCCCTGGCGGCTTCTTTCAGGAGCTCTATATCGGAACCGATCTCAAGCAGGGCCTTGCTGTCCGAACCGACGTGGTGTAAGAGAACGGTGGCCGCCGCATTGTACAGGTCACGCAGCGTCTTCCAGTCAATAGAAAGGGTATCCCACTCCAGGAGCGGGATACCCTTCCAAATCTTCTCTTTCGCTTTCTGCGGGGAGATTTCAACGGGAGGGCGGCATATAAGTTCCTCTGCCCCTGCCTGTATGCGCAGTAGCTGTTCGTACAGGCCAAGGTATGCGGGTAACGGCCCTTCTTTTTGTTGCCATTCCTCCAGTTTTTCCAGTATTCTTCTAGGTAAGTCCAGCTCGCTTCTCCCCAGCCGCTTGCTTCTTCCCGTGCTTCTCTGCCTCTTCGCCTGATACTATTCTATCATACCATTTGCCGTGATGGCTCTTCGCGTACTCCGCGGAAACGGAGCCCGAGGTAATCGAACGCATAGCTTCCGAAAACCGCGGGTGGAACGCTCCCAGGGCTATATGGACCAGAAGCATTGCGCCGGCCCCGATAAAGGCCACGTCATGAATGAGGAGCATGGCCTGGAAGGTCCCCGGGGATATGATCCCTTTCAGGAACCACATGAAGAATCCCGTCACGACGAAGGCCAGACCGGCGATAATGACGACCAGCATCCACATTTTCTGCCCGGTGTTTGAACGGTCCTGGGGCGGCATCGAGCCTTCATCGCCGCCGAAATAGTAGATCGGGGCAGCTTTTAGCCAGCCGACATCGTCTTTGCCCCAGGCAAAAGCTTCCTTGATCCATTCCAGGGTCTGTTTGGGATAGACAAGGAAGTAGATAACGGGCCCCGCCACGAAAAGGACGGCGGCGACGCGGTGGAAGAGCCTGCTCCAGCCCCACCATGCGGCCGGGCTGAACCACGAGAGGAAGAGGAACAGGCCTGTAAGTCCCAGCAAGAGGGCCCAGGCCACGATCCACCAGTGGTGGACCCTGGCAGCCGTTCGATAACGTTCTATTTGCTGCATTTACGTGCCCTCCTTGTCTTGCACTATCCTGGCGCGGGCGACCAGAACATTGAGGAGCAGTCCCAGTCCCACCAGGCCGACGGCCGTGTACCCGAGAGGCTTGATGACGTCCTGCCAGGCTATGGCCGTAGCCGGGACCTTCGGGTCCTCCACCAAACCGTAGATTGATGGGGAGTCGTCCAGCACGTAAAGTGTGCCTGTACCTCCTACCTCGTTCTCGCCGTACAGGTAAGCCTTGCTGAAACCCTGGCTCTTTAGCTCAGCCACTCTCGCTTTTCCGGCAGCGACCAGGTCATTGCGGTCCCCGTAGGCAAGCGCGACCGTCGGGCAGGTTTTCACGCACGCCGGGACATCCTGATTATCTATCCGGTTCAGGCCAGGATCCGTGCAGGCTGTGCACTTGGCTACCCGGCCCATGCCGGATGCCCGGTTCGCATCGATCCGGGGCAGATGGAAGGGGCAGAACTCCTGGCAGTAGCCGCAGCCGCTGCACTTCCCCGCGTCAACGGCAACGAAGCCCGACGGATGTCGGTACAGCGCTCCCGTGGGGCATACCTTGATACAGGCGGCGTCGCCGCAGTGCATACAGGCCCGCCTCGTGTATAGCCAGCGCAGGGTCCCATTGTCGCCGACCTCCCTGAACTCCATTACGAGCACGGTCTTTGTTGAAAGGTCAGGCGGGTTCTGGAATGTACCCCGGTTGGTAGTAGTCTCTATCTCGCGCTCGTTCCAGTTCTTGCAGGCAACCTGGCACGCACGGCAGGCCGTGCACCTGGCGGCGTCAAAAAGAATCGCTTTCTGCACCATTCTTCTCCTTCCCTATACCTTCTCTATATTGCACAGGAAGGTCTTGTATTCCGGGATCGTGGTGTTCGCGTCTCCGATATTCGGAGTCAGTATATTTCCACTATCTCCGGTAGACATGCCTGCGTATCCCCAGTGCCAGGGCACACCCACATGGTGGACTGTCTTGCCGTTCACCTGGAGCGGCTGGAAGCGTTTTGTCACAACCGCGACACCCTTGATTTCTCCACGGGCCGATTCGACCTTGACCGTGTCGCCGGCCTTGATGCCCTTGTGGGCGGCGAGGTCCTCGCCAAGCTCCACGTACATCTCCGGCTGGAGCTCCACCAGCCAGGGAAGGCTTCTGGTCATGACGCCTGTCTGCCAGTGCTCGGTGCAGCGGTAGGTCGTGCACACGTAAGGGAACTTGTCCACGGTGCCTTTCTCGTTCATCCACTGGCTGATGTAAGAGCACGGATTGTCTTGCTGCGGGGACATCGGGTTTTCGATCGGGCTCTCCCAGGGCTCGTATGCCTCGGGGAACGGCCCTTCGGCCATGGTCCATCCGCCAAAGATGTGCCCCACGCCGTCATTCTTCATGATGAAGGGGAAGTTCTTCGCGCCGGCAGCGGCCAGGTTGATCGGCGAGCCTCCGCCGTCAATTACGTCACCCACCCAGGCCGATGTTCCCGGGTTCCAGTTGACCACGGGGTGTTCTGAGTCCCACGGATTTCCGTCCAGGTCGACCGACGCCCTGTTATAGATAATGCGGCGGTTGACCGGCCAGCACCAGGACCAGTTGGAATAGAGGCCGATCTGGTTCAGGGACGTGTCTCGCGTATCCCGCCTCTGGCATAGATTCTTCCCTTCTTCCGGGTACTGCGCGCAGTAGAGCCAGTTGCCGGATGAGGTGGTGCCGTCATCCTGGAGGGCCACGAAGCTTGCCATGAGCTTGCCTGTCTTCAAGTCATAGCCATTGATTTCCTTGGCTATGTCGTCTGCTTCTGGATGATCTTCGTAGTCCCAGGTGAGCCTGGTTATCGCCTCGCGGTTTGGCGCGGCAGTATCCGCTTCGTAGAGTTCCTTGATCTTCTTCATGACCAGGGTCATTATCTCCAGGTCCGCTTTCCCCTGTCCGGGTGCTTCTACAGCCTTCCAGCGCCACTGGGCCCAGCGGCCGCTGTTCGAGATACTCCCCTCTTTCTCGTAGGAAGCGGCGGCGGGGAGGAGTATCACCTCGGTCTGGATCTTGGAGGAATCTACCTCCGGCCTCTTCCAGAACAGTGCTGTTTCCGTCCACCAGATGTCGGCCGCGACCAGCCATTTGAGATTGTCGAGCGACTTGCGGGCCCCGTTCGAGTTCGGACCGCCCGAAGCCGGGTTCTGTCCCCAGCACCAGAGGCCCTCGATGGCGCCTTCGCCGATAGCGTCCATCATGGCAATATGCGAATAGTTTTTGCCTACCTTTACCTTCGGCAGCCGGTTGAAGGTTTCATCGGGATTGTCCTTCGCGTCGGCTCCGTACCAGGCTGCCAGCAGGCTCATGAGGTATTTCTTATAGTTGCCCCACCAGTTCACGCTGTTATCGGCGGAAAGACCTTTGGGATTTACCTTCGCCGGCCTTGCCCGCGCGAGATAGGCATCTACGTCCACATCGTTCTCATTGGGCACCGCAAGGTAACCCGGCAGGATGTGCCAGAGCAGGCACATGTCGGTCGAGCCCTGCACATTGGAGGTGCCGCGAAGGGCATTGATGCCGCCGCCCGCCACGCCCATGTTCGCCAGCAGAAGCTGGAGTACGGAGTATGATCTTATGTTCTGGGAGCCGTACGTATGCTGCGTTGTCCCCATCGCGTAGAGTATGGTGCCCGCCTTGCCTTTGGCGCCGGACTCTGCGTAGGTTCTGTACACTTCCTCGAGCTTGTCTGTCGGGCAGCCCGTTATCTCGCTGACCTTTTCCAGGGTGTAACGGGAGTAGTGCTTCTTGGCGAGCTGGAACACGCAGTTGGGGTCCTTGAGCGTCGGATCGGTCTCCGGCGCCGTCTTGTCTGAGTACTGCCAGGTAGCTTTGTCGTACGCCCTGGTAGCGGGATTGAAGCCCGAGAACAGCCCGTTCTGTCCCGCATCGCCGGGCAGCTTGAAGTCGCTGCTTACGATCAGGGCGGCGTTGGTGTATTCCTTGACGTACTCCATATTGTAGTTGCCCGGGTTCTTCTCGATGTCGTCAATGACCCACTTGATCATGCCGCCGATAAAGGCTATGTCGGTGCCCGACCGGATCGGGGCGTAAATGTGGGCCTTGGCCGAAGACCTGGTGAGGCGGGGATCGACGCTGATGAGCTTGGCCCCGCGAGACATTGCCTCGGTGATCCATTTAAAGCTTACCGGATGGTTCTCGGCCGCGTTGGAGCCGATTATCATTATGCGGTCAGCGTTTCGGAAGTCGATATAGTGGTTGGTCATTGCCCCCCTGCCGAACGACTCTGCCAGAGCCGCTACAGTGGAGGAGTGTCAGAGGCGTGCGCAGTGCTCCATGTACACCAGGCCGAGGGCCCGGTCTATTTTTGAGAGCAGGTAGCACTCCTCATTGTCGAGCTCTCCGCCGCCGAGTGACGCGATGGCTTCCGTCCTGTTAACCGTCTTCCCGTTATCCTTTTCGACGAAAGTCCGGTCGCGGGTCTCCTTTACCAGGTTGGCGATCTTGGTTATCGCGGCATCCCAGGTAATCTCGGTCCAGTCACTCGCGCCTGGCGCCCTGTAGAGCGGCTTGGTCAGCCGCCAGGGGTTTATTTCCCCGTTTACGTTGTGGATCTGGGACAGGGCCT
>JACUUS010000161.1 GCA_014859215.1 Dehalococcoidia bacterium | reverse complement strand
CACTTGTACTTCGTCATGTCCCTCTTTACCTCCTTGCTTTCTGAAACCCAGCCGGGTGCCGTAGTCCCTTCATGAGACAGCCGGCAGGCCGTGCAGAGCCCGCGCAGCTCCAGGCGGTGGCCGGTGACCATGAGGCCGGTCCTGCGGGCCACCCTGGTCTCTATTTCCCTGTCAACCGGCTCGTCGACATCCAGGACCCTGCCGCATCCATCGCACCTGAAATGGTAGTGGTTATCCATGTTACCGTCGAAGCGGGATATGTCCTCGAAGCAGCTCAATTCCATGATCTCACCCGCCTCCGCCATACGTTTCAGGTTGCGGTACACCGTCCCCAGGCTGACGTTGGGTATCTCCTTGCGCACCTGCTCATATATCCAGTCAGCGCCCGGATGCGAGGTCGTGCTCTTCAGCACCCTTATAATCGAGTCTTTCTGCCTTGTCCTTCTCTGCATGCCTAGTAATAATAACTATTATTGCTAATGCTGTCAAGACCCTGCACATCAGTTTATTAGAACCTGTTGCCGCCCGCGCGACTATCGGGGAACGGGGTCCGCAGGTTGGGGAACCTGCGCTACATCTTCGTGGATAACACCCGGTCCACTTCCACCCCGGCGGCCCACAGGCCCGCCGCTACACCCATCCCCACACGAGCGGCGTCACGGGGCGAGCAGCCATCCAGATATCTCAGTCTCAGCCTCAGTCTTACCCTACGCGCCCCCGATCAGGCATCCTCTGATCCTGATATGGGGGCTTCCGTTGGATACGGGCAGAGGCATCTGGCCCGCCTTCCCACAACCCCCGCCTTCGTTCATTTCAAGGTCGTTCCCGATAGCGTCGATTCTTTCCAGGGTCGCGAAAAGGTTCCCGCTGAGCACCACCGGTCTCAGCAGTTCCTCGACCTTTCCGTTGCGTATCATGAAGGCTTCACCCGCCGAAAAGGTGAACATCTCCATACTCGTGGTGCCGCCGTACCAGTTCCGCGCATAGACGCCTTCCTTCACGTCCGCGATAAGGTCGTTGAACGTGGCCTCACCCGGCTCGATGTAGGTATTGGTCATGCGGACGATCGGCTCGAAGGAATAGTCAATGGCCCTGGCGTTGCCGGTTGGCGCTTCGCCCATCTTCGCGGCTGTCTCGCGGGAATGCAGCCGGCCAGATAGGATGCCCTCCTTAATCAGATAGGTCTTTGAAGCAGGCACGCCCTCGTCGTCGTACTTGTAGCTGCCCCTCAGGCCGGGTACAGCCGCCCCGTCCACGATATTGAGGTGCTTCCCGCCGAACCGCCGCCCAAGGACCATGATCTCCCTCAAGCGTTCGTTTTCGTAAACGAAGTCCGACTCTGAAAGGTGCCCGAAAGCCTCGTGGGTGAAGACCCCGGCCAGGACCGGGTCGAGTATGACGGTGTACTCGCCGCCCTTCACCTGCGGGGCTGAAAGAAGCTCGACCGCGCGCTTCGCCATTTCCTCGACCTGTGAATCGAGGTTCTCCAGGAAACCGAAGTCCCCGTTGCTGCCCAGGCTCAGGGACGACTGCTGTACGTTGCTTCCGTCGCGGGCAACGGCATTGAACCGGGCCATAAGATCGACCTTCGACTGCTCGATGTAGCTCCCTTCGGAGCTGGCAAGGATCACCCTTTTATGCCGGTCCGAGTACGTTATGGTCGAGGTCTGAATCTTGGGAACGCTCCAGATAACCTCGTTATACCGGTCCAGTATGGACTTTTTCTCGGCCAGCGGGACTCCCCTGGGGTCCTTCTTGACCTGCGCCGCCACCTGGTCCACTACCGGCTGGACCGGGGCCAGCTTGACGGCCTCGCCGTTAACCAGGTTTGCCTGTTTTACCGCCATCTTCACCTTGTCCTTCAGCCCCTCAGGGCTGTTAAAGGACACGAACCCCCATCCACCCCTGACCAGCGCGCGGACGTTGCCGCCGAGACCGGTTGTCCTCCCGACGTCTTCCAGGTCCCTGCCGCGGTACTGGAACCGCGTAGACCGGCCTTCCTCAATGCGTATCTCGACATACTCTGCCCTGTGGCCCTTCAAGGCCTGGCTCACTTCATCATGCATGCCCCACCTCAAACTTGGAGTCTTCGAGAAAAGGGCGGGCCTCGCCGCCCCTTGATAATGCGATGTTTCGATTATATTTCTTATAAGAGGAGAAATCCACCCTTGGCCGAGCATGGGAAATCATCGCTTATGCGCGGGGCAAATACACTGAAGGCGGAACTGGGGAGTCTTCGGCGGCGGAGTCAGGCGGGGCCCTAGCTTCGCTGCTTCCTTCTTTGCCTCAAGCCGGCAAAATATTCGACAGCCATAATCCCGAGCAGGATAAGTCCGCCGGCTGTAATAACCAGCGATGTGTCCAGAAGAAGTGGATGCATTTCTTCGGCTCCGTAACAGGATTAACCGGCCCTTGTCTTCGGTTACTATTCTGACCCGATATGGGGGACAAGCAATCCAACTCCGGTACTCCGGCGCGGTGGTACTTTCGTACTGCGCTTGACGGTCCCACCGGCCTCTGCTAACCTGAAACCAGCCCGGGTGGAGGAGAGACATGACAGTGGAGTTCGTACATCAACCGATCGGCCAGGAAATAACCGCGCTGGCAGGATACTACACCCTGCTGAAGGAACTGAAGCTCGAATATGATAACAGGGAAGTGCTGGCGGTGACCGGAATGTGTTCGATCGAGTCTTCATGCTGCGGCAGGCGCGCTTTCCACTACGCGATCGTTCCCGGTTATCTCGTGAACTGGAAGGGGAAGAAGAACGGGGACGGGCTCGATATATCCGAGGTTGAGCCCCTCACTGACGAAGGGGCGAAGCTCACAATCAGGACACGGCTGGCCGATATGGAGGGTGTCGCCAAGACGAATATAGAGTTCTGGTAGTATTACTCCGGTACGAAAAATGAGAAAAGGTCAAGTCAGACCGTTGACACCTCTCGAAAGCGTTTGATAATTTGGAGAAGAGAGTCTAAGGCAGCCTTAAGGCGCCCGAAGGCTTCTCTTAAGCTCCAGGGTTGTTCAGCGGGGGGTGGACGACGTTGGAGCTTTTTGTTTTGCCCGCCGCGGACCTGGAGGGTTTGAGCGAGCGGCCTCGGCCAAGGCACCTTCACTCTCCACAGTCTCCACAGCAGGTTTCTCCAGATAGTACATGCACTTGTAGGCAAGCTGCTGATCAAGCCTGTCCACAAAGGCGTCGGGGTCCTTCGAGTATGTGTTTCCGAACCGCAACTGAATCTGGCCGTGGCCATGATAAAGAATGCAAATTGACTTATGCACGCAGTTTTCGCACGTCTTCATGGAAGTATCCTCAGGATACAGTCCCTCCACAACATGATCCGTTCCTGCAGATCTGTTTCACTCTAGATTCTCGGCGCATTGAAGTCTGCCCGCAATCCCAAATAGGTACTGAGCAGCGACTTACTATCGTGAATGTACTAACGTACCCGCCGCACCCACCCGAGCACTACAAAGCGCAGAGGCGGATTCATCCGGAGTGATAGTGGACCGGATGAAGCGAACGAAACCCGCCGACGTCTTTCAGAAAGAAGACTTTGCCTGACTACAGCAGTAATTCGCCGGGCTTCACCCGCCCTGCTCCCAAGCCTGCCGGGAATCTCTGAGCATGGCCCAGATAGTAAGCCCGGTCCGGGGAATGTCTGATTTCTCGATTACTCTGAAACCGAAGTGTTCATAGAGCCGGGTATTCTTCTCCTCGTGCGTAGACAGATAACACGGGAGTCCCTGTTCATCTATTCTGGCCAGCATTGGACTCATCAACTTGCTCGCGTAACCTTTGCCGTGGACCTGCGGCGGCACCCCGATCATCAGGAGTATCCAGTGCTTGAAAGGGGTCAGCCGCCTGTGCATCGCCTCTTCAAAATAGCCTGGATGCCTCAGCCTTGAGCCCCCTGCTCTGCCAATGCCTGCCACCACGGACAGCGGCACGGAACGTATGGTCCTCCAGAAGTTCATCGGGGTATCACCGGTCGCCCAGGCGGCAACGCCTTCCATCCGGGAAGATGTCGCATACACTTCCCCGTAACGAACGGCATAGTAAAGAATGCACTGACAGAAGAGGGGCGCCATCTTCTCTCGTTCGGAGTTGTCCGGAAATGCGTACTCGACCAGCGGATAGTCCCGAAACGCCTGGCCCAGCACCTCGGCGGCGGGCTTAACGAGGGACCTGTTCAAGCGTATGAGGTCATTCGCATCAGCGTTCATTTTCGACCTTTCATCTTTCACCTGTTCAACCTCCCTTTCTCAGGCTGCCATTAAGGGGCGCATTCCTGGGGCCGCTTCTTGTCCTGCTTGTGTATCCTGTCCGGCTTGTTTATGATGTGGGCTATGTTCCGGCCGGACAAAGCCGGGAAGCAGACTGCCGCCCGGCTCAGCCAGCCCCACAGTGCGAGGTCCCGGCAGAACCTTTCTCATTCGCATCTCGAAAGTGTCCGACCGTGTCGTGCTTCACTGGAAGCCGGAAAAGCCTCGGGCAAAAAGCCGGGCCTCGGAGAGTGTGGCCGAGGAGATCAAGACCCACATAGCGCGCTTCGCGCAGACCGATGCCTGGCTGCGTGAAAACCCGCCCGAGGTATACGTACCCGTGTTCAGCCAGCCGGCATTCGAGACCGCACACCAGGAACCCATCTGCTCGCCGGCCGGTTGAAGACTGACTTCCTGTCCAGGTCTCAACTGCCCTACCACTGGCGCATACTGATTTCACAACCACCGTTAACCTGATGGCAAAGGAGCCCGATTTCTGCTGCGTCGTTGTCACACCTGGTATTGCCAGATGCTAGCTGTTTCGCATCAGAAGTCCTTTGCCATTGTGGACAGAAACTCAGCATTCGAAGACGTCTTGGCAAGCCTTTCGAGGATCTTCTCTGTAGCCTCAGCAGGGTTGGCAGAATCAGCGCTGATCAAGCTGGCCATCCTTCTGAGCACCCATACCTGCCTCAGGGTGTTTTCATCAAGCAGCAGTTCTTCCCGCCTGGTGCCGCTTCGCTGAATATCT
>JACUUS010000008.1 GCA_014859215.1 Dehalococcoidia bacterium | reverse complement strand
TTGGGTAATCTGGACGTGGTCAATAGGAGGCGATGTACAATGTAAGAAGGGTAAGACCGGACCGCCTACAGGTCCCGCAGAAACCTTGCCATCCCGGGACAG
The DNA here is from genome assembly GCA_014859215.1 of Dehalococcoidia bacterium. Lineage (GTDB taxonomy): Bacteria > Chloroflexota > Dehalococcoidia > SZUA-161 > SZUA-161 > Kmv37. The sequence continues at coordinate 28,222 of JACUUS010000008.1, read as the reverse complement.
CCGATTTCTCTTTCGAAATCCGGGTGCCGTTTCTCATCGAGGAGCTTGAAACCGGCCTTACCGTAGGCGCGCTGTGCCGGGATATTGTCGATATAAGAGCCCACCTGCGCCAGACGAAAGCCTCTTCGCCGCCCTTCCTCAAGGATTTCCCCCAACAGGAGGCTTATTGCGCCCTGCCTGCGGAATCCCGGAAGCGCTGCTACGCTCTCCACGATCCATGCGCCGTCATAGGGGTCGATATGGCAGGTCATGAAAGCCTGCAGCCCCTGCTGCCCTGATGCCATATCTTCCTCCGTGAGCCCCATCTTCTGCATCACTGCGGGCATCCCCAGCGCTACCGTTTCCTCGCCCAGGTTAACCGGATCATACGCGCTGAGTGCGGCTGCGGGCCGGCCGTCTGTCTCCGCCACGAGGAAGACGGAATAGTGACACATGTGAGGCTCGTCGGTGACGGACAGGTGCTTGAGGAAGGTGAGGCATTCATGTTCGGGCCTCGCGATGATTATGTCCCAGATTCCTCTCTGAAGGTGAGAGCGGCCGGCTGTGAGCATGACCCATGCCAGGAAGGAAGCATCCTGCGGCCGGGCAGGCCTTATTCTGAAGTTGGTCACGCCTGCACTCCCAACATGCCTTGCTATGGGCGCGATTATACCGGACAGGACGCCTGTGCACAATAGCTGGATGACCAGGTATGCTCTCAAGGGACTTGTCCCGCTTGAGACTGGTACATTAGAATAGACAGGGTGGGCGAAGGCCGGGCATTCGTCTTTGAGGCACATGGCTCGGCCAGCGAATTTGAAAGGAGAGTGCTTAATTGTCAGAGCAGAGCGATTTCCGGGCAGGCGAGCCCATTCCGGGGATCAGGGATAGCACGGCCAATCCCGCGCCTCTCGGTCTTATGGCATTCGGTATCACAACTGTCCTCTTGAATCTTCATAATGCGGGCCTTTTCGACCTGGGTACGATGGTTCTGGCAACGGGCATATTCTATGGCGGGATCGCCCAGATAATCGCCGGGGTCATGGAATGGAGAAAGAACAACACGTTCGGCATGCTGGCCTTCCTCTCATATGGTTCTTTCTGGCTGACCCTGGTCGGCTTACTGGTCCTGCCGGAGCTTGGGTGGGGTCCGGCCCCGGAGCCAACCGCGATGGTAGCATACCTGTCCATGTGGGGCCTGTTCACGGCGATTATGTTCGTGGGCACCCTGAAGATAAACAGGGCTTTGCAGGTCGTCTTCGGGACCCTGATCGTGCTGTTTGCCCTTCTGGCGATCGGGGACGCCACCGGAAACGCATCCATAACCCGCATCGCCGGCTACGAAGGCTTGGTATGCGGACTCTCCGCGGTCTACGCGGCGACGGCTTTGATTTGGAATGAGGTTTACGGGAGGACGGTGCTGCCCCTGGGTACTGTCCGGAAATAGACTGCCATATCTAGGCGGGGCACTGACGAAGGCACTCGTCGCACAGAATTGAACGGCCGTCTTCTGTCTTCGGAGTTATGTTCGAAAGGCAGCGGACAGGGTCGATCATGCGGTATGGCTCCAGCACGCCGGTGGGGCAGACATCTATGCACGTTGAACAGGTCCGGCATATCTCGTTCTCTCTTTCCGGAGTATCGGTCTCCGAAACGAATGGCTGGAGCGGAGCGTTTGTCCTTACCGCCATGAGGCGCAGGCGTGGTCCGAATTCAGGGTGCAGGATGATGGTGCTCTTGCCGCGTGCACCCAGACCGGCGGTCACCGCCAGTTTCTTCAGGTTCGTTTCTCCGCCCAGTGGATATCCGTATCTGCCCACAGGTACCGCCGTAAAACCACAGGCATGAATGAAATTGAGAAGCGAATTCAGCCGGGGACGAGCATACTTCCGGAATCCGTACATCTGGAATCCACCCCCGGCATGCCCGAAATCGTCCAGGTTGCGCTCTGAAGTCGATTCAAGCCCCAGCACCAGCAAGTAGTCGCCGTCCGGCAAAGCGACAGCGCCTGCCACGTCAAAGAGGGACTTTGCTTTTTCGATGATTCGTCCGGCGAAATCAGCCGGTAGCATCGCGCTTGACCTCCAGATTGAGGAATAGCACACGCAGGTCAAAGTGTCAATCAGATTGAGATGTGGCGGGAAAACGAACAAAGCACGGTATATGCACGATTTTTCGGATGGCTGCTGGCAAGCGAAACTATTGTATTCAATATGTGCAGTACCATCGGCTGAGCCGCTGGCTTGTAGGATACGATCTGGAACTCGCTGAAGATGTAAACCTGCGACTTGCATTGTAGCTGTAGAGCCACCAGAATGGAGTCACGCAGAATACTTCTTGCCGGTGACTGCTGCAACAGGAGGAGGGAATTCCCGATGAACAGATTGGTTATCGTACTGGTGATCGTGATTGCTCTGGTTATTTCCCTGGCATCTCCAGTCCTCGCCGGTGGCGACCAGGTACGCGGGGATAAGGGACAGGGCGAAGTCCGTCAGGTGCAGGTGCAGGACCCGCCGCCCTTCCAGCCATAACGCTTTCGGTACCTCTTACCGACCGAGGGTTACATATAAACTAAGCAGGGCTGCGCAGAGCCTGCCGTGACCCCTTTGAGTAACCCGACTACACGACGGGCATCCTCAACAGGTCGATTGTAGCCGCTCCGTCAACGCGTATGCATACGCCGCTGATGAAGGAGGCTGAATCGCTGACAAGGAACAGCACGGCATTAGCCATGTCCTGTCGAGTGCCTTTCAGCGATTTGTCGACTTCTACTTCGACCGAGTCCGTAAATCTTTTCACGCCTTCGGTATCGGAGATGAAGCCGGGAGCGACGCTGTTCACCCGGATTCCCAGCGGCGCCCATTCAACCGCGCATGTCCTGGTCAGTGACTCGATGCCGTTCTTGGCCGCCGCGACATGCGCCATTGAACTGACCCCCCAGTGCTCGAACGGGGCTGTGATGTTGACGATGCAGCCGCCGTGCTCCTTCAGGTAAGCGGTGTAGGCGGCCTTGGTGACATTGTAGGTGCCCAGCAGGTCGATGTCGACGACAGTCTTGAACCCGTTATAGGACATTCTCTCAATAGGCGCGGGGAACATCCCGGCAGCGCAGTTCACTATAATATTGAGTCCGCCGAATTCCGTTATGGCGGACGCGATAACGGCCTCGACCGCTTCGGCATTCCGCACATCGGAAGGTACGGCCAGGCACTCGATCCCCTGTTCCTGGAACTCTTTGCGCGCGGCTTCCAGATTCTCCTGCTTGCGGCTGGTTATGACAATCCTGGCGCCATGCTTTCCGAGCGTGCGGGCGATTTCCTTGCCAATGCCTGTCGCGCCTCCGGTAACCAGGGCCACACGGCCTTTCAAGATATCCTCTTTGAAGTCACTCACGGTACTGCACCTCCAACACTGGGTAAAGATTCGAGATGCCCCATTATAACCGCAAATATCAGTGAGGAATAGCTCGGCTTTGGAACATTGCCAGCATCCTGTTGCCAGCGGTAAGGACTCGGATTGCACACGGACAGCTCGTGGGATAGTATATTGATTCCCGGGAGGCATGAGTCTCCCCGAAGGGCGAAAGATGCAGTCAACAGAAAGGGCCGGGAGAGAGACATGAATGGTCCGATACAGTTTCGCTGGCTGGGGGTTGCCGGCATCGAGCTCAGCGTAAACGGGCAAGTGCTGGTAATAGACCCCTACTTCACCCGCATTCCATTCTGGAGAGCCTGGTTCGGGCGTGTCGAGCCTGATCGAGGATTGATCGCGCAGAAGGTGAGAACCTGCGATTTCGTACTGGTAACCCACGCGCACTTCGATCACCTCATGGATGTCCCGGAGGTAGTTCTCAATACAGATGCCTCGGCGCTTGGCTCGCCGAATACCTGCCGCCTGCTGCGCGCATGCGGAGTGCCGGATAGGCGCATTCGTGAGATAGGGCCGGGCGCAAATCTGGCGCTGAAAGACTTCCAGGTAGAGGTCTTCAGCGCAAAGCACATGAAAACACCCGGGTTCTCGCCCGGACCGCTGCGGCCTGATCTAAGGGCACCGCTAAACGCGCGTGATTACCGGATGGACGATGATTACAGCTTCCTCATCCATATCAACGGGCGCAGGATTCTCACCGACCCGGGCGAGCAGCCGCAGCAAACATTTCCTGCTGACATCCTGTTCCTGTACGCTCACAGGGAGGATGCCTATTACAGGTGGCTTCTTCCCCTGGTGCGCCCCTCGGTTGTCGTCCCCATACACTGGGACGATTTCTTCCGCCCTCTCACACAGCCCTTGAAGGCCCATTACCATTTGCCGAGGCTTGCCTTCCCGCCGCTTCAGCGGGTGGGCCTCCGAAGGTTCGAGCAAGTCGTAGGACAGGCTGTTCCCGGTGTGACCGTATTCTTGCCGGAGATCTTTCAGATTTACGATCTTACGGCGTTGCCGGGGGTTGACCCGGGAGAATAGCCTGGGCCGGGCACAGTTGCTTTCAACCGTCGTCCCAACTTTCGCCTGCTCTCGGGAGAAGGAAGTTTGTCGGGGTTAAGGATTCGGATGTGAGTATCCCCCTCATGGTACGAGTGTGCCCTCTGTTACATATGTGTTTGACAAATGTATAGTCGATGCATCCGGTTTGGACCTCAGGGTCCCTGTGCGGCTGCTGGAGGTTGAAATCCTTCATTTCAGATTTCATGTTCGAATGAGGTTTCCTTACCCCCTGTTGTGCGTTATAATACGCAAGAGCAAATCGAGCCAGATCGGAGGTCCGCGGGGTGCCGGTAGACACCCATCCTTCAGATATACCAGTCCTGCTTCTTCACAATATAGACCTCAACTGGTCATCGGCTGAGCAAGAAGAGACCATCCATCTCGCAGAACGGCTCGCAATTGCGATCGAATCCGTCGGACATCCCGTAGCGCTTGCCCCTGTATCTGACAACGATCTCGACTATGCCCTCCAGGCCTATGATCCTCTGGAGCACATTGTTTTCAACTGGTGTGAGACGGTACCTGGGATCCCTCATAGCGAATGGCTGGTCGCGTGGTACCTGGAGAGGGCCGGCTTCGTATTTACCGGGGCAGATTCGAATTGCCTGGCTTTAACACAGGAGAAGAGCCGGATCAAGTATGTACTTGAGACCTCGGAAGTGCCGACTCCCCGCTGGAAAGTATTCGATCGTCCTCCGCCCCCGGGGGCCTGTGCCTTTCCCGCTATTGTCAAACCTGTGAGAGAGCACTGCAGTGAAGGTATTTCCCGCGAATCCGTAGTCATTACAGACGAGGAGCTTGGCCGGAGGATAGAGTATATCGCGCAGATTTATCGCCAGCCGGCGCTGGTCGAGGACTTCCTCGACGGACGCGAGTTTCACGTCTCCCTCTGGGGCAATGGACGGATCGAGATGCTGCCGCCGGTGGAAATGGACTTCTCTTTCTTCGGCGACATCCGGGACCGCCTCTGCACATACGAATCCAAGCATATCCCGCAATCAGCTCACTACCAGAACATACAGGCGCACGTACCGGCCCGGTTGACTGAAGATGAGGCCGAGGAACTTGAGCGCACATGTCGCGCGGCTTATGCAGCAGCGAGATGCCGTGATTATGCGCGCATCGATCTGCGGCTTCAGGACGGCGTCTTCCACGTGCTGGATGTCAACCCCAATGCCGACATAAGCGCTGATGCGAGCATGGCCTGCGCCGCGGAAAAAGCAGGGTACACATACGGAGAAATGGGCAGCCGCCTTGTGCGCCTGGCGGCGAGAAGGCACCCGGTATGGGGCAGCGCCTGAGCCCGGAGGGTCCTGCCGGATTGGACACTCCCGGCCGCTAGTCGACCATTTTGAATATGAGGGTTGCCAGGACCTTTCTCTCGTCCTGTGTCGCTACGCTCCACAAATCCCTGAGCAACTCCTCTTCCTTGGTAGCCGGGCAAACCTTAAGAGCGAGGTAATCTCCCACGGCTACCGACAGGCGCTTTATAGTATCATCCGACATCCCGTACTTGCGACCCTCTTCGATGCTATCTTTCAGAGTCTTTCTCCATGTGTCCCAGTCCTTCATGAAGTCCATTGCCTCTATACACTTCTCTTTTTCTTGAGTCCTTTGCATGTTTCCGGTCCTCCTTTGGGATAAGTCGTCTGGCCTGCATCGATTTCAATATCGTTCATCTCATTCTGGAAATAGCGGCGGCGGGCGACCGCGTGCGCAGGGAGTCATATAGCCAGAGTCTGAGGAAATAATAGAGGCTCAGGCATGAAAAAGTCATCAAATGGGTTCGCAAAAGAGTTAAGAAAATGTGACATTTGTCCCGTTCAGACAGACACGGGTTAGTGAACGTTGTGCATCGTTTCAGCGGCCTCCATCTTCACTCTGAAGACTTATGAGGGCGTCAGGCATCTTCTGACAGAGATCCCTTTGCGGGATACGACTTTGTTTTGGTTTCCTGCGGCAAATGGCATATAATTGGCTTCGTGGTGGTTTGCCTGACCGAAGTGACTGTGCGATAGAGGTGAATGCCGCTACCAGGCTAATCATTTCGTGAGGAAAGAAGCATGGATCAGTATGAAAAATTGCGCGAAATACTGGATAAGCATCTTGCCGGTGCTCCGCCTTCAGAGAAATTTGACCAAATCCTGAGGATTCTGTTCACGCCGGAGGAGATAAAGATTGCACTGGTAATGCTATTCAGCCCCACACCAGTCAACGAGATTGCAGCCAAAGCCGGCGTCTCTGTGGAAGACGCCTGGGCGTTGTGCGAGTCAATGGCTAACAAAGGCGTAGTCTTCAATCGGAGAAAAGGCGAAGTCATGGAGTACTCTCTGCTTCCCACCATTCCCGGACTCTTTGAGTTCCCCTTCATGAAAGGGGGCGGTGGGCCTGAGCACGAGGCACTGGCAAAACTGTGGGAGGAGTATCACCGCGAAGGACTGGGGGACTCGTTTGCGGGGAGCCGCACTCCTATTGCAAGGGTGATTCCCATTGAAAAAGCCATCGATACCCGAATCGAGGTACTTCCATTCGAGGTCATCTCCAAAATGCTGGAGAGGAACGATACCTATGCACTCGCCCACTGTGCCTGCCGCGTAAGCGTCGGGGCTTGCGATAAGCCAAGAGATGTGTGCCTGATTTTTGACAGGACTGGTCGTTATCTGATTGAAAGAGGCTTTGCCAGGGAAATCACGCAGAAAGAAGCACTGGATGTGGTGCGTCGCGCTGAAGAAGGCGGCTTAGTGCACACTACAAACAACAGCCAGGATCGTTTGAACCTTCTCTGCAATTGCTGCCCCTGTTGTTGTACCGTTCTACGCGGGCTCACCCAGCTCAAGAATCCGAATGCGTTCGCCGTAAGCAGATGGCAGTCGCAGGTTGACGCAAGTCTCTGTACGGGGTGCGGGATATGTGAAGACGAGCGCTGCCCGGTTTCAGCCATAAAGGTTGAAGGGTCAGTGGCGGTAGTTGACCAGGAACGATGCATCGGGTGCGGCCTTTGTGTTTCAGCTTGCGATGTCGAAGCTGTGCACCTTGTTCCCCGGCAACACGTTCCTGAAACTCCACAGACGTCAACCGATATGGCACTTCAGATAACTGCTGAGAAAGGCACAACAGCAGATTTCGTGAAGCTCATGAACCGCTGACTACCTTGTGAGCGGCTGCGACTGTGCCATATCCTGCGAATTAGGTCACTTATAGCGATGTCGGCAGAGGGGGAAGCGTGGACAAAAAGACTCGGGGAGAGAGGATTTGAACCTCCGACCTCAGCGTCCCGAACGCTGCGCGCTAACCAGGCTGCGCTACTCCCCGATGAGAGGCAAAATACAGATAACGGCGCAAGGAGGACCGATGTTGCGCCCGGCTCAATCATTATATCCGAATGCCGGTTCAGTATCAACGCGGGGCGAGCATAGCCGATTTACATACCTTGCGTCATATGCTAAGATGAAGCCGGTGCAAACCCGACCCATAACTATGGCAAAGGAGTAAGAATGGCCGAGAAGAAGGGCCCCGATAAGAAGAGCATTGACCCCGTAGTAGTCGAGATGCTGGAGAAGGCTCGGGCTGACGGTGTGTCGACGGCTTTTAGCCGGGCAGAAGAGACGAAACCTTGCCCTATCGGGCACGATGGCAGTTGCTGCAGGAACTGCTTTATGGGACCATGCCGCCTGGTCGGCAAGACTACGGTCGGCATATGCGGCGCTACGAAGGAGACCGTCGCCGCCAGAAACCTGGCCCGCTGGGTGGCAGGTGGTGCAGCAGCCCACTCCGACCATGGTCGCGACATGGCTTTCACACTGCTGGGAGCCGCTACCGGCGAGGCTCCTGACTATCATATCAAGGACGAAAGGAAACTCAGAAGGGTAGCCGAGTACCTTGGAGTCCCGGAGAAAGGAAGGTCCAAGGAAGAAGTCGGTGCTGACGTGGCAAGAGTAGCCCTTGGCGAGTTCGGCCGCCTCGAAGGTGAGTTGATCTATGTGAAGAGAGCTCCAGCCAAGCGGCAGGAAATCTGGCGCAAGCTGGGTATTACTCCGCGCGCGATTGACCGCGAGATCGTGGAGATAATGCACAGGACGAGCGTAGGAGTGGACCAGGACGCGGACCACATTCTTGACCACGCGATGCGGGCCTCTCTCGCGGACGGCTGGGGCGGCTCGATGCTGAGTACGGACATCAGCGATATTCTGTTTGGGACCCCGGCTCCGGTAGCATCCGGCTCTAATTTCGGCACCCTGCGGGAGGACGAGGTCAATGTTGTGATCCACGGCCACGAGCCGACGCTTTCCGAGCTCATTGTAGCGGCGGCAAGCGATCCCGAGATCGTTGCATACGCGAAGTCAAAGGGCGCCAAGGGAATCAACCTCTCCGGCATTTGCTGCACAGCCAACGAGGTGCTCATGCGGCAGGGCGTACCTCTGCTGGGCAACTTCCTGGCACAGGAGCTGGCGATTCTAACCGGCGCGGTAGACGCAATGGTGGTGGATATCCAGTGCATAATGCAGGGTATCGTTGAGACCGCGAAGAACTACCACACGAAGATCATCAGCACCTCCCCCAAGGCGAAGCTGACGGGCGCTATCCACATAGAGTTCCACGAAGACAAGGCCATGGAGATAGCGAAATCGATTCTTCGCACGGCCATAGACAATTTCCCGAAGAGGGGACAGGTGCTTATTCCCGATATCCAGGACCGCCTGGTAGCGGGCTTCTCCCACGAGTACATTGCCTACATGCTCGGCGGGAGCCTGCGCGAGTCGTTCCGCCCGTTTAACGACGCGGTCATGGCCGGAAGGATCAGAGGCGCCGCTGGTGTTGTGGGCTGCAATAACCCACGGGTCACGCATGATGACCCGCACCTCTACATCGTCAAAGAGCTGATTAAGAACGACGTTCTTGTGGTAACGACGGGGTGTAACGCGATTGCCTGCGCGAAGCAGGGATTGCTTACCCCCGAGGTCATGGACCACTGCGGGCCCGGGCTGAGGGAAATTTGTCAGACAATCGGCATCCCGCCCGTACTTCACATGGGTTCCTGCGTAGATAACAGTCGTATCCTCACCGTGCTTGCACAGTGCGTGAACGAAGGCGGCCTGGGCGATGACATCAGCGACCTGCCGGCAGCGGGGTTCGCGCCGGAGTGGATGTCCGAGAAGGCCATATCCATCGGCACCTACTTCGTGGCTTCCGGCGTCACCACCTGGATGGGTGTGGGTTCGCCTGTCGCCGGCTCCGAGGAAGTAACCCGCCTGATCACGGAAGGCTGGAAGGAGAAGGTGGGCGCTTCATTCATCTTCGAGGGCGACCACAAGAAAGCAGTCGAAGACGCCATTGCGCACATCGATGCCAAGCGGAAGGCGCTCAAGCTGGAAGAGTATAGCCCGACGAAGTACGCTCACAGCAAGACATACATGCCGGGCGAATTCGCCCCGGACAAACACGGCGCGTACTCGATAAAGTAACGAACACGGCGTAATGGAGAAAGGGCTCAGCTTCAAGCTGAGCCCTTTCTAGTCGCCTTCCACCGTGAGCCGGGGCTAGCCGAAGCCTAACCCCCGTTCCTTCAAGCTGACGTAACGCTGCCGGCCGAAAATGATGTGGTCGAGCACGTCTATATCCAGCAGCTTGCCCGCCTTGAGCGCCTGCTCCGTTACGGTGACGTCCTCGGGACTTGGTGTGGGATCGCCCGACGGGTGATTATGCACTATGATGATGGCCGGCGAGTTCTGTCGCACTGCATCCCTGAACAGTTCGCCTATTCTTACCTGAGAAGTGTTCACACTGCCCTTATACACCTGCGGAACAGCCAGAACCTGGTTCCGGGTATCCAGGAGCAGCAGCCGTAGCTCTTCCTGTTCCAGGAACCCCATTTCAGCGAGCAGGAGGTTGGCTACGTCCGCCGGGGACCTGACCGTCATCCGCTCTTCTACTTCGGTCGAAAGCAGTCTGCGGCCCAGCTCAAGCGCGGCCTTGATCTGGGCTGACTTGGCCTTCCCCAGGCCGTGCTGGGAACAAAGCTCGTTGAAGCTGGTGCGCGATAGGCCGGGAAGACCCCCGAACTTCGCAAGCAGTCTGGCGGCTACATTCAGGACGCTTTCGGAGGCCGCACCTGTGCGCAGGATGACAGCCAGAAGCTCGGCATTGGAGAGGGACGAGGCGCCGTACTGCTTGAGCCTCTCCCTGGGCCGCTCCGATGCGGGCAACTCCTTTATCAGAGGCTGGTACTCTACCGCCCCTGAACGAGCCATAGCTACCTCCGGAGGACTCTACTTCACCTCAACGGCTGCGCCTGCGGCTTCCAGTTTCTCCTTGAGCGCTGCGGCCTCAGCCCTGGTTATGCTTTCCTTGACCGGCTTCGGTGCGCTTTCAACGAGTTCCTTGGCCTCCTTGAGGCCCAGTGTGGTGACTTCGCGGACGGTCTTGATCACACTGATCTTGTTGGGGCCGACATCTTTCAGGATGACGGTGAACTCGGTCTGCTCTTCCACCTCAGGAGCGGCAGCTTCCTGAGAAACGGGTGCGGCTCCGGCGGGAGCGGCGACCATCGTCGGCGCCGCGCTCACTCCAAAGGTCTCCTCGATCGCCTTTACCAGTTCGGACAACTCGAGGACGGACATTTCCTTGATGGCGGCGATCAATTCGTCCTTGCTCATTGATTTGCTTTCCTTCTTTGCTGTAGCGGTTCGCTTCTTGGGGGCCTTCTCTTCCTCTGTAGCCGGTGTGGCTTCCTGAGCAGCCTCCCGGGCCGTTGTCTCCTCGCTGTGCATCTTATCCTCCTAGTTGCTGCATTCTTGCATTGAGTACGTTAGTCAGGCCGCGTAAATTCGCGGAAAGAACGGTATGCAGGGCATACACGGGGCCCATGAGTGCTCCCACCAGGCGGGCTCTCATTACCTCCACCGGAGGAAGGGCCGCTATGACCGCTGACTTGTCGGCGCCATACAGGCGGTTGTCGACGAGCATGCCCTTTATGCTGAGGGTGCTTTTCGATACCCGCGCATAATCCATGATCGTTTTTGTGAGCTGAGCTATGTCCTTTCGGGAGAACGCGAGCGCGGTAGGTCCCTTGAGCACCTCGGCTATAGCGGTCTTCCCCGAGTTACGGGCGGCGAAGTCAACGAGCGTGTTCTTGACGATGTGGTATTCGCTTTCTATCGCACGCAACTGCTTCCGTAATTCCGAAAGCTCGCTGACCGAAAGCCCGCGGTAGTCTGTCGCCACGATGAACCTGTTCCTGGTGAGGAGTTCGGTCAGCTCCTCCACCAGTTCGGTCTTTCTCTTTGTGGTCATTATCGTTCCTCCAAAAAAAGTGCCCCTGCGCCTGCGCACAAGGACACTCTATCTTCTAGAAGCAGCCTCGGCAGGCAGAGGTTTAAGCCGTTTAAGGCGCCTGCTGTCTTCAGCATATTTAGTTCAGGATATATACGGTACTCTATCTCCCGGGCACGCCAAAGATGCCCATACTGCACATGAAGGTGCCGGGATGTCCTCCCTGGTTATGGGCGATGCCCAATTCTACATTCTTGAGCTGGCGCGAGGGGTCTTGAGCCTTGCCCTGGACCTGTTTGTATATCTCATAGACCTCTCGGACTCCACTGGCTCCAACAGGATGCCCAAATGATTTTAAACCACCTCCGGCATTAAATGCAACTTCTCCGTTGAGCGCAAAGGCGCCGGCTTCGATATCATGTTTGGCTTTCCCTCTTTCAGAGAAGCCCATATCCTCGTAGCACATGAGCTCGGCTATTGAGAAGCAGTCATGGCACTCGACCATGTCGATTTCCTTACGCGGATTCTTGATACCGGCCTGCTGATAGACCTGCTGGGTCGCCCTGTAAGTCTCTTCCCAATGTGACCAGTCATAATTCGTCATCATCTTGCCGCATCCGGGCCCCGCGGCATTGCCAAGCGCCTTCACCGTAATGAAGTCGTTCCTGAACTTCGGTGCGTCTTCAGCACGGCAGAGGATCGCCGCCGCGGCCCCATCCGTCACCCCGCAGCAATCGTAAAGTCCCAGCGGCCACGCAATAACAGGGGCGTTCAGGACTTGTTCAACCGTGACTTCACGTCGGAGGTGGGCTTTGGGATTTCTGGCCCCGTTGGAGTGACTCTTTGCCGAGATCATCGCCAGATGCTTTTTTTCTGCTCCGTACCGGGCAAAGTACCTGGTAGCGGCGAGAGCATAGCGCCCGGGAGGCGTTGCCTGGATCCCGAACACCGGGTGTACCCCTCCCATTGGCTCGCCCGAACCGAGACCTCCTACTCCCCGGTCCTTGGTTTTCTCAAAGCCCACGCAAAGAACCAGGTCGTATGCCTTCGCGATAAGAGCATAGGTCGCGCCGCGGATGGTTTCGAGGCCGGTACCGCAAAGGTTCTCAACACGCACAATGGGGATGTAGTCCAGCTTGAGTGGATATGCAAGGCTCTGGCCTCCGGCGAAGCCGAGAGTGCCTGACCATGCCGCTTGTATATCATTCGGTCCCACGCCGGCATCTTCGAAGGCTTCGGAAGTAGCTTCTATAACGAGGTCCCAGGCGCTCGAATCCCAGCGTTCGCCGAATTTGCTGCATCCCATTCCGATTATGGCGACTTTATCCTTAATGCTCTCCATTATTCACCTTCCTGAGGCACCCGCATGGGACGGCACTTCCAGTAGTAGTTGCGGATACCCTTTTCGCTGTGCATCCACCTGAAGGTAAGTTCCAGGGGCATATTGGATTCCACCTTATCGGGGTCCCGGTCCGTCATCTGGGCGTAGAACCTGCCGCCTTCATCAAAATCGATGATGCATAATACAGTCGGGGGATCCAGGCTGGGTCCAAGGAAATCCTTGCTGAAGGTAAAGAGTCTGCCCGACTTTTCGGCGAGGCGGACATCCTCGAATTTGTCTTTGCTCTGGCAATACATGCAGATCCGCTGGGGAGGGAAATTGATGTTGCCGCACGAAAGGCATTTCTCGCCTTTACAGCCTATGTTCCACTTGCGATCACGCCAGGAGATGGTTGCCGCTGAGTCGTTTTCAAAGTGAGCCCATCCCTTGAGCAGTCCCCGGTAACGCAAGTACCTGTCATAGTTGGGCAGAGAAAGCTTTGATTGCAGATGGTACTTGATTCCGCGGCGGTCCCTTAGCTTCTCTATGCCTCCGGTGACGCTCAAGATGAATGCATCTGCGCCGTCCCCGTAGTTGGCTACCAGGAGCCTGTCTCCGCTCTTCGCTTCTTCGAGAGCGCCGACAAGCATCATCAAGGTGTAGGCCGCTCCGGTATTGCCCACAGTGGAAAATAAGCTCTCCTGCAATTGGGTTTTCTGGTCAAATCCCAGGTTACGGGCAAGTTGCGTGTGCCTTCTGCCATCGAAGGCGTAAAGCACAGCCCTGGTGAAGTCCGTTGGTTTGAGCCCGTACTCTGTCATCAGACCTTTTGCTGCTTCCTCGGTGTTATCCAGATAGCCGTGCTGAACTATGAACCTGTCTTCCCAGGACCTTACGAACGTATCATTGTCAAGCCGCCAGAGGTCCATTATATCGTCGAAATGTGCACAGCTGCCGTCAATGCTGGCGGCTGTACTGGAGTTGCCCAGGAGAATAGCGGCGGCGCCATCACCAAAGATCTGCTCGTATTCGGTTGAGGGATGGCCCATGCGGCAGTCCGAAGCCACAACGAGCACCTTCCTTGCGGATCCAGCCGCTATCGCGTCATTTGCCGATTGGAGAGCCATGGTCCCGGCTCTCAAGGAGTTTGTGAAATCAGCGGTCCTTATATTGCGTCTGAGGTCGAGCGCCTCGGCCACCAGGTTAGCGCAGAGCTTCTCCTTGTAGGGTGTGGTGGTGGAGGCCAGGAAGACGGCATCGATCTCGTCGCGACCGAGACCTCGGAGGCAGTTTGTTCCTGCCTCGACTGCCATGGTAATGCTATCCTCGTCGAAATTGGCGACTGATTTCTCGCCGCCTTGAGGGAGTCCGCCCCAGGTCCAGAAGACCAATTCGCGATTGAGACGGTAGATGGGAATGTAGGCCCCGAAGGAAACGATCCCCGCCATTAACTCTCCTTTCGCAGAAGTCATCCCTGGGTATCTACCATGAATGGTACCGGGCCCGGGGTTAGCCTGTGCTCATGGAAAGAGTGGAGGGTAGATCGAGCTTGATTCCCGGCCCCATCGAGGTTGTCAGTGAGGCGCTCTTGATAAATTGGCCTTTGGCCCCGCTGGGCTTGGCCTTCACAACGGCATCGATTATCGCTGAAAGGTTCTCGAGAAGTTTCTCGGTCTGGAAGCTGAGCTTACCGATGGCTGCGTGAATAATGGCGGTCTTGTCCAGCTTGAATTCAACACGCCCTTTGCGGGCATCGGAGATGACACGAGGAAGGTCGCCTGGCTGCGAAATTGTGCCTGACTTGGGATTAGGCATAAGCCCGCGCCGGCCGAGTATCTTGCCCAGCTTGCCAATCTTAGGCATCATATCCGGGATCGCGATCGCTACGTCGAAGTCAAGCCAACCTTCTTCGATCTTCTTAATGAGCTCGTCCCCGCCTGCGTGATCCGCGCCCGCATCCCTGGCTATACGTTCGGCCTCGCCCTGGGCAAAGACAAGGACGCGCACGGCCTTCCCCAGGCCGTGAGGGAGCAATGCTACTCCCCGGACCTGTTGGTCGGCGTGCCGCGGATCTACACCCATGCGCAGGTGAAGCTCGACTGTCTCATCGAACCCGGCATAAGATACGCTCTTCGCGAGTTCGACTGCCTCCTGCGGCGTGTATGCTCTGGTCCGGTCTACCTGAGCAAGGGCTGCGGTATGTTTTCTACTATGCTGCGCCATGTTACTCCTAGCTCTTTACCTCGATCCCCATGCTGCGCGCCGTGCCTTCCACTATCCGAATGGCGGCATCGAGGTCGATCGCATTCAGGTCCTTCAGCTTGAGTTCAGCTATCTCGCGAACTTTCTCTCGCGGAACGGACGCGATCTTGTTCCGCCTCGGGCTGTCGCTGCCCTTCTCGACTCCCGCTGCCTTCTTGAGAAGATCGGCTGCCGGCGGAGTCTTGGTGACAAACGTAAAAGACCGGTCCTCGTAGACTGTTATCTCGACAGGCACGATCGAGCCTGCCTGTGAAGCGGTTATACTGTTATATTCTTTGCAGAACGCCATGATGTTTACGCCGTGCTGGCCCAGGGCCGGTCCTACCGGTGGCGCCGGCGTCGCTTTGCCGGCTTCGATCTGAAGTTTGACTATTGCCTTTACTTTCTTTGCCATTTTTCTCTATCCTTCCGCGCCTGCCAACCGTCAGACTGGTACCTATAATCTCTCCACCTGCAGGAAATCGAGTTCGACAGGTGTCTCCCGGCCGAAGAAAGATACCAGTACGCGGACCTTTCCTTTTTCCTCGTTGATGTCGTCCACAACCCCAATGAAGTCGATAAAAGGGCCGTCGGTAATCCTCACGCTTTGCCCGCGCGAGAAGCCGACCTTAATTCTTGGAGTCTCCGCCTCCATCTGCTTGAGGATCGACTTGACTTCGAGTTCCTCCAGCGGAACAGGCTCTATCTTGCCCTTGTCGTCCTGGGTGCTCACAATGCCGGTTACACCGGGTGTATTGCGCACAACGTGCCAGCTTTCCTCATCCATGATCATCTCGACGAGGATGTACCCCGGGAATATCTTCCTGGCTACGGTCCTTCTCTGGCCGTCTCTAATCTCGATTTCATCCTCTGTCGGCACAACTACCTGGAATATCTTGTCCTGGACATCCATGGACTCGATTCGGTGGGCCAAGTTCTGCTTGACCCGGTCTTCGTATCCGGAGTAGGTATGCACGACATACCACTTCTTATCATTCTCTGGCATGGCGGTTTTCTAGCATAGATTTATTGGACAACTCGTAACGCGGGGATGGCTGCTGCTCACTCTTCTGCTCGTGCTGGATTCCGCTTCATCGTAGTAGAATCAGGTTAATCAACTCTGAGAAGCCAACATCGATCACCCAGAGAGTGATAGCCGCAGCAATAGTGACGACAATTACGATTGTCGTCAGGTAGGTTGCTTCCTGCCTGGTGGGCCAGACCACTTTGCGCAGTTCGGATACAGTCTCAGAGACGAACTTGAACCTTGACTTACCCTTTACTTTCGTGGCAACCTGCTGTTTGACCTTGGTCTCTGTGCTCGTCTTCAAATCGCTAATCCGTCATTGACCTGTGCTATTTCGTTTCCTTGTGCGGGGTATGTACACGGCAACGAGGACAGTACTTGCTCAGTTCCAGTCTTCCCGGATCGTTCTTCTTGTTCTTAGTTGTCGTGTAGGTTCTTTCCCTGCACTGAGTACAAGCCAGGTGTATTATGATTCGAGATTCACCTTTTTTTGCCATTTCACTCTTACTTTATTACGGATGTTACCAGGCCTGCCCCCACGGTCCTGCCGCCCTCGCGAATGGCGAACCTGACCGCTTCTTCGAGAGCTATGGGGACCATCAGCTTTATTTTGCAGTTCATAGTGTCACCCGGCATAGCCATTTCCACGCCGGCAGGCAGTTCCACAGTCCCTGTCACGTCCATGGTCCGGATATAGAACTGGGGCCGGTACCCGTTGAAAAACGGGGTATGGCGTCCGCCCTCTTCCTTTGTAAGTACGTAAACCTCAGCCTCGAACTCGGTATGGGGCTTGATCGAACCTACCGCTGCGATAACCTGACCGCGTTCGATTTCATCACGCTCAATACCTCTCAACAGGGCTCCGATGGCGTCGCCGGGCTGCGCATCTTCCAGGGTCTTGTGGAACATCTCAAGGCCGGTGATGACGGTCTTTCGCGTCTCTTTCAAGCCAACGATCTCCACTTCCTGGCCGACCTTCATAACGCCTCGCTCGACCCTTCCTGTCGCCACGGTGCCGCGCCCCTTAATTCCGAAGACATCTTCAACAGACATGAGGAAAGGCTTGTCGGCCGGGCGCACCGGCAGAGGAATGTAACTGTCAACCGAGTCCATCAATTGCAGAACCTTGCTGCACCACTCGCACTCGACCTTGCCGCATCCGCACTCAAGCGCCTTGAGGGCGCTCACGCGAATAATGGGCACCTCATCTCCGGGGAACCCATACTTGGGCAGCAACTCTTCCCTTAGCTCAAGCTCGGTTACCTCGAGCAGATCCGGATCGTCAACCATGTCGACCTTGTTCAGAGCGACCACGATAGCGGGAACTTCAACCTGGTGGGCCAGAAGAAGATGCTCTCTTGTCTGAGGCATTACACCATCGTCCGCCGCCACAACAAGGATCGCGCCATCCATCTGGGCGGCGCCGGTAATCATATTCTTAATGTAGTCAGCGTGGCCCGGGCAGTCTACATGAGCATAGTGGCGTTTTGCTGTCTCGTATTCGATGTGCGAGATTGCGATTGTCAGTCCTCTCGCCTTTTCTTCCGGCGCGTTATCGATGGACTCGAATGACCTGAACTCGGTAGTGCCGGCTGCGGCCAGGACCTTTGTGATCGCCGATGTAAGAGTGGTTTTCCCGTGGTCGACATGCCCTATTGTACCCACATTAACGTGGGGTTTGGTCCGCTGAAATACCTTTTTCGCCATATAAGTCTTCCTCCCGATAGTCTACAAAATATGGAGCCCACAACCAGATTTGAACTGGTGACCCCGTTCTTACCAAGAACGTGCTCTACCGCTGAGCTATGTGGGCGATAATTAGTGGTGGAGGGGGTAGGATTCGAACCTACGAAGCCATCTCAGGCGGCAGATTTACAGTCTGCTGGTATTAGCCGCTCACCCACCCCTCCGGTCACGGCTAAGAGCCCGAGAGCGGATTCGAACCGCTACCCTACCGATTACAAATCGGTTGCGCTTCCATTGCGCCACTCGGGCCTTTCGACCAATTATCAAATTCTCTAGCTAAATAAGTATAAAAATAAAAAGATTCAAAGTCAAGGCTTGCCGTATCTCCACACTGTACCTTGAGGAGTATCCTCCAGGGTAATGCCGAGTTCCTTGAGATCTTCGCGAACCTGATCGGCAACCTGCCAGTTCTTCGCTCTACGTAGTTCCGCCCGCCTGTCTATGAGTGCCGCCACCAGGGCATTGAGGCGGTTCCCATTGTCCTCCGCCGTTAAACGGTCAGGCACAGAATACTTCTTGGCAAGATCGACAAGACTCTGCAGTGAAATTCCCCGTGGCTCGGACGGGGTCTGCAGGGTGAGTCCCAGTACACCCGCAAGTTCGCGAAGCGTACCAAGGGCCGCACTGATATCCATCCACTCGTCGTGCGCCCTGTTAATGTCCCGCGCAAGGTCGAACAGCGCGGAGACAGCCTGTGGGGTGCCGAAATCATCATCCATAGCTTCAATGAACCTTTGGCGATATGGGAGCGGGTCCAGAGGGCCGTGGGGGCGGTCTGCCGACCGGGCCTCGGCTGCGCGACGTAGCCTCTCCATTCCTCTTTCCATCGATGCTACTATATCGTTCGAGTACACTATGGAGCTCCGGTAATGCGAACTCAACACCCATAACCTGAGCGCATCAGGGCTGAATTTCGCCAGCGCCTCGGATATCGTGACCAGCCTGCCTGTGGACTTGCTCATCTTGTCTTCGCCCAGCTGCATGAGCCCGTTGTGCAGCCAGTAACGAACGAAAGGCTTGACGTCCGTGTAGCATTCCGCCTGGGCGATCTCGTTCTCATGATGAGGAAATATAAGGTCCTGCCCACCCCCATGGATATCCAGGGTTTCTCCAAGGTACTTGAGCGCCATGGCGGTGCATTCGATATGCCAGCCGGGCCTGCCTTCGCCCCACGGGCTGGGCCAGCTAGGCTCACCGGGTTTGCTGGCTTTCCACAGGGCAAAGTCCAGCGGGTGCTCCTTTGAATCACTGACCTCTACGCGGGCACCGGCCATCATTCCTTCCGTGCTCCGGTGACTCAGTTTCCCATAGTCAGAGTCCTCCGCTACCCTGAAATAGACATCTCCATTCGAATGATAGGCGCAGCCCTTGTCAATGAGCCCTCGTACGATTTCGAGTATTTTGGGTATCTCCCGGGTGGCCCTGGGGTACTCATCAGCTCTTTTTACGTTCAGTTTCTCCATATCTTCCAGGAACCTGGCCGTGAAACCCTCCGCAAGGTCTACCGGTGTGATGCCAAGGTTGTTAGCCCGCTGGATAATCTTGTCATCGATATCTGTGAAATTCTGAATATGCCTGACCTTATAGTCGCGGAACTCGAGGTATCTCCTGATCGTATCGAAAACGATGTAGCTCATGGCATGGCCCAGGTGACTCTCGGCATAAGGTGTGATCCCACACACGTACATCTTCACAGTATTATCGCGGGCGTGGAACTCCTCTTTTGCGCCGGAAAGGGTATTATGGACTCTAATCATGTTTTCTCCAGCAGGGCTACCGCGTATGCGGCAATACCTTCCCCCCTTCCCGCAAAGCCAAGCCCTTCATTTGTGGTGGCCTTGATTCCCACCCGGTCCCTTGCAATGCCCAGGGTTTGCCCTATATTCTCACGCATCGGGTCTATCAACTCGCGCAGCCTGGGTCGCTCGGCTATGATGGTAGCATCGATGTTGCCGACATCCCAGCCGTGCTCGTTCAGCAGGTCGCCCACCCGTTTCAGCAGTGTCAGGCTGGAAATACCCTTGTAAGCCGGGTCGCCGGATGGAAAATGCTGTCCGATATCACCGAGCGCAGCCGCTCCAAGAAGTGCGTCCATTATTACGTGGACCACAACATCCGCATCACTCCAGCCTTCGAGGCCGAGCTCAAAAGGGATGGTAACCCCCCCCAGTACAAGAGAACGGCCGCTTACCAGAGCGTGGGCATCATAGCCAATGCCTATTCGCATCATGATTTTGACCCGGAATGCCGCTTATCACCGCTTCTCAGGAGGACTTCTGCGAGGGCGAGGTCTTCGGGAGTCGTGATTTTTATGTTCTCATAGGACCCCATATATACCCGCACCTTCTGTCCGCGACTCTCCAGAAGGCTCGAATCATCGGTGACGTCGGCGCGAGCGTGCCGGTAAGCCTCAGTGATGAGATCGTAGCGAAACACCTGCGGAGTCTGTGCAGCCCACAGGCTCTGGCGGGCCGGCGTTTGCTGGATCATGTGTCTGCGGGATACTATTTTGACCGTATCCTTGACCGGAACCCCGGCGATGGCCGCGCCCGTTTCCCGGGCAACTGCTATTCCCTGTTCGATCAGGTCTACGGTCACAAACGGCCGGGCGCCGTCATGGATAACCACCCAGGAGCAACCGGAAAGCCTGTTAAGCCCTTCCTGAACAGAGTCCTGGCGCCTCAGTCCGCCCCGACAGACAGTAATGACCTTGGACCAGCCATATTCCTCCACCAGCATGCGTCCCTGCTCCAGGTTTCCCGGGGAGAGCACAACCACGATTTTGTCAATGAGCCGGCAGTCCTGGAAGGTATTCAAAACCCTGGCCAGCAGGGGCGCGTCGCCGAGCCGGGCAAATATCTTGTCAATGTTACCCATGCGGGTGCCAGCCCCGGCAGCGACGATCACCGCGCCGACATCATCGCCTGATTCGTTCATCCACGGGCTCCCTTGGCTGGGCGAAAATGATCCGGCCGGCTGCGGTCTGAAGGACCCTGGTGACTGCAATAGATATGTCGCTGTCCAGGTACCGGCGCGCGCCTTCCACAACAACCATGGTCCCGTCATCCAGAAAACCTATGCCCTGCCCGGCTTCTTTGCCCTCCTGAACTATGCGCAGGATCATTTCCTCACCGGGCAATATTACCGGCTTGACGGCGTTGGCCAGTTCGTTGATACTCAGCACTTTTACGCCCTGGAGCGAGGCCACTCTGTTCAGGTTAAGGTCATTGCTGACAATCGGACAACGTAATGTTCGGGCCATCATGACGAGTTTGGAGTCCACCTCAGGCGTATCCTCGAAATCAAGGTCCGAGATCTGGACGGGAATATCAGAACCTTTCTGCAGCTGAGTGAGCATCTCGAGTCCCCGCCGTCCACGGTTGCGACGGAGCGCGTCATGGGAGTCCGCGATGTGTCGGAGTTCGTCCAGAACAAATCTGGGTATTACCAGCGTGCCCTGGATGAAACCAGTCTGAATGATATCGGCTATGCGGCCGTCTATGATAGCATTAGTATCCAGGATCAGGAGATCGCTCCTGCCGTTCCGTTTCGAAACGAGCATTGGTGAACCGCTGAAGAAGAACTGCAGGACGGCCGGCCCTTCAAGGACGGCGATTGGAACGGATACTGTGACCAGGAACACGGCTGTGACAAGGGGCATTATTTGCCCCCAGAGGCCCGGCAGCATGGACAAAGGCAGTGTCAAGAGTGCGGCGATAACCAGCGCAAGAGCAAGGCCGATAGCCGCGGCCAGGAGGCTCTGCATGGGGAACATGCGGGGAAATACCCGAATGCGTTTCGCGGCCCATCTGGCTGGTCGTATGGCGATATATGGTGCCAGCAAAAATCCGGTTACGTATGCGCCTATGGCAAGAGAGAGGACCCAGGTTAACTCATGGGTCGTCTCGCTTTGCCGGGCAACAACTACAGCGAGCCGCCATCCGCCTAGCCCCATCAAGACAGCGACTATGACACGTATGAATAGTTCTCCCCGCATGTAAGCTACTTTCTCCCGGTACTGGACAAGAAAGAGCAGTACCCATACACACCCTCAACTCGCCAGGTTTGACCCACGATACTGCGATAGGAGTCTAATACTTCGTACGAATACTACCATAGTAGAGAACCAGAAGTCAATTTCGCTGGAGCCTGCTCGAAGCTATCAGTATGCCCAGTGCGAGGGAGATGAGGGCGTAAACACCAACGTAAACGCTCAGGGTGGGAAACGGTGCGATGAGCATCCCCCGAACCAGGAAGCTTACGATCATGGCGACTGCGCCTATCAGTTGAAGGCCCGGTCCGCGCTTGCGATTCACGGCGAGACTGATGGCCTCCGAGATAGCGTAGCCCACTCCGGCCCCGATCAATATCGTGAACAGTCCCAAACTGAGAAAGGACCAGACTACGCCCAGGACCGCAGCGGCTGCAAGGCCTGCTCCAATTGCCCTCAAATAGAATGTCCACGGGATACTGTAGACCGGCAGACGCTTCATGCCAGCACAGTCTTTGCACCGTACACCCACGGGAGTTTGCACGAGGCACTTCGGGCAAACAGGCTGCAGGCATTTGCCGCAGGCAAGGTTTGTCTCTACTGAGGGGTGACGCTCACACTTCATGTCAGTTAGCTATTCGCGGGTATCAACGTTCGGCCAGAGCAAAGGTGAGTTCGCCCGAAGCGACTGTCTTGCCTTCAACTGACGCTTTTGCCGTACCTTTGCCGATAGGCCCACGCATTTTTGTGAAACTAACCTCCAGTCTTAGCGTGTCCCCAGGGTAGACCGGCCCACGGAAGCGGAACCCGTCAATGCCCGCAAAGAGCACCAGTTTGCCTTTATGCTCCGGCATGCTCAGGACGCCGATCGCACCGAGTTGGGCAAGCGACTCGACGATAAGCACCCCGGGGAATATTGGATGTCCCGGAAAGTGCCCGGGGAAGAATAGTTCGCCGGCGGATACATTCTTGATGCCAACAGCGCTTTCCCCCGGGACCAGTTCCAGCACTTTGTCAACGAGAAGGAAAGGCCACCTGTGGGGAAGGATTTCCTGGATTTCCCTGGAGTCAAGTATCACGTCACCATCCTCCTTTGCTTTGAAACAGCCAGAAGCCGCTCCACGGATTCCTGCGGAGGGCCGACAGTACCGATTTCAACCCCGACAGTGTTATCCAGACCGTGATAGTCGCTTCCTCCGGTAGGTATCAGGTCATGCCGGGCCGCCAGGGCGAGCAGGCGCTGTATCGTATCCGCCGTATATCTTGCGTAGTGCACTTCCAGACCGACCAGCCCGGCTGACTTCAATTCGGAGAGAAGTGACTCAAGGGTGTCGATCTCTGCGGGATGGGCGAGAACCGACAGTCCGCCCGCTTCCGCTATCAACTTAAGCGCTTCCAGCGGGGTCACCTTCTTCCGTTCGACATATGCCGCAGCATTTCGCCCGATGTATCTGGAAAAAGCCTCACGGATCGTAGATACGTATTGCCTCTCCTGAAGGGCAAGTGCTATATGAGGCCTTCCGACCGGTCCCCCGTCGGCAATCTCCAGCACTCTTTCCCATTTGACATTCATGCCCAGGTCGTGGAGCTTGTTCACCATTTTCCAGCCGCGCTCATATCTTGAATTACGCAATTCGTCAAGCTCTCTGCCGAGGGTCTCGTCATGGTGGTCGATGAAGTAGCCCAGGATATGAGTCTCGCCGTCGTGTACGTCGGTGTTTATCTCAATCCCGGGAATAACGAGGATGCCGCGGATATGACCGGCTTCCTCCAAAGCTGGGTCGATGCCGCCGACGGAATCATGATCGGTTACGGCGATCACGTCGAGATTGATACCCGACGCCTTCCTCACCAACTCTCGCGGACTCAATCTCCCGTCCGAGGCTGTAGTGTGCAAATGCAGGTCAGCTTTCATTACTCTACCAGGTCCAGATCAAGGCGGGAGATTGAGGTCGCCCTACCGGTATCGATCTCGATGTCCAGGAGGACTGAGTTCAGAATCGGCTTTCCCCTGCCTGCCGAAAGCCGGTGAGGCATCATCGTCAGGAATCTGTCTATGACCGATGATATATCATCGCCGATAACGGATTCCGACGCTCCGGCCATGCCGACGTCGCTGACGAAGGCAGTGCCCTTGTTCAGAATCCTGGCGTCAATTGTACCGACATGAGTGTGAGTGCCAAGGACAGCCGATACCCGTCCGTCAAGGTACCAGCCGAGAGCCATCTTCTCGGCGGTCGCTTCGGCATGGAAGTCTACAAGGACAACAGGAGGTCTTTGCGCGCATTCTTCCAGCAGCCGGTCCATAGCCCTGAATGGACAATCATAGTGTCCCATGAAAACCCGCCCGAGCAAGTTCACGACCATGACATTATCTTTGACTATGTAGCCACTGCCCGGCACCTCGGGCGGCAGGTTAAGAGGACGCACAATTCGCGGCTCCGGCTGAGTCTCTAGATATGGAATTATTTCACGGTGATGCCAGACATGGTTCCCGGTGGTTATGATATCCACCCCTGATTGAAGCAGCTCCTGGGCTGTAACCGGCGTGATGCCGATTCCTCCGGCAGCATTCTCTCCATTCGCAACGACAAGCTCGATCCTGTGTTCCTCACGCAATCGCGGCAGCAGCGCCGACACCGCTCTCCGTCCCGGTCGTCCTACGACATCGCCCACCATCAGTACTCTCAATGGACCTCTTTTGCCGGACCCCTATTTCGCATAGTCCACCGCTCTGGTTTCGCGGATGACGGTGATCTTGATCTGGCCGGGGTACTCCAGTGTTTCCTCGATCTTCTTCACTATGTCACGCGCCAGCCTGACGGTTGTCAGGTCATCCACCTCCTGGGGTTTGACCATGATCCGTACTTCCCGCCCTGCCTGGATGGCGAAGGATTTCTCAACACCAGCAAAGCTGGAGGCCACATTTTCGAGCGCCTCAAGCCGTTTCAGGTGCTGTTCGAGAGACTCCCTTCGAGCGCCTGGTCTCGAACTGGAGATCGCATCGGCGGCGGCGACTATGAAACCGAAGATGCTGGTAGTCTCGGCTTCGCCGTGGTGTTCCCCGATCGCCCTGGACACTTCCATTGATTTGCCCAGCCTCCTCGTGATATCCGCCCCGATTGTGGCGTGCGGGCCCTCGATTTCCTGGTCTACCGCCTTGCCGATATCGTGCAGCAGGCCCGCGGTCTTGGCGATATTTGTATCCGCGCCAAGCTCGGCGGCTATCATGCCGGCCAGGTATGATACCTCCACACTATGCATGAGCACGTTCTGCCCGTAGCTGAACCTGTATTTCAGCCGTCCCAGGAGTCTGATTATGTCGGGATGAAGACCGACTACGCCTGTCTTGTAAGCCGCCTGTTCCCCTTCTTCCTGGATCATGGCATCGACTTCATCGCGGGCTTTGCCGACAACTTCCTCGATGCGGGCCGGGTGAATACGCCCATCCAGGATGAGCCGCTCCAGGGCGATCCTGGCAATCTCACGCCGGACCGGGTCGAAGCTCGAAATGGTCACTGCTTCCGGGGTATCATCTACGATTAGATCGACTCCGGTTGCGTTTTCCAGGGCCCTGATATTGCGGCCTTCCCGACCTATGAGCCGGCCTTTCATGTCATCCGAGGGCAAGGGCACAACGGATACCGTGGTTTCGGAGGCGACATCGGCGGCGCAGCGCTGAATCGCCATTGCCACAAGCTCTCTTGCTTTCTGGTCTGCTTCCTCCTTGAGATGGCTCTCGACCTCTCGAATCCGCAAAGCCATGTCCTGCCGAGTCTCTTCTTCCACCGTTCTCAGGAGGACGTCCTTTGCCTCGGCAGTCGACATGCAGGAGATAAGCTCGAGTTGCTGGACTTGCTTCTTCTTGAATTCGTCCATCTGGGCCAGTGCACGGTCGACTTCTTTTTCTTTGGCAACTATGTTGCGCTCCCTCTTTTCGAGGGCTTCGATTTTGCGGTCCAGGTTCTCTTCCTTCTGGGAAATTCGTCTTTCCTGCCGGTGCAGGTCAGATCTTCGTGATCTTATTTCAGCTTCCGCTTCCGCCTTTATCTTCAGTCCTTCCTCTTTGGCTTCAAGGAGGACTTCTTTGTGCCTGGTCATTGCATCTTCCTGGATCCGGGCCGCCTCAGTTTCGGCTTGTTGGGTCATTCTGGACAGCAAGGTTTTCCTGCTGAAGTAGCCAAAGGCCAGGCCTATAAACAAAGCAACGATTACAGCGACTATCAAAGTCAACATTTTGGAATACCTTTCTCCTATCTCATGGCTGAATCTTGCTCTCGCCAAACGCGATCCATGGTACTCTTAATCAGGTCATATCCAAATCCACGACGTTTGAGGAAGGAGCCCAGGTCCTGCCTGAATGCGGCGTAGTCTTGTCTGGACAGTCTCGCAGCCCTGCCAACCGCCGCCTGGTAGGCGCACTCTTCTTCATCTACGGCCTCGGTAACCTCGGCAATGGTGCTTGCCTGGAGTCCCTTCTGCCTCAATTCGAAGCGCAGCAGCCGGCGACCGGCCGGCTTGAAGCTTTCCCTGTTCTCACACCAGAATCGGGCAAAAGCGAGGTCATCTATCAGGCCCCGTGTCCTTAGCTCATCAATAACCTGCAGTATCGTTTCGTCATCGACGGCATTTCGCCTCAATCTGGTTCTTATTTCCGCTTCGCTGCGCGGGCGCGGTCCAAGAAACCTCAGGGCCTGGTCGAGGGCAAGCTGGAACCTCTCAGCATTCACGAGCTTCTCGACTTCAGCAAGGCAAAGGGTCTTTCCCGGTTGAATTCCGAGTTTGTCAGCTACATGTCTGGTCAGTTCGAGAGTCGTACCCTGGTCCAGGACAATGCGCACTCTTCCCTTGTGCCTGGTGGCTTCAAGTACTGATACCGTGTTCATTTCTTCCTCTAAATTGGCTTGAGGCAAGAATGAACCATCTTCACGAGGCGTTTGGCGGAGTAATTTGCCGGGGGAGGGTTTAATTCCTCAATTTTCAGTGATTTCTGTTTCGGTGGAGAAGGAACGAGTATCCTTAGCAGAACTCGCACCGGACCGTACCAACCGCTCTATCTCTTGAGCAAGGTCCTGGTTTTGCCTGAGATAATCCTTAGCGTTCTCGCGACCCTGACCGAGCCTTATGTCGTCAAATGAGAAGAAAGCCCCGCTCTTCTTGACCAAGCCTGTCTCCACGCCCAGATCGAGTACATCGCCCTCTCTGCTGATACCCCGGTCGAACATGATATCAAATTCGGCCGATCTGAACGGGGAGGCCACCTTATTCTTGACGACCTTGGCCTTTATCCTGGTGCCTGTTATCTTGGTCCCAACTTTGATGCTGTCAACCCGCCTCAGGTCAATGCGGAGCGAGCTGTAAAACTTCAGAGCCCGCCCCCCGGGAGTAACTTCTGGATTACCGAATACAATCCCAACTTTCTCCCGGAGCTGATTGACGAATATGACTGCGGTGTGGGACCTGCTTATGGAAGCCGTCAGTTTGCGCAATGCCTGGGACATCAGGCGGGCTTGAAGGCCCACGTGCGCCTCGCCCATTTCGCCCTCGATCTCTGCCCGGGGCACGAGTGCCGCCACACTATCGATGGCTATTACATCGACGGCTCCGCTGCGGACCAGTGTTTCTGTTATCTCAAGGGCTTGTTCCCCTGTATCGGGCTGCGAGACCAACAGGTCATCAAGCCTGACCCCACAGGCAGAGGCGTATGCGGGGTCAAGAGCATGCTCCACGTCGATGTATGCAGCCATGCCTCCGGATTTCTGGGCTTCGGCAAGTATATGCTGACACAGGGTTGATTTGCCAGCTGCCTCCGGCCCGAATATCTCGGTGATTCTGCCTCGTGGGATTCCGCCCACGCCAAGGGCCAAGTCCAGCGAGAGTGAGCCAGTGGAGATCACATCAACCGCTATTCCGGCTGATGCCACTCCAAGTTTCATGATAGAGCCTTTACCGAACTGCTTTTCGATCTGGTTGATCGCTAAGTCGAGTGCCTTTTCCTTCTCCGTTACCAATTCCAACTCCTGAAATGCCGCCCCCAAATGACTCCTGTGCGACTTTTCCTCAGCCAATCCAGATTATGATATCATATCTACCGGACAAATACAAGCGTGCCCCTGCAGGACGCTGGTACAGAAGATATAGAGGCGTGTTGGAATCTAGTACTATT